>JAUNHB010000012.1 GCA_030524125.1 Eubacteriales bacterium | reverse complement strand
CCGTTTCTCTGTGGAGAAACTCCAACGTACTCAACTGGGTCTATCCGACCCATAACAAAAGAAGCGCTGCTTCATGTTTGCATGCAGGCAGCGCTTCCCTTCTATAAGATGATTTTCTCCAGATCGTCCGGGACGAGCAGATTTCCATGGTAGTACCGCTCTCCTTCGGCCGTGTAGCGCGCCCGGCGCTCCCTGAGATTACGATCCTCCGTGTGGTAGAGGATCAGATTCTTCGCGCCCAGGCTCTCTCCGTTCTCGCACGCCTCCCGCACCGTGGTGTGGTGCTTCTCGTACGGCTTGTAGATCTCCCGGTCCTGGTAGAGGCAGAACGCCTCGTGAAGCAGCCAGTCCGAATCCTGGGCGTACGCCCGCTCGTGCTCCTGGTAGGGCTCGTCTCCCAGAAAGGTAAAGCGCTTTCCGTTTTTCAGCTTCATCGTAAATCCGAACTGCTTCGCCTTCGTGGAGCGGATGTCAAAAAACTTCACCCGGTAGCCGAGGATCTCCCGCTCCTCTCCGTCCTCCACCGGACAGAGAAAGATCCGCTCCCCGATCAGCCGGAAAAATTTCTCCTGCACCGTCAGTTTCGTGATGGTCAGGATCACATCCTTCAGGTCGCTGTGGCAGTAAATGTTCAGGTTGCCCTCATACTGTCCTTTTTTCATCTTCGTGGCGATCATCCGGATCATCCAGATCAGTCCCAGCAGATGATCCGTATGCTCGTGGCTCATGAAGATCTCATGGATCTGCTCCATGGGGATCTGTGCCCGCTCCAGCTGGGTCATGATCCCGTTCCCGCCTCCGGTGTCCACCAGAAAATATTCCGCTTCCTCCGTCCGGATGGCAAAGCAGGTGTTAAAGCATCTGGTCACCGTGGCGTTGCCGGTGCCAAGCAAGATCAGTGTCTCTTCCGTCATCTTTGTCGTCTCTCTTTTCCTCAGGATTCTGCCGACGCCAGAAGACGGATCAGCTGTTCCGTCGTCCCTGCGATATTCTGCCTGGCGGTCTCCGGCTCCATGGCCTGATCCAGCGTCATGATCCGCCGCAGCACGGAAAAATAAGCGTCGATCCCTTCCTCGTTGCACTGCTCCGCGCCCTCGATGACCGAGCCCGCCAGCGCCACGACCTTCGCGCCGTGCTTTTTCGCCAGCCGGGCGATGCCCACCGGCGCTTTTCCCATGGCGGTCTGATGATCCAGTCTGCCCTCCCCGGTAAACACCAGATCCGCGCCTTCCATGGCGCTCTCCATGTCCACCGCCTCCAGGACAAGCTCGATGCCCGGCTGGAGATCCGCGTTCAGATAGCTTAAAAACGCAAAGCCCAGACCGCCCGCCGCTCCGGCTCCTTCATACTCCGCAAAGTCCGTCCCGAGACACCGGCGGGTCACGTCCGCATAACGGGCCATCGCCCGGTCCATATCGTCCCGCATCCCGTCGGTCACGCCCTTCTGAGGCCCGTAGATGTACGTGGCGCCGTTGGGACCGCACAGCGGGTTGGTCACGTCGCAGGCGATCCGGAAGCTGCATTCCTTCAGCTCCGGCATGGCTTTCTCCGTGCGGATGGAGGCCACTCTTCCCGGAGCCTCCCCGCCGATCCCGGCCGGTTCTCCATTTTCATCCAGAAATTCATAGCCCAGCGCTGTCAGCATTCCGATGCCTCCATCGTTGGTGGCGCTTCCTCCGATGCCGATGATAAAGCTTCTGCATCCGCGCTCCACCGCGTCCCGGATCATCTCTCCCACGCCGTAGGTAGTCGCCTTTTCGGGCCTTAGATCCTTTCCTGCCAGAATGATTCCCGCAGCGGCGGCCATTTCCATGACCGCCGTCCTTTTGTCGGCAAGTACACCATACGACGCCTGCACCGGGCTGTCAAGCGGTCCGTGCACCTTTGCACGGATCAGCTCTCCTCCAAGCCCCTCCACCAGCGCTTCGGTCGTTCCTTCTCCCCCGTCCGCCAGAGGTTTCACGATGATCTCCGTCTCCGGGAGCACTCTCCGGATCCCGTCCCGGATGGCTCTCCCGGCTTCCATAGAAGTCAGACTCCCCTTGAAGGAGTCGATTGCGATCACTATTTTCATACCCATCCTCCATATCGATGTTGCTGCGGCCGTCCGAAAAACGCCGGCGGATCAGAAGCGGTCGCCCGCTTCTTTATTTGTTCACCACGTTGGCCGGCGCGCCGTCCATCACGGATTTGATGTTTTCCGCAGTCGTGTTCATGATCCGCTCTCTCGCCTCCTTGGTAGCCCAGGAAATGTGCGGCGTGATGATGCAGTTCTTTGCCTTCAGGAGGATGTTGTCCGCCTTGATGGGTTCGGTGGATACCACGTCCAGCGCGGCGGCGGCTACTTTTCCGCTCTCCAGCGCTTCGTACAGGTCCTGCTCCACGATCAGCGGGCCACGGCTGTTGTTGACGATGATCACGCCGTCCTTCATCTTCGCGATATTGTCCTTGTTGATGATCCCTTCGGTGGACGGGAACAGCGGGCAGTGTAGGAAGATGAAATCAGATTTGCCAAGGAGCTCGTCCAGCCCCACATAGGAAGCCACTTCCTTCCCGGCCTCGCTTTCATGGGCGTCGTAAGCCAGCACGTTGACGTTCATGGCTCTCAGGATCTTCGCCGTATTATAGCCGATTCTTCCAAGACCGATGATGCCCGCGGTCTTTCCGGACACCTCGATCATCGGATAGTGCCAGTAGCACCAGTCGGGATTTCCCGCCCACTCACCTGCATGGACGGAATCGTTGTGATGTCCGATGTGAGAGCACACCTCCATCAGAAGGCTGACCGCAAACTGGCTGACGTTGTCCGTCCCGTAGACCGGCACGTTCTGCACCGGGATCCCTTTCTCTTTGGCATACTCGTAATCCACCACGTTGTAGCCTGTGGCTAGCACGGCGATCGTCTTGATGTTCGGGCACTTGTCGATGGTCTCCCGGCTGATGGGCGTCTTGTTCATGACGACCACGTCCGCGTCGCCGATCCGCTCCGCGATCAGCGGGGACTCCACATAAGAGGTTCTGTCGTACACCGTCACCTCGCCGAGCGCCTCCAGCGGCCCCCAGCTGATGTCTCCAGGATTCTCGGTAAAACCGTCTAATACTACAATTTTCATGATTTGTATCTCCTTTTTCTCTGATTTTAATCCTCGACCAGCGCCCACGCTCTGTTGAGCACTCTCTTTGTGTTTGCCAGCACGATCTCTTCATCCTCATCGCCCACCAGCGTGACCTCCATGGACAGCACCAGTGGATCCTGCGCGTTGAAGAAACCTTCCTGCTTCAGCACGGTCAGATAGTCCGCAAGCTCCGCCGTATCGTTGGCGCTCTCCGGGAAGCCGAATCTCGGGTGCTTGTCGCCGTAAGCGGTGCAGCCCTCCTTCACCACCGCGTTTCCAAAGTGAAGATGCGTGATATAAGGACGTAGCGTCCGGATCACAAATTTGGACGTCTCATAGGTGGTCGGGAAGTGGGACAGATCCACCAGCAGTCCGAAATTGTTGTGGGTCATGCGCATATCCGCCGCAAATCTGGCCGCATAGGGGGCCGGACCGATGAGCGCGGCCTTGTCCATATCGAAATCAAACACCTCAAGCTCCACCATCATGCCTTTTTTCGCCGCATAGTCGCACAGATTTCTCGTGGTCTTCAGAAGCTGCGCGTACGCCTGCTCCTTCGTCTCCTCCTCCCATTTTCCGGCGAGGAACGCGATTCCCCGCGCGCCCAGATACTCCGCCTCGTCGATGGCCTCCAGCAGAGTGTCCTCCGCAGCCTTCCGTCCCGCCTCGTCGATGTCGTTGGGATTGAGCTTCGGACCGAGAAGCCGGGGCTGCGCGCCGTAGCACACCTTCAGGTGCGACTGCTCCAGCAGCTTTTTGACCGCCTCTCTCTCCTCGTCATCCTTGCATTTCGTGATCTCGATGGCGTCAAAGAAATCATCGGACGCGATCCTCCTGATCGATTCCAAAACGCCCATCTTCGGGAACGACATCCAGCGGATGGTTCCCACCTGGAAATATTTGTGAATGGATTCTCTCATATTGGTACCTCCTTACTCAATCTTGTTTTCTGGAAACTGCTTTTCGGACCGCCGACGCCACCGCGTCTGCGTCCAGACCATATTTTTTCAGAAGCGCCGCGTAAGCGCCGGACTCCGCATGGCAGTCCTTCGTGCCGACCATCTCCACCGGAACGCCCGCTCCCGCGCGCGCCAGCGCCTCGGATACGGCTCCGCCCAGTCCGCCGATGACGCTGTGCTCCTCCGCCGTCACGATGGCTCCGGTCTCCTCCGCGCATGTCCGGATCAGCTCCTCGTCGAGCGGCTTGATGCAGTACATATCCACGACTCTGACGCTGATCCCTTCAGCCGCCAGCATCTCGGCCGCCTTCACGGCCGTGCTTACCAGCAGTCCGCAGGCGATGACCGTCGCGTCCGTGCCTTCCCGCACCACCATGCCCTTGCCAAGCTCGAAGACCGCGTCCCCGGGATGGCAGTCAGGCGCCGCGTCCCGGGAGAGACGGATGTACATGGGGCCGTCCACCTCCGCCGCGGTCTTCACCATCCAGTCGGTAATGGCCGCGTCGGACGCCACCATCACCGTCATGTCCGGAAGCGTCCGCATCATGGCGATGTCCTCCAGCGCATGGTGCGTCGCGCCGTCGTAGGCGTCGGAGAGGCCTCCATAGCCGCCCATCATCTTGACGTTCAGCCCCGAGTAGGACAGCGCCGCTCTGGCCGCGAGAGATCCCAGCGTGGTCAGGAACACCGCGAACGTGTTGACGAACGGGATCTTGCCGTTCTTCGCCATGCCTGCCGCCATGCCCATCATGGCATACTCGGAGATCCCGCAGTTGTAGAAGCGGTCCGGATACTCTTTTCCGAACACCGCCGACTTGGTGGATCCGGACACGTCCGCGTCCAGCACCACGATATTTTCATTGACTGCGCCGTACTTTTTCAGCGCTTCTCCATATACGTCGCGAATTGCCTTCCCCATTACTGTGCACCTCCCAGCTCTTTCATCGCCGTCTCATAGTGTTCGTCTTTAACCGGCGCTCCGTGCCATGTGTTCTTGCCTTCCATAAAGGAAATTCCTTTTCCCTTGACCGTCTTTGCCAGAATGATGCTCGGGATTCCCTTCACAGACTTGGCGCAGGCTACCGCCGCGCTGATGGCCGCCACGTCGTGGCCGTCGCACACGATGGTGTTGTAGCCAAACGCCTTAAATTTCAGTTCGACGTCGCCCATAGGCATCACGTCGTCTGTCGTCCCGTCCAGCTGCACTCCGTTCCAGTCCAGGATCGTGATCAGCCGGTCGGTCTTGAATTTGGCCGCGTTCATGCACGTCTCCCACACGACGCCCTCGTTGATCTCTCCGTCGCCGAGCACCGCGTACGTGTAAGCGTCCACCTGATCCTGCATGTCCGACAGCGCCATACCAAGCGCGATCGGATACCCAAGCCCCAGCGGGCCGGTGGATACTTCCACCCCCGGCGTATCCTTGGAACAAGGATGGCCCTGCAGCCTGCTGTCGATCTGCCGCAGCGTCTTCATCTCCTCCATCGGAAAGAAGCCTTTTTCCGCCAGATTCAGATACAGCATAGGCGCGGCGTGCCCTTTGCACAGCACAATTTTGTCGCGGCTCCGATCCTCTATGTTCTCCGGAGAAATATTGGCCTCATTGAAATAAAGGGTCGTGAGAATCTCACATACGGAAAGCGACCCGCCCGGATGCCCTGTCTGGATGCTGTGCAGCGTCTCGATCAGCTTCCGCCTGAACTTAAGGCACAGCGCGTCCAATTCCTGTTTCTTTTCATTGGTCATGTTGAACATCTCCTTTTCCTGAAATTCGTGAAAGTGAATTATGTTCCGCAAAAGAGTCTCTTCCCGCCTTTTTTGCAGAAGAGCCCGGATCTCTCCAGGCCCACTGCAATATCATTATCAATTTTAGAAGGTGAAATTTGTCTATTCTGTATAGTTTGCAGAACTAATTACAATGATATTATATAAATTTGCCGGTTCACTGTAATTATTACGCTACCTATCTTTTCCGGCTGAAAATTGTTACCGGTAACATTCCTCCTTCTTCAGCTGTTCCATGAAAATCCCGCCGAACTGGCTTCCGCAGCGCTCCATCTCCCCCAGCACCAGACGGATGGACTGTTCGTCCCGATACCAACTGTCCCGGCTAACGCCCTTTGTGACCGTCGGACAGACCAGAATCGCGGCCTCGGGAAAGCATACCTGATAGTAAAGAAGCGCTCTTCTGGCATGGTACGCCTGACAGCACAGAAGGGCCGTTCGCACGGAGAGCCCCATCCGATCCGTCACCCGCCTCGAAAACATTGCGTTCTCGTAGGTGTAGGTGGCCTGATCTTCCCGGAGGATCGCCTCCGCGGGCACGCCCTCCCGCAGGAGGATGCGGCTTAAATACTCCCACTCCGTGGAGGAGCCGTCCTCTCCTTCAAAGCGGCCCGCGAGCTTTCCGTATTTTCCCGACGGGAGGACGAAGGGGGCGTACCCCTCCCTCCAGAGCTCCGCCGCGCGCACGGCCAGCGCTCCCTCGCCGGAGCCTGGCACAAAGATCACGTCCGCCTCGCGGGGGGCGTCCTCCACAAAGATAAATTCCGTGTAAACGTCCGTGAAGCTCATCTTTTCAGGATCCCGCTCCGGTCGATGGCCCGGACGGCCTCCCCGATGGTCTCCGTGGAATGGACGAGCGCCATGCGCACATAGCCCTCTCCCAGACGGCCGAAGGCCGTGCCCGGCGTGGCGATCACCCCCGCCTTCTCCATCAGGTCCAGCACGAATCTCTCGCTGCCCGTATAGTGCTCCGGAATGGGCGCCCACACGAACATGGTGCCCTTCCCATCCGGCACGTTCCAGCCGATACGGGTCAGTCCCCGGCAGAGCGCGTAATTGCGCTCCTCGTAGATCCGGCACTGCTCCCCGACGCTGTCCTGCGGCCCGGTGATCGCCGCCACCGCCGCCTTCTGGACGGGCAGGAAGATGCCGTAGTCGATCTGGGAGCGCAGCTTCCGGAACGTGCGGATGATGTCCGGATTGCCGACGGCGAAGGAAATGCGCATGCCGGTCATATTGTAGGATTTGGACAGGGAGTAAAATTCGACTCCCACGTCCATAGCTCCCGGATAGGACAGAAACGATCTTCCCTTCCGTCCGCCGAACACGATGTCCGCGTAGGCGTTGTCGTGAAGCAGGATGATCCCGTATTTTTTTGCGAATGCGATGGCTTCCTCGTAAAAGCTGTCGTCGGCCACGGAACAGACCGGATTGGCCGGGCACGAGATGATCATAAGCTTCGCCGCCCGGGCCGTCTCCTCCGGGATATCCGCGAAATCCGGCATGAACTCATTTTCCCGGTAAAGCGGATAGGTCTCGCATCTGGCCCCCATAAGCTCCGGCCCCATGCCGAACACCGGGTAGCCGGGATCCGGCACGAGCACCACGTCTCCGGGATCGCACATGACAAGCGCGATGTGCGCCATCCCCTCCTGCGAGCCGTACAGACTCATGATCTGGCCGGTCTCCACCTCCACGCCGAACCGCGTCCGGTAAAACGCGCGCACCGCCTCCAGCATCTCCGGCCGGTCCGCCAGCGCGTATTTATAATTCTCCGGATCCCTGCACGCCTCCTGCATGGCCTCCATAACATGGGCGGGCGGCTCAAAATCCGGCGTCCCGACGGAAAAATTGTAGACGGTTCGCCCCGCTCTCTCCAACTCCTCTTTCTTTGTATTTAAGACAGAAAAAATGCCCTCCTCGATGCGCAGGGCTCTCTTTGAAAATGTCAGATCCATTTCCGATCTTCCTCCTCGTGGTCATTTCCTTCTATTTTATAAAAATCCGCCGCAAAGTCAAGCCTTCGCAGCGATTTCGCCATACGGAGGATCTTTCCCGCACTTCCGAAGTGGGGCTTGCAAATTACCGCCCGTTCTGATACAGTGATAGAGACACGCCGGCGCGGTGCGAAGGGCTTCCGGCTTCCTTCCGGCCCGCCGGCACATTACGAAAAGAAATGAGGGTTTACAAAATGTCCAACAGCTGTGATGAAACCAAATGCAACGGCGACTGCGCTTCCTGCGGAGGGGACGGCGTCACCGTAACTCTGACGCTTGACGACGACACCACCGTAGAATGTGCGATCGTAGGGATCTTTGACGCCGCCGACAAAGAATATATCGCTCTCCTCCCGCTGGACGAGAACGGACAGAATTCCGACGGCGAGGTCTATCTGTACCGCTATGCCGCGGATGCGTCCGGCATGCCGCAGCTCGAAAACATCGAGTCCGACGAGGAGTACGAGATCGCTTCCGAGGCGTTCGACGAGCTTCTGGATTCCATGGAGTACGACGAGCTGGTCCCGGAGGACGAACTGAACTGAACATCTGCTCATATCGCGCAAAAAACCTGCCGGTGCATTCCCGCACGGCAGGTTTTTTCGCGCCCCTTACTGCTTCGGAAGCGCATATTTTTCTTTGTATTTTTTGTAGAGCTCCTGATAATCCGAGATCGCCAGCAGATGCTCGTGATCGTGGATCTCCAGCTCCCGTCCGTCGATCTGGGACAGATAGCTGGCGATCCTCATACAGCGGATCGCGATCCTCTCGTAGCTGTTCAGAATATCCGTCAGCACCATTCCCAGCTCCACTGCGCACTCGTGGTTCATAAGCCGGACCATATGGCGCTCCTTGGACGCCCTTACCACCTCGAACACCACCTGACGGCAGGCATACACGTCCTTGATCGTATGGTCGTCGAACATGGCGATCGTGGCGTCCACAAGAGCCTTCACGGCCTCCTGCTGCACCTTCAGCTCCTGTACCGCCTTGGCGGAGAAGCTGCTCTCCTTGGACTCCATGCCCCGGTAGGCGATGGCGATATTGCACACCTGGTCGCTGATGGTCTCGATGTCTCCGATGCTGTACAGAAGCACCGAGAGAAGCTGGCTCTCCGCCTCGTTCAGATTCTTTCTGGACAGCGTCAGCAGATAGTTGGAGATCTGATTCTCGTAGCCGTCCACCAGATCCTCGCTCTCCTTGATCTTCACCACTGTGTCCGGACTGTAATCCTCGATCAGCGAATCCGACATAGCGAGCGACTTGCGCACCTCCTTGAACATGGCCATGGTAGCCGCCTCGCCCTGTTCAAGCGCATAGCCCGGAACCTCCAGGAAACGCTCGTCCAGAATATCCAGCGTCCTCGGGGTCGCGGCCCTCTCCTCGTCGGTCACCCGGATGACCAGATAGGCCAGCTTGACCAGCTTCTGGCTGAAGGGCAGCAGCACCAGCGTCACCGTCACATTGAAGATCGTGTGGATCATGGCGATACCCACCGGGGTCGCGTTCTCCGACAGGAATGCAAAATCCACAAACAGGTTCGCCGTGTAAAATACCGTCAGGAACAGTACGGTTCCGATCAGGTTGAACATCAGATGGATGCCCGCCGCGCGCCGTGCATTCCGGTTGGCACCGATGGACGACAGGATCGCCGTCACGCACGTTCCGATGTTCTGTCCCATGATGATGGGAAGCGCCGTGCTGTACGGCACGGTGCCGCTCATACAGAGCGCCTGCAGGATACCGACCGAAGCGCTGGAGCTCTGGATGATGGCCGTCAGTACCGCGCCCGCCATGACGCCCAGCACCGGATTCGAGAACATGAGCAGGATGTTGGTGAAGGCCGGCACATCCGCCAGCGGCTCCACGGCTCCCGACATGATGTCCATGCCGTACATGAGGATCGTAAAGCCCACCAGAATGTGTCCGATGTCCTTGCTCTTGTCCCGTTTGGAAAACATGATCAGTCCGATGCCGATCACGCCGAGGATCGGCGAGAACGACGACGGATTGAGAAGCTGCACAAAGAAATTCGAGCTTTCAATCCCGGCCAGCGACAGGATCCACGCCGTCACGGTCGTACCGACATTGGCTCCCATGATGATGCCCACCGCTCTGGACAGCGGCATGATCCCGCTGTTCACGAAGCCGACCACCATGACCGTCGTGGCGGAAGAGCTCTGGATCACCGCCGTGACTCCGATGCCCAGCAGAACGGCCCGGAACAGATTTGACGTGAGGTTCTCGAGGATCTTCTCAAGCTTTCCGCCGGAAGCCTGCTCCAGTCCCTCTCCCATCAGCTCCATTCCGTACAGGAACAACGCCAGTCCCCCGAACAGGGTCAGGAAATTAAAAATACTCATCACAACATCCTCCGTTTGTCTTGTGTAAGGCGCAGGAAGAAAGATTTTTGTCCGATGCGCCGGATGTAAAAAAGACTTTTCATGTACTTCCTAATTAAATACACAAAAAGTCCTTTTTCTTTATTATCTTTGACTTTTTGCATCCTGTCAATCTGGCGCAAATAAAATTTGCGATATTTCACTTAAAATTAACAGATTCTTAACATAAAGTTTACATAATTTTTTTCATAAGAAACAGATATACTCTCCGTCCAGCTCCGCAAAATACAGGCTTTCCGACTCCTCAAGCTTCGCACGGCCGCCCACCGCCTCCGTGACCTCGTTTTTGATCCTGTCCGCCTCGGACGCCTTTGCCAGCACGGAAAACGACACCTTGTCCGTGTAGCTTGCGTCCAGAAGCCGAAGCCCCCGCTGTCCGAACAGATACTGCAGCCTTCCAAGATCGTTGTAGTCCGTCTCCACCGTAAGTCTCGTCCCCCGGTATTTGGTGATCACAAGACTGTCCTTCAGCCCCTCCCGCACGGCCGCCGAGTAAGCCCGCACAAGGCCGCCCGTGCCAAGAAGCGTGCCGCCGAAGTACCGGGTCACCACCACGGCCGTGTCGGTGAGCCCCGCGCCGGTCAGCACGTCCATCATGGGCTTTCCGGCCGTCTGGGACGGCTCCCCGTCGTCGCTGCAGCGCATGAGCTCCTGCCGTTCCCCCAGCACGTAAGCCCAGCAGTTGTGCCGGGCGTCCCAGTATTTTTTGCGCATCTCCTCCACAAAGGCCAGCGCCTCCTCCTCGGTGCCCACCGGCCGGACCGTGGCGATAAAGCGGGACTTTTTCTCCACGATCTCTCCCTGTCCGCCCCGGTAGACGGTATCGTACTGCTCTGTCACTGTTTTCTGCCTCCCTTCGCCGCATCCTCATGCGCCGTCCCGGCCATCTCCGCCAGAAAGCGGGACGGCTTGTGCTCGCGGCTTCCAAGCTTCTTCGTCCAGCACACGGTCAGCTCCCGTTTTGCGCGGGTCATGGCCACGTAGAACATCCGGCGCTCCTCCTCCAGATCCGGATCCAGCACCGCCTTTTTGTACGGCGTCACGCCCTCGGCCGCGTCGAGGATGAACACCTTGTCGTACTCCAGCCCCTTGCTGCTGTGCATGGTGGTCAGATGGACGCCCTCCCGCACCTCCTGCTGCCGCTTCTGCATCTTCTGCATTTCCTCCGTATAGCTCTCAATGTGCGCAAACCACTCGTCGTAGGAAGCGTAGCCCTTGGCGCTCTCCGCCAGTTCGTCCAGCACCTCGGTCAGATCGTCGGCGTTCATACGGCGGAACTGGGCGTACTCCTTCAGATATTCCCCGTAGCCCACCACCTGCCGGATGTAGGAGATCGCCGCGAAGGGCCCCATGCGTCCCAGCATCCGAAGATCGTACTGAAGCCTCTCGATCTTGTCGCACACATAACTCTTGTCCTCGTAGTACGTCAGCATGTGCTCCCACGAGATCCGCTCGTCGTCCAGACATTCCCGGTTCATATACCGCTTGGGACGGTTCAGTACCGGAAGGAGATCCTTCCTGAGCCCGCTCCCCATGGCCAGACGGATATAGCAGAACAGATCTCTCGCGATCCAGTGGGTAAACAGGTTCGGAAACTGATCCCGCACCCGGAACGGTACGTTGTACTCCATGAGCTTCTGGATCAGCATCCGCGGCTGGGTGTTGGTCCGGTAAATGACCGCCACATCCTCAAGTCTCCCTCCTCCGGCCCGCCACGCCTGAAGCTCCTTTAAAATGTACAGGCACTCCTGCTGCTGGTCGGGAAATTCCAGCGCCTTCACCGGCGGCCCGTCCCCGCCTCTGGCCGTGATCTCCTTCGGGAAGCGCGTTTTATTACCGGCGATCAGCCTCCCCGCCGCCTCCACGATCTGCCCGGTGGAGCGGAAATTGTCGTTTAAGAGCACTCTCCCCGCGTCCGGATAATCCTTCCCGAAATGCAGCATGATCTCCGGCTTTGCTCCCCGGAACCGGTAGATGGACTGGTCGTCGTCCCCCACGATGAACAGATTGTCCTGCGGGGCGGCCAGAAGCCGCAGGATGTCGTACTGCAGCCGGTTGATGTCCTGAAACTCGTCCACGAGGATATAGAGGAATTTGTTCTGCCACGCCGACAGGATATCCTCCCGCTGGGACAAAAGCTCCCATGTATACAGAAGCATATCGTCAAAATCCAGAAGCCGCGCCGCGCGCTTCCTGTCCTCATACTCTGCGTAGATCTTCCGGAACACCTCCTCCGGGCAGTTTTTGGAAAAATAGTGTTCCAGCGCGATCCGTTCGTTTTTGATCAGGCTGATCTCCGCAAGGATCCCGGTCAGAAATTCACTCTCATCGTCGATCTCCAGCCGAAGCCGCCCGATGCTCTCCTTCACATAGGCGCGCCTCGTCTCTTCCCGCAGGATGTTGGCGGCCGTGAAGCCGTAGGCCAGCTTGAGGATCCCGAAAAAGACCGCGTGGAACGTGCCGAAGGACACGTTTCCATAGCCCGTTTCGGCGGAGCCGGACTTCTCCATCAGGCGCGCAAAGCGCTCCTTCATCTCCGTGGCCGCGGCCTTCGTAAAGGTGATGACCAGAATGGAGGAAGGAGAGATACCGCAGTCCTGCACCAGATACTGCACTCTTTTTGTGACGACAGTGGTTTTGCCCGAACCCGGGCCGGCCAGAACGAGCAGCGGTCCGTCCCGGTGACGGATCGCCTCGCTCTGTGATCTCGTATAAGAACTCATACAGACTCGCTTAATTTCTCAATGGCTTTCCCGATGCGCGCAATACTCTCCTCTTTGCCGAGGATCTCCAGTATCTCTGTGGCTCCGCAGGGCGTCATCTGCCTGCCCGACGCCGCCGTGCGGATGGGCCACATGACGTAGCCGTTTTTGTAGCCCTTCTCCGCCACAAATGCGCTCAGCATCGCGTAGAGCGCGTCGTTGCTGTAATCCTCCTGCGCCTGCAGAAGGGGAAGCACCTCCTGAAGCACCGCCAGCGAGCTCTCCGCCGTGGTCTTCATCTTCTTGTGCGTGTACATGGACACGTCGTACTCCGGCATTTCCTCAAAGAAGCCGATCAGCTCCCGGATATCCGGAAACACTTCGATGCGCGTCTTGACCATCTGCGCGATCTTCCGGAAATCGTAATCTTTGGAAATGACCTCCTTCATGACCGGCAGCGCCTTCTCGTAAAACGCCTCGAACTCCATCTTCTTGATATATTCGCCGTTCATCCACTTCAGCTTCCCATAGTCGAACACGGCCGGAGACTTGCTCATGTGGCGGTAGTCGAATTTCTCCACCAGCTCCGGAAGGGACATGATCTCCTGATTGTCCTCCGGCGACCAGCCAAGGAGCGCCACAAAATTCACGACGGCCTCGGTCAGAAAGCCCTGCTCGATCAGATCCTCGTAGGAGGAGTGTCCGCAGCGCTTGCTCAGCTTCTTGTGAGTCTCGTCGGTGATCAGCGGGCAGTGCACATAGACCGGCACCTCCCAGCCGAACGCTTCGTAGAGACGGTTGTATTTGGGTGACGACGACAGATACTCGTTGCCCCGGACCACATGGGTGATGCCCATGAGATGATCGTCTACCACGTTGGCGAAATTGTAGGTGGGATAACCGTCTGACTTGATCAGGATCATGTCGTCCAGCTCCGAATTGTCCACCGTAATGTCCCCGTAGATCTCATCGTGGAACGTGGTCGTCCCGGTCTGCGGATTGTTCTGGCGGATCACATAGGGCACGCCGGCCCGAAGCTTCTCCTCCACCTCCTCTTTGGACAGGTGCAGGCAGTGCTTGTCGTAGATCATGATCTCCTTGCCCGCCACCTCCTGACGGAGGCTCTCGAGACGCTCCTTGTCGCAGAAGCAGTAGTATGCCTCGCCTCTCTCGACGAGCTTTTTGGCGTACTCCAGATAGATGCCCGCCGCCTGACGCTCGCTCTGGACATAGGGCCCCACGCCCCCGTCCTTGTCCGGGCCTTCATCGTGGATCAGCCCCGTGGCCTGAAGCGTGCGGTAGATAATGTCCACCGCGCCCTCCACGAGCCGTTCCTGATCCGTGTCCTCGATGCGGAGCATAAAATCCCCGCCCTCATGCTTTGCGATCAAATATGCATAAAGCGCCGTTCTGAGGTTTCCCACATGCATACGCCCCGTGGGGCTCGGCGCAAATCTTGTCCGTACCTTTCCCATCTCTATCGTCTCCTTCATTGAAACCGTCGGAAGCTGGCGCTTCCGCTTCGCATTTCCCTCGTTAAACCGCCGGAAGCTGGCGCTTCTTTATGCTGACTCGAGAAATGCTTCGCATTTCCCTCGTTAAACCGCCGGAAGCTGGCGCTTCCGGCGGTTTACATTATAACCGATATGTGGGGGTTTGACAAGGGATTTCAACTTTACTCCGCCGCC
Source organism: Eubacteriales bacterium (assembly GCA_030524125.1). Classification (GTDB taxonomy): domain Bacteria; phylum Bacillota; class Clostridia; order Lachnospirales; family Lachnospiraceae; genus Hominiventricola. Next base: position 30,490 of record JAUNHB010000012.1, on the reverse strand, counting down.
TTCTGGATGCAGCTGATGGCGTTTAAGCTGCGGGGATAGCCGATGTAGGGAAGGCACTGGGACACGACGCGGAGCAGAAACTCCTTATCGTTGCCCATGTTCATATTTCCTTTGGCGTGAGCCGTCAGCTGCGGCTCGCAGCCGCCCTGCGCCGCCAAAAAGCAGAACGTGATCATCTCGCGCTGGGCCAGATCAAGTCCCGTCCTCGTGTAGTAATCGCCAAAGCAGTTGGCCGCAAGCCAGCGGTTGATGTGCCCCGCCTTCCACGCTTCCTTCATGTGCTCTCCGAAAATGTCGGCCTGCGCCTGCACGCCCTTTTCCAACCGGTCCTCCATGGTCGTGGTCGCCTGCCCTTCCAGCGGAAGCGCGACGCCCCTTTCTTCCAGAACCTCGTTGGTGACTCTCAGAAACGGCCACATCCGGCCCATTCCCAGATAGTCCGCGGACTGATAGACTGCCTCCTTGACCGCGACCGGCGAAAGCCCTTCCGCCAGCGCCCGCGGCAGGATCTCCCGGTAGGCGTCGACGCCCTGACAGCCCATCAGCGCGGAGAGGATCGCCAGATAGCGCGTCTGCGCGTCCAGCTGCTGCCCCTCCTCGTTGACCACCTCGTCAAATGCAAAATGCTCCAGTCTCTCCATAAATTCCGGATCTGTCTCTTTGTAGTTCATATTCCTGTCCTCCTCGTCAAAGCTTTATGTCTGTGCATTTATTGTAGCACCCTTATTTTGACGTGTAAAATGCCTTTCTCCGATGCATTCCTATGCATTTTTTGCATTTCTGGCGAACCGGTCGGGTTATGAATATGGCGGATACGGTTATACTTACCTGCAAAGTCTCCGCAGACTATCGCCACAATGACACAAAAAATTGCATCTTCTGTCCTTGTATGATAAGATGGTGAAAAACATCGGAATACCGGATCCGCAGAACGCGGATCCCACAGAAAGGACGCCTCTTATGTACCTCTCCCACTATATCTCGCAGCTTCGATACATTTTATACATGGCTCCCGGGCTTTTGTTGGCTATCGTGTGCCATGAATGCGCTCACGGCCTGATGTCGGACCGGCTGGGCGATCCGACGCCCCGGGCGTCAGGGCGGCTGACTCTCAACCCGCTGAAGCATCTGGATCCGCTTGGAACCTTCTGCCTGCTCTTTTTTCAGATGGGCTGGGCCAAGCCGGTCTCCATCCATCCGGGATACTACAAAAACCGCAGGACCGGCACGATCCTCGTGTCTCTGGCCGGTCCCGCGGCCAATCTGATCCTTGCGTTTCTGTCGATGCTGATCGAAGGGCTCCTGCTCTTGTACGCTCCGGCCAATTCCGTCCTGATCCAGACGCTGATCCTCGTGACGTGGTACTGCGCCGTGATCAACGTAGGGCTTGGCGTGTTCAATCTGATCCCGCTGCCGCCGCTGGACGGCTCTCATGTGCTCGGCGAGCTGATCCCCGGCGTTGCGGATCTGTACCGGCGCTTTCTCCCCTACTGGAGCATCATCCTGATCGTGCTGCTGGCAAGCGGCGCGCTGAGCGCTCCCCTGTCCCTGCTGGACAACGCGGTCCTGACCGGTCTCCAACGGCTCGTCTACGCGATCCTGATGCGCCTGCCGACAGGCGTGATCTGAAAAGCGTCTTTATTTCAGAATCAACTCCACCGGGCAGTGATCGCTGCCCGTCTGGTCTGATAAGATCCTCGCGTCCTCGATCCGGTCCTCGTACCCTTCTGACACGAGAAAATAGTCGATGCGCCAGCCGGCGTTCCTCTCCCGCGCCCTGAACCGGTAGGACCACCAGCTGTACGCGTCCGTCCGGTCCGGATAGAGGTACCGGAACGAGTCCACGAACCCGGAGGCCAGAAGGACGCGCATCTTATCCCGCTCCTGATCGGAAAAACCCGCGTTCCCCCGGTTGGATTTCGGGTTTTTCAGGTCGATCTCCTCCTTTGCCACGTTCATGTCTCCAGTGACGATGACCGGTTTCTTCTCCTTCAGCGCTCCCACGTACGACCGGAAATCGTCCTCCCATTCCATCCGGTAGTCGATCCGCTTCAGGCCGTCCTGCGCGTTTGGCACATAGACGCACACCAGATAAAATTCCGGGTACTCCAGCGTGATGGCCCGTCCCTCCGTATTGTGCTTATCCGCAAAGCCCAGATCGTAAAACACGTCGAGCGGCTTCTCCTTCGTCAGCACCGCGGTTCCCGAATAGCCCTTTTTCACCGCGCTGTTCCAGTACATCTCGTACTCCGGAAACGTAAAGTCCGCCTGGCTGGGCTGCATCTTCGTCTCCTGAAGGCACAGCACGTCCGGCTGCTCCCTCTCCAGAAACTCCATAAATCCTTTATCCATGCAGGCCCGCAGCCCGTTCACGTTCCATGAATATAACCGTTTCATACTGCTTCCTCCTTTCGGTATTCCATCTCCCAAAATTTCCAGTCCTCCTCCATCAGATGGTGGACGGTGTACCGGCCGGTCCGGCAAAAGCCGAGGCCCTCGTAGCACCGGGCCGCCGCCGGGTTATTTTCAAAGACGCCAAGACTCACTCTCTCGGCTCTCAGGATCTCGAAGGCGTACCGGAGCGCCAGCGTCAGCATCTGCCTCCCGTAGCCCTTTCCGCGAACCGATGGATCCACGATGATAAAGCCGAATTTCAGATCCGTCTGCTCCGGATCCAGATACCGCATGACCAGATGTCCGACCACCTTCACGCCCTCCAGCGCCGTCATCTCAAAAAATCCCGGATCCGCCTGCTGTTCCCGGTAAAACCCGCGGATGTCCTCCGGAAGAGCCGGATAGCGCTTGTACTGCCCGGCGCACCATTTCCAGAAGCCCTCCTCGTCCGAGAGCCAGCCGGCGACCGTCTCCGCATCGCTGTCCTTATAAGGCCGCAGTTTCAACATCTCCTGAATCTCCTTTTTTATCCTTTTCTCTCGCCGCATGTGCGGGATCTCCCAGACGGCAGTCGTTCAGCCCGCGCAAAAGCGCAGGGCGCTTCGTTTCTTTGCGAAGCCGCCCTGCGCTTTTGCGGCGCAAGCAAGACGATAAGCCGGGTTATGTCGTTGGACAATCATCTATCTAGGCGTGCCGTCGCCGGCACGCTCAAGCGACCTACCTGAAGCTGGCGGGCCACCATATGCTTCTGCTTGGTCTTGCTTCGGATGGGGTTTACATGTGCCCCGTCTGTTACCAGCCGGGCGGTAGTCTCTTACACTGCCTTTCCACCCTTACCGGCCCCGGAGGGACCGGCGGTTTATTTCTGTTGCACTGGCCTTGGAGTCGCCTCCACCGGACGTTATCCGGCATCCTGCCCTGTGAAGCCCGGACTTTCCTCACCTGACATGTGTCAGCCGCGATTGTCTGTCTTACTTGCGTCTGGTATATTGTAGCCTAAATCCTTCTCTTTGTCCACGAAAATTTCAGCGACGCCGCCCACAGGACTGCAAATAGGACAAACGCCCCGATCACGTCCGCCGCCGAGTGCTGCTTCGTGAACATGGTGGACAGCACGATCAGCGCCGCCAGCACCCTGCCAAGCCACACTCCCCACGCGGGCAGCCGCTTTTTCTGAAGCTCCAGCGTGTACTGGAACACCAGCGTCACATACACATGCATACTGGGAAACACGCTGTTTGGCGTATCCACCGTCTGCACGAATTTCAGCAGGTTCCCGCTGAGAGTGGTCAGGTCGTAGGCGATGCTCTCCCGGAAATCAAGCCCGGTGGGCCACACATACGAGATCAGCAGGAACACATTCATTCCCGCGGTCAGGATCAGCACCGCCCGCCGGTACTCCGTATCGTCCAGATTCCGGATGGCCAGCGCCGCGCAGACCGCCACGTACGGAAACCAGCTCACATACGGGTAGACGAACACCGCCATATAGGGGATCAGGTCGTCCAGCACGCAGCGGATCAGATGCACGTTCTTTGGCGGAACGATCTCCTGAAAGACAAACAGTGACATATACAGGACAAACCACACCCCGATCGGGATGAGCTGCCGCCTCTTGATCAATTCCTTCATCTTGATGTAAATGCTCCCACGCGCGTCGCGGGTCCCCCTTCCCGCCCTGTCCGCGTCATACGTGGAACAGACTTCCTCCTATAAATTCTCGTAAAATGGAGTTCCCCGGCACAAGGTTGCTGTCGATCCCCTGAAAATAGTTCAGGAATTTCAAAAGCCTCTTCGCCTCCAGATACTCCGGCTCCTCCGGGCGGATGCCGAACAGGAGCGGCTCCGCATACTGCTTGAGCACGGACAGCTCATAGATCAGCGCCGAATTGAACACCACGTCCGCCTGCTCCTGATACGGAAAGATATTCGAGTCCTCTCCCCGCCGCACGGAGGGCCACATGGAGATCGTCCGTCTCGCTCCCGCTCCCCGGGTACGCGCATCCCGCACAATCCTGCGGATCAGCCGCCCGTCTGTGGTGGGAATCCGGTTGTGCTCGTCGATGTTAAGCTGCGTCAGCGCGCTGACATAGATCTTGAATTTACTCTCCGACGGAAGCGCGTAGGACAGCCGGTCGTTCAGACAGTGGATACCCTCCAGCACCAGCACGTCGTCCGGCCCCAGCTTCAGCGTGTTCCCCTTGTACTCCTTCTTCCCCGTGATAAAGTTGAACGTGGGAAGTCCCACTTCCTCTCCCTGCAGGAGAGCCTGCATCTGACGGTTGAACAGGTCGATGTCGATGGCCTCCAGACACTCGAAATCATACTCGCCGTCGGCGTCCCTCGGCGTATCCTCCCGCTCCACAAAGTAATTGTCCACCGCGACCGGATGGGGCCGGAGCCCGTGCGCCAGAAGCTGGATGGACAGCCGGTGGGAGAAGGTCGTCTTGCCGGAGGACGAAGGGCCTGCGATCATGACCAGCTTCTTGTCGTGGCGGGACGCGATCTGGACCGCGATGTTCCCAAGCTCCTTCTCCATGATCGCCTCCTGCGCCAATATCAGATTGCTCATATTGCCGTCCGAGATCTGCTCGTTCAGCGCCCCCACGGTGGCCACCTCCAGCACCTCGCTCCACTGAGTGGAGTTTTTCAGCGTCGTGAACACCTTGTGCTCCGGCCGGAAGGGACCGAAAGTCTCCGGCGTGGCCCGGGGCGGAAATTCCAGCACAAATCCCCCGTCGTAGGGGATCAGCCTGAAATATTTCAGATACCCGGTGGATGGGACCATATAGCCGTAAAAATAATCCTCAAAGCCGTCCAGCAGATACACGTTGACGCTGGAGCTCCTCCGGAACCGGAACAGCCTCGCCTTGTCGGTCATCCCGTGGCGGGCAAAGCGCTCGATGGCCTCGTCCACCGGAATGCTCTTTTTCACAATAGGAAGATCCTGCCGGACCAGCTCCTTCATCCGGTCGTACACCTGATCGAGAAACGGCTGGGTCACGGCCCTTTCCCGGATCGTGCAGTAATAGCCCTCGCTGACGGAAAACCGCACCTTGACGCTCCGTACCGTCTCCATGCCCACCACGTCGCAGATCGCCTTCAAAAGCAGCAGCGTGACGCTTCTCCGATACGTGTTGCAGCCGTCGATCTGACCCGTGGTCAGAAACCGTACCTCCGCTCCGTCCTTCGCCTTCCGGAACAGCTCCCGCATCCTGCCGTTCTCCACCGCCAGCACGATGTCATGCGGATACTCCTTCTGATACTCCCGCGCCAGCTCCAGATAGGTCGTTCCCTCCGCCATATCCCGCTGCGCGCCGTTCACTGTAATCTGTCTCATACCGAAGCTCCCCTTTCTGGTTGCCGGGCTCATTTTGAAGCTTTGCTTCGCAAAAGGAGCCCGCTCACGCCTGAATCACATTCTCACACCTGCTCACACGACCGAGAACGGATGCCGCACCGGCATGCAGTCCATATGGACGCCGGTCAGCGTCTTCTCGAGATATGCCTTCACGTCCTCCATGAAAATATGCTCCACGCCGTAATGTCCTGCGTCGATGATGCACATGCCCTGATCCACCGCGTCGATCCCCGTGTGATGGTCGATGTCGCCCGTGATGTACACGTCGCACCCAAAGCCCAGCGCCGCGGGCATCGTGCTCTTTCCCGCGCCGGGACAGACGGCCGCAAAGCGCACCTGCCGGCCGGGATCTCCGAACAGCCGGACGTTTGGGATGTCAAAAGCGCGTTTCACCAGCTCCGCGCACTCCCGGAGCGTCATGGGTTCCGGCAGCATTCCCACGCGCCCGATCCCCTCGCCGTCCCGGACCTCCTCCAGCACCGCGCACTCCTGAAGTCCCAGAAGACGGGCCGCCAGATCCGCCATGCCTCTCGTGTCGTAGTTCGTATGCATGGCGTAATAAGACACGTCGCTTCTGATCAGCTCCATGACCCGCCTGCCGTTCATGTCCTCGTCCGTCACCCGTTTCATGGGCGAAAAGATCATCGGATGGTGGGTCAGCAGCATATCGTACCCGCCCTCCGCCGCCTGCCGGACCGTCCTGTCGTCGGCGTCCAGCGCCAGCAGGATCCGTTTGACCTCTTTGTCTCTGCGCCCGACCAGCAGTCCCACATTGTCCCAGTCGCAGGCATATTCTTTCCCGTACTCCCGCTCCAGAAGAGCGCAGATCTCGCTGCATTTCATTTTATGCTTCCTCCCATACGCGCCGGACCGCCCGAAGCGCCGATTGGATCCGCTCCCTCTCCTGCAAAAGCTCCTCCATCCGGCTCTGTACGCTGCGGCCGCGCTCTTCCAGCTGCCGCCGGATCGCCTCGTTTTTTTGTTCCTCCCGGAGCAGATATTCCATAAGCACGCCGGGCGAGCGCTGGATCCCGACGTTTCCATAATAAAGCTCCCAGTCTGCCCCGCCGGAAGCGAAAGCCTCTGTCTCCGGCCCGTTCACTGGCGCGCCCGCCGCGTCAGCGCAATGGCCCGCCGCAGAGCCCCCGGCGCGCTCCTTCGTCTCCGCCCGGAACATCGGGTAATATTTCCCGTCCTCCTCCACCACGTCCTCCGCCGCAATGGAAAATCCACCCGCACGCAGATACCTCCGCACCAGATGGATCTCCGACTGAGGCTGCAGGATCAGCTCCCGGACGCCCATGAGGCGGCCTTCTGCGGCCTTCAGGATCCGCAGCATGAGCATCCCGCCCATCCCTGCGATCAACACCGTGTCCGCCTCGCCGGGCCGAAGACGGGAGAGCCCGTCCGACTGTCTCGTCTCAATATATGTATCCAGCCCCTGCTCCCGGATGTGCTCTCTGGCCCGCCCGAGCGGTCCCTCCGCCACATCCATGGCGATGGCCGACGGGATCCGGCCGGACTGCACAAGCGCGATCGGAACATAGCCGTGATCCGTCCCCACGTCCGCCAGCCGGTTTCCTTCCGTCACCAGCGCGGCCAGCGCGGACATTCTCCTTGATAACTGTACGCCCATGCCTACTCCAGAAAATCCTTCAGCTTGCGGCTGCGGCTCGGATGGCGAAGCTTTCTGAGCGCTTTGGCCTCGATCTGGCGGATCCGCTCTCTGGTCACGTTAAACTCCTTGCCGACCTCCTCCAGCGTGCGCGCTCTTCCGTCGTCCAGCCCGAAGCGCAGGCGCAGCACCTTCTGTTCCCGCTCGGTCAGCGTACCCAGCACCTCCACCAGCTGCTCCTTCAGAAGCGTGAACGCAGCCGCCTCCGCCGGGACCGGCACGTTGTCATCCTGAATGAAATCGCCCAGATGGCTGTCCTCCTCCTCGCCGATGGGCGTCTCCAGAGACACCGGCTCCTGCGAGATCTTCAGGATCTCTCTCACCCGCTCCACAGGCATATTCATCTCCTTGGCGATCTCCTCCGGCTGAGGCTCCCGTCCCAGCTCCTGCAGAAGCTGTCTGGACACCCGGATCAGCTTGTTGATGGTCTCCACCATATGCACCGGGATCCGGATCGTTCTCGCCTGATCCGCGATGGCTCTCGTGATCGCCTGCCGTATCCACCATGTGGCGTATGTGCTGAACTTATACCCTTTGCGGTAGTCGAACTTCTCCACCGCCTTGATCAGCCCCAGATTTCCTTCCTGGATCAGATCGAGAAACAGCATGCCGCGTCCCACGTACCGCTTGGCGATGCTGACCACCAGACGCAGGTTCGCCTCGGCCAGACGCTTCTTGGCCTCCTCGTCCCCCAGCTCCATGCGCTTGGCCAGCTCGATCTCCTCCTCCGCGCTCAGAAGCGGCACCTTTCCGATCTCCTTTAAGTACATGCGGACCGGATCCTCGATGCTGACCCCGTCCGGCACGGACAGGTCGATCTGCTCCACATCCACATCGTCATCGTCGCTCAGAATGATGTTGCTGTCGTCGTCATCGTCGGTGATCCGCAGCACGTCGATGTTGTTCTGCTCCAGAAAATCGAGGATCTTGTCGAACTTCTCGGCGTCAAGCTCCATGTCGCTGAAAAAGTCGCTGATCTCCTGATATTCCAGGACATTCTTCTTTTTCTTTGCCATTGCCAGCAGTTCTTTCAGCTTCTCACTGAACTTTACCACATTTTCTTCCATATTGGTTCTTCCTTCCATAATTGTTCATATTTTATCCTTAATCCAAAGAAATATGCAATTTCTCGATTTCCCTGCGCTTCTGCACGATGGCCCGGAGCGCGTCCATGTCTCCGGGATCCATATGCTCGGTCTGCCAGGCGATGCTGTTCTGCTTTACTCTAAGGATCGTTTCCTGTAACGCTTTTTCTTCCTCCTCACGGCTTCTGAGCGTGGGGATCGTGTCGTTGAACATGGCCGCGGCCCTCTGCTGCTCCTCTCCTTCCTCAAACTGCCGGAACAGCGCCGCCGGGTTCAGCCTCCCGGTCTCCATCTGTCCGGCCAGCAGCACGGCCGCCTTCCGACACAGCTCGTCCGTAAATTCCTCCGGCGACACGTATCTGGCGATACTCCGGTACAGCCGTTCGTCCGAGCTCATCCATGTGATCAGCAGTCTCTGGGATTTCAGTCCGGCGTCCTCCTTTTGCCGGCGCTTTTTCGGCTCCCCAAACGGGTTTTCCGAAGGCGTCTGCCTTCGCACGTCCCCGAGCTGCTCCCCGGTCCTGCTCACCATGCCCATGAGCTGATCGTATGTCAGGTGGTACCGTGCGGCCGCGGCCTCGATGTAGTTGTTTCTCTCGATGCCCGCCTCAAATTCCAGAAGCTTTTTCGACAGCTCCCGGAAAAACGCCGTCTTGCTCTCCGGTTCCCGGAAGTCATACTGCCGCTCCAGCACCCGCAGCTCGAAGAAAAAGCTGCTCTCGGCGCCGTCGATCCGCTTCTGGAACTCCTCTGCTCCCAGCGCCTTGATAAATTCGTCCGGATCCTTGTAGGGCTCCATGTTGATGACCTTCGCCCGCAGCCCGGCCTCCTTCAGGATCGGGATGGCCCGCATGGCCGCCCGGATCCCCGCCTCGTCGCTGTCGTAGGTCAGGAGCACCTCGTCGGTGTATCGCTTCAGGATCACGGACTGCTGCTGCGTGAACGCGGTTCCCAGCGACGCCACCGCCTGATTGAAGCCCGCCTGATGCATGGCGATCACGTCCATGTATCCCTCGCACAGAATCATGTTCGGCTTCCGGCTTACGCGCGCCAGATGCAGTCCGTAGAGATTCCGGCTCTTGTCGAACACCTTCGTCTCCGGAGAGTTGAGATACTTGGGCTTTGCGTCCCCCATGACCCGGCCGCCGAAGCCGATGACCCGGCTGCGGGCGTCCATGATAGGAAACATGACCCGGTTCCAGAATTTATCGTACATGCCCCGCTTCTCGTCCGCCTGCACAAGCCCCGACTCCTTCAAAAGCCCGTCGGAATAACCCTTGCTCTTCAGATACCGGTACAGATCGCTGCCCCGCTTGCTGGAACAGCCAAGTCCGAACCGGCGGATCGTATCGTCGGACAGCTCCCTGCCCTTCAGGTACTCCAGCCCCTGTCTGCCGTCGGGCTGCCGCAGCATGTAATAATAATATTTCGCGGCCAGCCGGTTCATCTCAAGGATCTGCTCCTTCAGATCCGACTGCCGCTTCGCCTCCGGCGAGGAATCCCGCTCCGGAAGCTCGATCCCCGCCCGGTCCGCAAGCACCTTGACCGCCTCGGGAAACGTGAGATTTTCATACTCCATGACAAATTTGAACACGTCCCCTCCTGCTCCGCAGCTGAAGCAGTGATACATCTGCCGCGGCTGGTTGACCGACATGGACGGATTCCTGTCATTGTGGAACGGGCAGACCCCCACGTAATTGCTCCCCTTCCTCTGCAGCCTCACATAGCCGGACACCACGTCCACGATGTCGCTGCGGGAGCGGATCTCCTCCACCAGTTCCTGTGAATAGTAGCTCATGAAATCACCTGATCTCTGTTAGTACCTCCAGGACGCCGGGATGAAAAACTCCTGGAATTTGGCAATGGCATACTGGTCCGTCATCCCCGATATGTAGTCGCAGACGCTCCGCTCCTGCGTCTCGCCAGACTGCCACATTCTCTCGATATATTCGTTGGAGAGCAGCTCCGGATGATCCATATAATACCGGAACAGCTCCTTGACGATCGTCTCCGCCTTCTCCTCCTCCCCCTTGGCCCTCGGGTTGGTGTACACATTTTCAAACATGTACCGCCTCATGCCCCGGAAGGCGAACTCCACGTCCTCGGACATGGAGATGTCGGGCTTTCCCTGACTGTTCGCCACGATATCATGGATCATCGTGTTGAGCCGCTCCCGCGAGGAGTGTCCCAGAATGTCCGTGTAGGTCCTCGGGATCTCCTCCTCCCGGATGATGCCTCCCCGGATCGCGTCGTCCACGTCGTGATGGATGTAGGCGATCTTGTCCGAGTAGCGCACCACCTTTCCCTCCAGCGTGGAGGGTTTTCCGCTCATCTGGTGGTTGAGGATGCCGTCCCGCACCTCCCATGTGAGGTTCAGCCCCCGGCCCTCCTTCTCCAGCCGCTCCACGATCCGCACGCTCTGCTCGTAGTGGGCGAATCCTTCGCTGCTCACCTCGTTGAGCGCCCGCTCCCCGGCATGTCCAAAGGGCGTGTGTCCCAGATCATGTCCGAGCGCCGCCGCCTCCGTCAGATCCTCGTTGAGCCGCAACGCTCTGGCGATGGTGCGGGCCGTCTGCGCCACCTCCAGCGTGTGCGTAAGTCTCGTCCGGTAATGGTCTCCCTTGGGCGTCAGGAATACCTGCGTCTTGTGCTTGAGCCTGCGAAACGACTTGCAGTGCAGGATCCGGTCCCGGTCTCTTTGGTAGACCGGACGGATGTCGCACGGAGGCTCGTCCGCCTCCCGCCCTCTGGAATTTTTGCTGAGCGCCGCGTAGGGGCTCAGATACGTCTCCTCCCACAGCTCCGTACTTTCCCTGATTGTCATGGCTTTCCCTCCTTCGACAGAAGCCCCACAAAACTCCCTCTATCTTATATATTCAGTGTCCATGCCAAAAATCCCTCATTTTTGCGGAATCTTACCGCAAATTCCGCCCTCTCCGGCGCGGCGGCTTCCTCAGTAAAATCCGGCCACGACAGGCCCGATGATCACCGTCAGCACGCCGGTCACGGCGATGGCCAGACTGCTCATGGCCGCCTGGATCTCTCCCAGCTCCAGCGCCTTGCTCGTCCCGATGGCATGGGACGCCGTTCCGAGCGCCAGCCCCTGCGCTACCGGCTCCTCGATGTGAAAGAGCTTAAATACCGCTCCGGCGATGACCGCTCCCAGGATGCCGGTCACGAACACCGCCATGATCGTCACGGCGGCGATCCCGCCCATCTCCTCCGTCATGCCCAGCGCGATGGCCGTCGTGATGGATTTCGGCACGAGGGAGGCGTAGATGCTCTCCTCCAGCAAAAACAGGCGCGACAGCCCGAAGATCATGGCCGCGCAGGCCGCGGTCCCCGCCATGATGCTGGCAAGGATGGCGAACGCATACTCCTTCAGAAGCCTGAGCTGCCGGTACAGCGGCACCGCAAGGCAGACCGTGGACGGAGTCAGAAAATAATTGATATATTTCGCGCCGTTGTCGAAGGAGTCATAGCTGATCCCCGCGATCTTCAGAAACGCAATAATAAAAATGATCGACAAAAGCAGCGGGTTGCACAGCGTGCTCTTCATCCTTCTCGACACCTTCACCGCCGCCCAGTATCCCGCCAGCGTCAGGAAAAAACCGAAGTAGGCGGACTCTCTCACAATGCTATCCATGAAGCTTCTCCTCCTTTTCCCTCTTTCTCCTGACGAGCAGCTGGGCCGTCAGGCCGCTCAGCACCATGACGACCACCGTGGACCCCGCCGAGATCACAAGGATCCCCAGCAGCGAGCCCTGCATCAGCCCGAAGGACTCCATGAGCGCCACTCCCGGCGCCACGAACACCAGCGGCATGGCCACCAGCAGAAAATCCGCCGTCTCTTGGATCTGCTCCAGACGGATGCGTTTCGTGCAGAGACATAAAAGAAGCAGCAGCATGCCGTACACGCTGGCCGGAACCGGCAGCGGCAGCAGATAGTTGAGCAGCTCTCCCGCAAGAGAGATCCCGCCGATGATCATAATCTGATTTGCGTATTTCATACATCAACCCTTCTTCCGGGGAAGCTTCGGATATTTCGTCCTTCCCACCATGTATTTTCTCATGTAGTCAAATGTCTTTTTCTCCCCCTGCTCGTCCAGCATATGCAGGATCCCCTCCAGAAGCGCCCTCGTCTCCGGATGGATCATGTAGGCGTCCTTTCCCTTCTCGTAGTATGCCAGAGGCGAATGCTGCGTATAACGGTCGCCCTCGTACACCTTGGAAGCCGCGATGCGGTCCATGATCATCTCGTTGACATATTTCAGCGGCATCTTCATGCCGGTCATCCCTTTGACCTGCCCCAGACCGTAGTCGATCCAGTATTCATAATGGTGCTTGTTGCGGCCCTTGTGGTGCAGCCACGCGGCCGAATACCCCTTGTCCTCCCTCTCCGCATTGTTCGGGCTGCGGAAGCCCTGATAATACCGGCATCCCTGCCAGAACTCCGACGGCGAGTATTTGGACAGATCGTGTGTGATCCCCTGCCAGTACATGCCCACCTGAAAGCAGTGGCGGGCCACCATGATCTTGTGCTCGGTGATCGTGCAGAAATGCTTCCATATATTAATCAGTCTCATGTCTCCTACCTGCCAATATCAGTATCGTGTGATCCTTCACCTCGATCATTTTCCGCTCCTCCAAAAGAGGCTCCTCCCCGTCCGGGAAAAACGCGCCCTCCTCGCGCCCGGTGTCCGCCTTCAGATACCAGCTCTGCCCCTCCGGCAGCGTGGGAAGCGCCAGCTCGTGCGCCGACATGTGCATGTTGTAGACCACATACAGCGTCTCCCCTTCCGTGTATTCTCCGGCGTAAAGGACGCCGATCTCCCGGCTTCCGTCCTGAAAATCCGCGTACCACGCTCTTCTCCCATGGTAGGAAAGATCCGGCGTGCCACGGGACAGATCGTCGCGCATCCGGTACTCCTGCCTGCGGCCGAACGCCGGATGCCCCCGCCGGAACGCCACGGCCTCCTGCACGAAGCGGCACAGCTCCCGGTCCGCCTTTCTGCGGCTCCACTGGATCCATGACGTCCCGTTGTCCTGACAGTAGACGTTGTTGTTGCCCTGCTGGGAATTTCCCATCTCGTCCCCGCCGTAGATGGCCGGAACTCCCTGAGACAGCAGCAGGATCAAAAACGCGTTGCGGACCTGACGGCTGCGGAGCCGGCGGATCTGCCGGACGGAGGTGGGACCCTCGACGCCGTAATTGGCGCTGAAATTGTAGTCCGTCCCGTCCCGGTTCTCCTCCCCGTTGTCCCCGTTGTGCTTGACCGCGTAGGACACGGCGTCCGCCAGAGGAAAGCCGTTGTGGGAGGCCATATAGTTGATCACGGCGAAGGACGCGGGATTTCTCCTCATGCTCTCGGCCGCCTGCATCAGCGCGTCCCCGTCCCCTCTCAGAAAACGGCGCGCCTTCGTCAGAAAGTCGTCGTTGTATTCGGCCAGACGGCGCGCCGTCGGCTCCCGTCCCGGCCCGTAGATCCGGTCCACCGGAAAATATTCGCTCATCAGCTTGATCCGCGAGAGCGCCGGATCCATGGCCAGCGCCTGAAGCGGAGCTTCCCGGCTGTTCAAATGGACGCCGTCGATGTGATATTCCTTCGCCCAGTGGCGGATGCAGTCCATGATCAGATTCGGGTTGGTCCCGTCCGGGAAATAAAACTCCAGTATCAGCTCGATCCCGTTTCTGTGGAGCGCGCGCACCAGTTCTTTCAGCTCCCGCACCGGATCTCCCGACGCGCTGTAAGCCGCCTTCGGCGCAAAAAAGCACGCTTCCCCGTATCCCCAGTAGTTGATCCTGCCCGCGCCCCCGCGCGGGATCGGCATGTGCCGCTTCGGAGCGGCCCTGCTCCCCAGCTCGGGAAACTCGTAGACCGGCATCAGCTCAAGCTGCGTGATCCCCAGCCGCCGCAGGTGCGGGATCTTCTCCTGCACCCCGGCAAACGTCCCCGGGCGGCGCGCCCGCGCCGACGGATCCATCGTAAATCCCCTCACGTGGGTGGCGTAGAGCACGCATTCCTCGTAGGGCGTCCGGAGGGGCTTGTCCCCCTGCCACGGGAAATGCCCCGCGTCCATGCCGCATCTTAGGCTGTGCTCTCCCTCGGGACAGGCTCCCCACCGCTCGCCTCCCGTGATCCTGACGGCGTACGGATCCTGAACCACCTGTCCGTCGATCCGGTAATTATATTCATACCGCTCCGCCGGAAACCGGCAAAGCCTGACGGCGCAGACGTCGCCGAAGCGCATCTCCTCCGTAAATTCCAGCTCCGCTGCGGGCTCCTCCGACCCCTTCGGATACAGCAGAAGGCTGCAGCTTAGCTCCTCCGGCACGGCGGCCGCAAAGTTGCTGTCCTTTCCAAGCCTCGTCGCCCCAAGGCGGTCCGGCTCTCCGGGCCTGATGTCAAAATCAAACATAGTCTTCACCTTTGTCCCTTCCGCAGTCGATACTTGTTCCTGTTTACAGGTTCCCTGTAAACAGGAACCTTCGCGGGCTCATTTGAAGTTTTGCTCCGCAAAAGGAGCCCGCTCACACCTGAATCACGTTCTCACGCCTCAAACAGCGAGTGTTTGAGGCTGGCCGAACAGCAGTCGATAATTGTTCCTGTTCACAGGTTCCCTGTAAACAGGAACCTTCGCAGGCTCATTTGAAGTTTTGCTCCGCAAAAGGAGCCCGCTCACACCTGAATCACGTTCTCACGCCTCAAACAGCAAGTGTTTGAGGCTGGCCGAACAGCAGTCGATAATTTACCCAATTATATGTATTATAGCATCGGTCGGCCTTCTTGGCAAATACAAACGAACCGCTTTTCATTTCCCCCGATCCATGCTATACTTATGGCATTGTGCCGGCGGGCGGAGACGTCCTCCCCCGCGGCCTCATGTGCCAAAGGAGACAGACTATGAAAATCGGTTTTATCGGACTGGGCCTGATCGGCGGCTCCATTGCCCGCGCAGTCCGTCATTTTTATCCGGATACGGAGATCGTCGCCTTTTCCCGGACCCGCTCCAGCGTGGAGCAGGCCGTGTCGGACGGGGTCGTCGACCGGATCCTCGAAGGGATTGACGGGGAATTTTCGGACTGCAGCTATACTTTTCTGTGCGCCCCGGTGTCCAGCAACGCCGAGTACTTAAGGCTGCTGAAGCCTTTCGTGCGCCCCGGCTGCATCATCACGGACGTGGGAAGCACCAAGAGCGACATCCACGCCCGCGTGGAGGAACTGGGCATGGAGGAATTTTTCATCGGCGGGCATCCCATGGCCGGATCCGAGAAGACCGGCTACGCCAACTCCAAACGGATCCTCATCGAAAACGCCTACTACGTGATCACGCCCACCGGACGGACGCCGGAGGGAGCCGTGGAGCGCTACCGGGACTTTGTGGCCAGCTTAAAGGCGCTGCCTCTGGTGCTCGACTGCCGCACGCACGACTACGTGACCGCGGGGATCAGCCATCTGCCCCATATCATCGCCTCCTCCTTAGTCAATCTGGTCCGGAACGAGGACACGCAGGACGGCATCATGAGGCTGGTCGCCGCAGGAGGCTTTAAGGACATCACGAGGATCGCCTCCTCCTCCCCCGAGATGTGGGAGCAGATCTGCATGACCAACCGGGGAAACATTTCGGCCATTCTGTCCGACTACATCGACTCCCTGATCGCCATCCGGGGGAATCTCGACCGGGCCGAGGCGGGCGCGATCCACTCGCTCTTTGAGACCTCGCGGGATTACCGCAACAGCCTCCCGGTCAAAGGGAGCGGCCCGCTGGAGCGGATCTTCGAGATCTACTGCGAGATGGTGGACGAGGCCGGCGGGATCGCCACGCTGGCCACGATCCTCGCCAGCAATCAGATCAACCTGAAAAATGTCGGCATCGTCCAGAGCCGGGAATTCATCGAAGCCGTGCTCCGCATAGAATTTTACGACGAGGAATCCAAGACGAAGGCGGCCGACATCCTGAGAAAACACCGCTATGTGATTTATGAAAGGTAAAAGCATCCTATGATCTTTACACGAGCAACGGCTCTCCGGGGCGAGATCACCGTCCCGGGAGACAAAAGCATCTCCCACCGCTCCGTCATGTTCGGCGCGCTGGCGAAAGGGACGACCCGCGTCACCAATTTTCTGAGAGGAGCGGACTGCCTGTCCACCATCGCCTGCTTCCGGAAGCTTGGTATCCGCGTGGACGAAAGCCCGGAGGAGATCCTGATCCACGGTCAGGGCCTCTCAGGGCTCTCCGCGCCCGCATCCACGCTGGACGTGGGGAACAGCGGCACGACCACCCGGCTGATCTGCGGGATTCTGGCCGGGCAGCCTTTTTCCTGCCGTCTGACCGGAGACGAGTCCATCCAAAGCCGCCCCATGAAGCGGATCATCGATCCGCTCACGCTCATGGGCGCCCGCATCCAGAGCGAGCGCGGCGACGGCTGCGCTCCGCTGATCCTTCAGGGGGCCGGACTCCACGGCATCGACTACTCCTCCGGCGTGGCCTCCGCCCAGGTCAAGTCCTGCATCCTGCTGGCCGGGCTCTACGCGGACGGCGTCACCACCGTGACGGAGCCATGCCTCTCCCGCAACCACACGGAGATCATGCTGAAGCATTTCGGCGCGGACATTAACACCCACGGGACCACCGCCTCCGTCAGGCCGGGACGCCCGCTTCTGGCGCAGGATATCCGGGTTCCCGGCGACATTTCCTCCGCGGCCTACTTTATCGCGGCCGCGCTCATCGTTCCCGGTTCCGAGATCCTGATCCGGGACGTGGGCGTCAATCCCACCCGGGACGGCATTCTCTGCGTGTGCCGGGACATGGGCGCCGACATCACGCTGCTGAACCAAAACCGCGGCAACGGCGAGCCCACCGCCGATCTGCTGGTGCGCCACAGCGCGCTTCACGGCGTGACCGTGGGCGGCTCCGTCATCCCCACGCTGATCGACGAGCTCCCGGTAGTGGCCGCTCTGGCCTGCTTTGCCGAAGGTACCACGGTGATCCGGGACGCGCAGGAGCTGAAGGTCAAGGAGTCCAACCGCATCGACGTGATGGTGCGCAACCTGCGGGCCATGGGCGCGCACATCGAGGCCACCGACGACGGCATGATCATTGAGGGCGGGCATCCCCTGCACGGCGCGGACATCGACAGCAGGCTGGATCACCGCATCGCCATGACCTTCGCCGTGACCGCTCTGGGAGCGGACGGAGAGACCACGATCCACGACGCAGACTGCGTGCGCATCAGCTATCCCGGCTTCTACGACGATCTTCGGAAGCTGGCCCGCTGATCCGCCGAAAAGGCAGACGTTCAGCCCGCGCCATTCGCAAAGCTGTGCCTACTCAACAGTCGCCTGCAGAAAGCAAAACGGCGGGTCCATGACCCGCCTGACGCTTTTCTTCTTTTCAGTTTGTGACGGACAACTGCTGCAAAAAGCCTTCCAGCTCCTGATCGCTGCCGTCCATTCTCACGTTCAGAACCCGATTCAGGTCCAGACTCAGAATCCCAAGCAAAGACTTCCCGTCGATCTCCGTGTGATCGTACGCAATGTCGATATTGAAGTCGCAGTTCTGCGTCCTCTTGACAAACGCGCTCACGCTGTCCGGCGGAAGCTTGATCTGTATCTCCGTCATGGAAAACAACTCCTTTCCCGATGATCCTTTTCTGCAGAAATGATGATTCCTGCCGTTTTTGATCAAACTTTGTCTATTATGTCTCATTTTTTCTCCAATGTCAAATGATTCTTCCGGTTCTGAACGGATTTTTTACAATTTTGGCTGTACAATTTTCCCGCTTTATTATAATATGAGTAATGTAATCTTATATTTATCCAATGTTTTTTCAGAGGAAAAAGGAGTATTATGGCAAATTTCGGAACACGGCTGCGCGCGCTGCGCCTTCAGAATCATATGACTCAGGAGCACTTGGCCAGACAGCTGGGCGTGACCAAATCGGTGGTCAGCGCTTACGAGACCGGACTTCGGATGCCTTCCTATGAGGTGCTGATCCAGATCGCCCGCATCTACCATGTGACCACGGACTACCTGCTGGGACTGGAGCAGGAATCCCATATCGACCTGTCCGGACTGACCTCTCAGGAGGCGGACGCCGTCATGTCGCTGATCAGCGCCATGAAGCGCGTCTGAAAGCGCTTAAGGATCCTTGTCTTTCTTGTATATTTGTGTGGAAATCTGAGTGAAAACAGTGTAAAATGTTTTTTAATATATCAGAGACGAATTACAAAGGAGACAGTTCATGAGTGTTATGATCATAGGCATCGCCGGAGGCACAGGCTCCGGAAAATCCACCTTCACCAACCGGTTAAAAGAAGCGTTCCGGGACGACGTGGCGGTCATTTATCACGACAATTACTACCGCAGGCAGGACGAAGTCCCCTTCGAGAAGCGCAAAAAGGTCAACTATGACCACCCCGCGTCGCTGGAGACCGATCTGATGATCCGCCATCTGGAAATGCTGAAGAGCGGTCAGGCGGTGGACTGTCCGGTCTACGACTACAGCCTCCACAACCGTTCCGATCAGACGCTGCACATCGATCCGAAGCGGATCATTCTGGCGGAGGGCATCCTTCTGCTGGCCGACCCGCGGCTCCGCGACATGATCGACATCAAGATCTACGTGGAGGCCGACGCCGACGAGCGCATCCTGCGCCGTATCGTCCGCGACGTCAAGGAGCGCGGACGGGACCTTGACAATATCGTGGATCAGTATCTGACCACCGTCAAACCTATGCATTATCTCTACGTGGAGCCCACCCGCGCCATGGCCGACGTGGTCATCAACAGCGGCATGAACGACGTGGCCTTCGACGTAGTAAAGTCAAAGATCCAGCTGATGCTGGAGGAGGGCTGACCCTCCTCTCAGAGGATCAGCATCGCATCCCCAAACGAAAAGAACCGATAGCGCTCTCTCACCGCTTCCGCGTAAGCCTCCATGATCCGGTCTCTCCCCGCAAAGGCGGAGACCAGCATCATAAGCGTGGATTCCGGCAGGTGGAAGTTGGTGACGAGGCTGTCGATCATACGGAAACGATAGCCCGGATAGATGAAAATGTCGGTCCATCCGCTTCCCGCTCTCAGGACGCCGTCCTCGCCCGTCGCGGACTCCAGCGTCCTGCAGCTCGTGGTTCCCACCGCGACGATCCGGCCGCCGGCCGCCTTCGTGTCGTTGATGAGACGCGCCTGCTCCTCCTCCACCACATAAAATTCCGAATGCATGTGGTGATCTAAAATATTTTCCACCTTCACAGGCCGAAACGTGCCAAGCCCCACATGAAGCGTCACATGGGCGATCTTCACGCCCTTTTTCCGGATCGCGTCCAGAAGCTCCGGCGTGAAATGAAGCCCCGCCGTGGGCGCCGCTGCGGAGCCGTCGTGCTTCGCATAGACGGTCTGATAACGGTTTTTGTCCTTGAGCTGGTGCGTGATATAGGGGGGCAATGGCATCTGTCCCAGCCGGTCTAAGATCTCCTCAAAGATCCCGTCGTAGACAAACCGGATCATCCGGTTGCCGTCCTCCGCTACGCTGAGCACCTCCCCCTTCAAAAGACCGTCCCCGAAGCTTATGACCGCTCCGGGCTTCGCCTTTTTACCGGGCTTTACCAGCGTCTCCCACGTCTGATCGGACGTGCGCTTCAAAAGGAGCACCTCGATCTTCGCCCCGGTGTCCTCCTTGCTGCCGATGAGCCGGGCCGGAATGACCTTCGTGTCGTTGACCACGAGGCAGTCCCCCGGATGCAGATAATCGATGATCTCCCGGAACACATGGTGCTCGTTTTTCCCGGTCTGCCGGTCCAGCACCAGCAGACGCGAGCCCGCGCGGTCCTCCAGCGGATCCTGCGCGATCAGCTCCTCGGGCAGATCGTAATAAAAATCATGTAAATTCATATGTTTCCTCTATTCCAGCGTGATCCCGTACAACTCCTCAAACTGCCTCCGGATCATATCCGGGCGCTTCTGCACAAAATCATAGATCACGTCAATATTTTCCTCGATGGACTCCATGGACAGGGAGTAAGTCTCATCCTGGCTTTTCTTGTAGTCGATGTTCGCCTGCAGCTCCTGATCCCGGGCGGCCTTCAGCTCCTCCACGGCGCTTCGGACCTTCTCCTCGGTAAAATAGTCGCTGATGCACTGCTCCATATACCACGCGAACCGCTCCTGCATATCCTTCCGCTCCATGACCGCCGCAAAGAGACGGTTTCCGTCCAGTACGTCCTGAATGCTGCGCCACTCGTCCTCCGGCGCGTTGTACAGGTTGAAGCCCGCCTCCATGTCGTAGTAGAGATAGCGCCACCTGCCGTCCTGCCGGTCCTCCCCGTAGACCTCTCCGGGCGAATAGTACCGGTAGAGCTTGATGTTGTTCTGGGGCCAGTCCCAGTTGGCGATGTACGTCTCGATGGCGAAATACTGGAGCATATTTTCCACATCCACCAGCGAGCAGAATTCTCCGAACACCGCGTCGTCGGTCAGGTCCCGCTCCGCGTAGTCCGTAAGCGCGTCGTAGTCCGCAAGGGCTCTTTGCTCCTCCCGGCTTAAGTCCGCCTCCTCCTCATCGTCCCAGACGGTGACGATCTCATAGTAGCCGGATCCCGACACGCCGTAATTCTCTTCCATATAAAGGTCGTCGTACACCTCTTGGATCCACTCAGCATTGTAGTACTCTCCGTTTAAATACACGGCCGCCGGAGCCACGGATTTTGAGTCGATCCCCTCGATCTGTCCGCACAGCGTCTGAAACAGCTCCTCCCGGAAGAGCGTCACCGCTCTGTCGGTGCCGTTGTTGCGGATCACCAGACGCTCGTAGGCCTGCTGCACGCTGCCCGTGGCCCCGCCTACGTTGTCCGGGAAGAGCGCATAGTCAAACTGCGCCGCGCCGTACTCTTCTCTGGCGTAAAGCTTTAAAGATTTCCGGTAGGACTGTCTGCTGGCGTGTCCGAAGACGCGGATCCCCGCGTCCTGATCGATCACCCGCTGTCCGTCCGCCGTCAGGATCTCGATGTGGGCTTCCCGCTCCCACTCCCGCCCCTTCTGCGTGAAATTGGCCGGCTGGGTCTGGAGCTGCGGATCGTACTCCTCGCTGGCGATATACTCGTCGCGGATCTTTCCTTCGGTCAGGATCCCGTTTTCATAGTCGTACAGATTATAGGGATCGCTTGTAACGCAGACGATGTAGGTGCTGTACCGCTCCTTCAGGATCTCCTCGCTCTCGGCATAAAAATAAGTCCGCGTGAACAGCTCCCCCCACTCTCCGGTTCCCGGATCGAAGGCGCAGGCCCGCAGAACCATGCTCTGCACCTGCCCGGACGCCTCGTAGACCAAAGGCTCCGCGTACTGCGCGCTCTCAAGCGTAGGGACGCTGCCGTCCGTCGTGTAATAGATCGGATAGCCGCCTTCCGTGTCAAGCTCCAGCTTCAGATCTCCGCCGCAGAAGGAGTCCTCCTGCGATACAAGGACGTCGTCGGAAGCCTCCAGCCGCACGGCCTCCCGCCTCCAGTACAGCATCCCGGACAGCAGAACAGCGGATGCCGCCAAAATCGTCAGCATCCGCACCGTTCTCCTCCGCTCCATTACTGCCGAAGCTCTGCGCCCAGAGCCTCGAGGCCGTTCAGGATCTTCTTCATGGCCTCCGTGATCTCAGCCTCCGTCAGAGTCCGGTCGGCCGCCCGGAAGACCAGAGAGTAGGCCACCGACTTGAAGCCTGCCTTGATCTGCGCGCCCTCGTAGATGTCGAACAGCTCATAGTTCTCAAGGATCCTGCCTCCGCGCACGGCGATGACCTCCTCGATCTGACCCACAAGCACGCTCTTGGGCACGACCATGGAAATGTCTCTGGTCACGGCCGGGAATCTGGCCACGCCCACATATTTCCGGTCGAAGGTGGCTTTCTCCACGATGGACGGCATATCCAGCACCGCCACGTACACGCGCTCGCCGATGCCGTAGGTATTCGCCACCGTGGGATGCACCTCTCCCATGTAGCCGATCACAGTTCCGCCGTAGACGATGTTCGCCTGACGGCCGGGGTGCAGGAAAGGCTTGCCCGCCGCCGGGTCGTAGGTCTCCTTCTCGTGCATGCCGATCTTGTCCAGAAGCTCCTCCACGACGCCCTTCATCGTGAAGAAATCCCCGTCCCCGTACATGCCGAGCGTCAGCTGCATCCGTTCGTCCGGGAGCTCCGTGAGCGGCAGGCTCTTGGGAAGGTAAATATTTCCAAGCTCGTAGAGACGCACATTTTTATTTCTTCGATTGTAGTTGGTCGCCAGCGAGGTCAGCATTCCGTTCAGGGAGACGGTCCTCATGATCGAGAAATCCTCTCCCAGCGGATTGGAGATCACGATGGCCCTGCGCTCCGGCGCGTCCGCGGGGAGGAGAAGCTTGTCGAATACTCTGGGACTCTCAAAGCTGTACGTCATCCCCTGCGAGAAGCCGCAGAACTCCGCGATGTCTCTCGCCACCGCCTCCACGCGAAGGTAGAACGGCAGCTTGCCGGTGGTCGCCTCTCCTCTGGGCAGCGTGGTCGGGATGTTGTCGTAGCCGTAGAAACGGGCCACCTCCTCGGCCAGATCCGCCGTGCGGAACAGGTCCTGACGGAAGGTCGGCGCGATGATCTCTCCCGCCGCCTCGTCGTACGCAAGGCCGAGGGGCGCAAAGTACGCCAGCATCTGCTCCCTGTCAAGCTCCGTTCCGAGGATCGCGTTGATCCGGTCCGGCTCGAACGGGATCCGCACCGGCTCCTTCTTTTTCGGATATACGTCCACGGTCCCGTTCACCACGTCTCCCGCGTCCAGCTCCTCGATCAGCTGGCAGGCCCGGTCGATGGCCGCCTGCGCGTTGTTGGGATCCAGACCCTTCTCGAATTTTCCGGAAGCCTCGGTGCGAAGTCCCACGCGTTTGCTGGACAGGCGGATGTTCGTGCCGTCGAAGCAGGCCGCCTCGAACAGCATGGTCTTCACGTCGTCGGTGATCATGGAGTTCTCTCCTCCCATGATACCGGCCATGCCGACGGCCTTCTCGCCGTCGCAGATCATCAGGACCGAATCGTCCAGCGTCCGCTCCTGTCCGTCCAGCGTCACGAATTTTTCATCCTTTTCCGCGCGGCGGACGATGATCCTGCTGCCGGCGATCGTGTCCAGATCATAGGCGTGCATGGGCTGACCGTATTCCTCCATCACGTAGTTGGTAATATCCACCACGTTGTTGATGGGGCGGATCCCCACGGAGGCCAGCCGTCTCTGCATCCACTCCGGCGACGGAGCCAGACGGATGTTCTTCACGATGCGGGCGCAGTACCGCGGACACAGGTCGGCGTCCTGAACCTCCACCTTGATATAGTCGTTCACGTCTCCTCCGCAGCCCTTCACCTGCACCTCGGGCGGCAGGAATTTTTTCCGGAACGTGGCCGCCGCCTCTCTGGCAAGGCCCAGCGTGCTGTAACAGTCCACGCGGTTGGACGTGATCTCGAACTCGAACACCACGTCGTGCAGTCCCAGCGCCTCAACGGCGTCCGCTCCCACCTGCGCGGTCTCCGGAAAGATGTAGATCCCGTACTCCGGCGCTTCCGGATACATCTCCCGGCTGGAACCCAACTCCTCGATGGAGCACATCATGCCGTTGGACTCGACGCCGCGGAGCTTTCCCTTTTTGATCCGGATGCCGCCCGGCGTCATCTTTCCGTCATGGCCTCCGGCTACGCGTCCTCCGTCCAGCACGACCGGAACCTTATCGCCCTCCTTCACGTTGGGCGCGCCCGTCACGATCTGCACCGGCTCGCCTTCTCCTACGTCCACCTGGCAGACGATCAGCTTGTCCGCGTCGGGATGGCGCTCGATCTTTTTGATCTGGCCGATGAGGATCCGCTCCAGATCCGCGTCCGTCTCGGTAAATCCTTCCACCTTGGAGCCCGACAGCGTCATGGCGTCAGTAAATTCCTGCGCCGTCACGTCAAGCTCCGGCACATATGCTTTGATCCATGATAACGATGTATTCATCTCGTTGCACCTCCTTAGAATTGTCTGAGAAACCGGATGTCATTCTCATACAGCAGTCTCATATCATCGATCTCATATTTCAGCAGCGCGATCCGCTCCAGACCCACGCCGAACGCAAAGCCTGTATACTCATCGGGGTCGATACCGCACATCTCCAGCACATGGGGATGCACCATGCCGCAGCCGAGGATCTCGATCCAGCCGGAGCCCTTGCAGAACCGGCAGCCCTTGCCGCCGCATTTGAAGCACGATACGTCCACCTCGGCGCTGGGCTCTGTGAACGGGAAATGATGGGGGCGGAACTTCGTCTTCGTCTCCTCGCCGAACAGCTCCTTCGCGAACTCCTCCAGCGTTCCCTTCAGGTCCGCGAACGTGATGTTCTTGTCGATGACCAGTCCTTCGATCTGGTGGAAGGAGGGCGAGTGGGTGGCGTCCACCTCGTCGGAGCGGAACACGCGCCCCGGAGAGATCATACGGATCGGAAGCTTGCCCTTCTCCATGGTTCTTGCCTGCACCGGGGAGGTCTGGGTGCGGAGCACGATGTCTTTATTGATATAGAAGGTATCCTGCTCATCCTTGGCCGGATGGTTCGCCGGGATGTTCAGCTTCTCGAAATTGTACAGATCGTACTCCACCTCGGGGCCTTCGATGACTTCATAGCCCATCCCGATGAAGATGCGCTCCACTTCCTCGAGCGCGATGGTGTTGGGATGACGGTGTCCCACGTTGTTTTTCTTCGCCGGAAGCGTCACGTCGATGACCTCTGTCCGAAGCTTCATATCCAGAAGCATCTGCTCCATATTTTTTCTCGCCTCGTCCATGACCTTCTCGATCTCCGCCCGCGTGTCGTTGACGAGCTGTCCGAAGGCCGGACGATCCTCGGGAGCCACCTCCTTCATGCTCTTCAAAAGAGCCGTCAGCTCGCCCTTCTTGCCCAGAACGGACACTCTCACATCGTTGAGAGCCTCCGGGCTTGTGGATTCCTTGATCCGTGCAATTGCCTCTTCCCTGATCTTTTGCAGTCTCTCTTTCATCTTGAAACTCCTTTTCTCCTATCGCTGATGGGTGGGTGCGCTTCCGCGCTGGCCCGCGTGCGATCAACGCGCTCGGCCTCCATGCTCATGTCGTCTTACCCGGCCAATGCGGGCGGCTCGCCGCGTGCAGGCACGCGCTCGCCTTCCGCGCTGGCCTCTCGCAGGATGCGTGAAAGCCGATTGCTCCGCGCTTTCGCGCTCCCGCAATCGCCGACGACATTCGCATTCCGGCCTGTCGGCCTCCATGCTCATGTCGTCTTGCCCGGCCAATGCGGACGGCTCGCCGCGTGCGAGCACGCGCTCGCCTTCCGCGCTGGCCGGGGCTTTCACGCAAAAAAGCTTCGTTCCTTGTTGGCCTGGCCAAAAAGGGACGAAGCTTACGATCCGCGGTACCACCCTGATTTCCGGACATGCCGGACACTCCTTGCTGCGTAACGTGCAGATGACGTCGCCCCCTACTTCTCTTTTCAGGGACGCTGCTCCGGTGGGAAATTCGCGCTTCTGTCTGAACCTGGACGGGCTTCCAGCCGACGGCCCCTCCTCTCTGGCGGAAAACAGATTGCTACTGACACCTTCACCGCATTTCAGATTTCAAATATCTTTTTCTACTATAACACAGAATCCCGGAAAGTCAAGCTTTTTTCGGCTGCAGCTCCCGCACCAGCTGCGCGCGGTAGTGGTTGACCTCCATGCCGATCAGCATGATGTACATGACAAAATAGAGCCAGAACATCAAAAGCACCAGCGTCGTCAGGCTGCCGTACATGCTGTAGGCGTCCGTGTACTGGACGTAGATCGAAAAGCCGTAGGAAAACCCGTACCAGCCCACCGCCGCGCACATGGCTCCCGGAAGCTGATCCACAAATCCCGCCTTCCGGTTGGGCAGCACCATGTAGATCAGGGCGAAGAACAGCGTGAACACGCCCAGCATCAGCACGAGCCGGAAGGCCAGCACGATCCTCGTGAAGATCGCCAGAAACGGAAAATACCGGACCAGCCACTGGTGGATCGAGTCCCCAAACACGATCAAAAGCAGAGAAGCCACGATCAGAAGCACGAACACCATGGCGAAGACGGCTCCCCTCAGGCGCATCAGCAGATAATTCGGGTTTTTGTCTACCCTGCAGATCACGTTCATTCCCCGGTTCAGCGCCATAAAGCTCTTTCCTGCAGACCAGACCGTCACCAGCGCCGACAGCGACACGGTGGCCACGGTACGCGTGTACATCTCATCGATGATCCCGAACAGCCAGCTCTGGAATCCCTGCGGCACCAAATCCTGAATCAGCCGGTACAGATCCGCCTTCCCGATGCCGGTAAACTGGATCAGCGACAGCAGCATGATGATCAAAGGCAAAAAGGACAGCATGATAAAATATGCGGACTGGGCCGCGTAGGCCCCCACATGACTTTTCGTAATATCCCGCTTCATCTCCAGCACTGTTTTGATCAGCCGTCCCATCACCGCCCTGTCTCCCTCCAGAAATTGTTTTTCCCGATCGTTTTCTCAGTCTCTTTGCCAGTGTATCATACCTTGTTTACTGCAAAATAGCAAGCCTGATCTCGCGATAAAAATAATGGAGGATGGATTCATAGTCCTCTCCCTGCTCCGCCATGATCCTCGCCCCGTTCTGGCTCATACCGGCCCCGTGCCCCAGTCCTCCTCCGAAGATCTCATAGCCCGCCAGCACGCCGTCCTCCGTCACCGGCTCCAGCACAAAATAGCCGCTGGGGAGAAGGTCTCCGCCCTCCCCGTCCGTTCCGTCGTTTTTGTGGATCGCCCCTCCCGGAAGCCCCAGCATCAGGCGGATATTGTACTCGTACCGGATCCTCAGCGTTCCCTCCGTTCCCGATAGGATCATCTCCTGCGCCGCGCCTCCCGTGTTCCGCTCCGTGATGCGCGCTTCTGTGATCTCTCCGATGGAGTCCTCTTCCATCCGGCGGCAACCGTCCCCCTCCTGCAGGAGGATCCCCTGCTCCGTCCGCTGCGCTCTCTGGCGGGCCCATTTCTCCACGTTGGCTTTGATCTGGCCGAGGGGGACATAGCAGCTCCACCGGTACCACGGCTCCGAGATCTCCAGATCCCCCGCGTGCTTCTTTCTGATAAAGGCGGCGAACGTCTCCTCGTCCGTCAGATCCTTCCCATCCCCGGCTTCGCCGTCGTCCACCATGCGGCCGGATATGTACGGGGTGAGCGTCCGGTCTCCCTCCTCCCATATGTTCTCGTCAGTCGTGGCTCCGCAGGATGTGGCGAAATAATACGCCTTAACCGGCCGGTCCTCATAGAGCATGATCTGGCCCGCCGTATCCCGGACCGCCTGATCCGTCGTCTGCTGGCTCTCGATATTGTTGTACACCTGATAGGAGGTGCTGTCGTCCACATGCGCCTCATATTCCGGATAGGCGTACTCCTGCATCTGCCAGACTGCGTACGTTCTTGCGCATACGGCCTGCGCCTTCAGCGCCTCCTGCGCGTAGCCGGACGGCATCTCGCTTGGGACAACCCGGCACAGATATTCCTCCAGAGGCACTTCGTTGACGATGACCCAGCCTTCCTCTTCCTCGTAGTACTGAAGCTCTCCCGGATAATCCTTTTCGGTCTCCGCCTTCTCATGGTAAATGCTTCCCTCGTCCGACAGAAGCAGCACCCGGATCCGCGCGTCCGCTCCCGGAAGAGAAAAGACCTCCGCCGGCTCCTGCGCCTCTTCGTCCTCCGGCAGCACAAGACGCTCTCCCTCCTCCGCCTCCTTCTCCGGAAAGCCGCCGGGCCCCCGCGCCACCAAAAGGATCAGAAAGCCTGTCAGGCAGACGAGCAGCAGCACCTTTTGCTTCAACCTCTTCCGATACAATCCCGTTCCTCCCTCTCCCCCGTTGCCCTGCAAATGGCTGCTCGTGCGAGCACGGCAGCCGCTCGCAGGGCGTATCGCTTTAAAAAGAATCCTGCCGCGCAGGATTCTCCGCCTGCGGCGTATCGCGCAAAAAAACGGGTATCGCGCTGTGCAATACCCGGTATCTTTCGTTTCCCAAAGTGCCGTTCCCTGTATTTTGACGCCTAGCCAAAGCTAGGTGGGTAACCTCAACAAGCGTTCAGCCTTCCACTGGCGTCCTCTCGGACGGAGGCATGACATCCGGCTTGCGATGTTGGAATCCCATGAACGTAAATGTAGGTTCAAAATAACAAGGCTCTCGAACACCCCAGGAAATCCATGTCTTTAGTATAACCTATTTCTCTGCTTTTGACAACTCCGGCAGCGAAAATCTTCTCCCAGAATTTCAATTTTCTGTAAATTTTGACAGCATCCGGGAGGCTGCAAGGACGGCCTCCCCGTCGGTCCGCCAGATCTCAAACTCGCTGATACCCGGAAGCCCCATGGGAACGCCCTCTTTTCGGTACTCCATGGCGGACGGGAGCACCTTCTTGCCGGACATGTGATATGCCGTGAGGCCCGTCGCCGGATACAGCTTCCGGATAGCCTCCGCGCCGATCCCCGCGCCCGCCATCAGCGTAATCCGTCCATCCGCCCGCTTTTGAAGCCTTGCGAGGCATTCGGCGCCTGCAAGCGCGCTGCTCTCCTGCCCGGACGTGAGGATCGTTCCAATCCCCAGCGACACGGCCTGCTCCAGCGCTTCCTCCGGATCCCGGCATACGTCGAACGCCCGGTGGAGCGTCACCTCCATGTCCCCCGCCAGCTCCACAAGCCGTTTCATCCGTTCCATGTCAAGCCTGCCGTCCGGCAGCAGGCAGCCGATCACCACCGCGTCCGCTCCCAGCTCCCGGAAGTGCTCCACCTGACGCTCGATCAGCCAGAACTCATCCTCCGTATAGAGAAAATCGCCAAACCGGGGCCGGATCAGCACCCGCACCGGCAGCCCGCACACCTGACGCACCCTTCGGTAGAGCCATTCGTCCGGCGTCACGCCGCCGGTCATCAAATGGCCGCACAGCTCCAGCCGGTCCGCCTGTCCGCGTTCGGCGGCGGCCGCCGACTCCGGACTGTCCACGCACACCTCCAGCGTGAAATCTCTACGTTTCATTGTATGAACCCCCTTTTTCATTTATTCCCGTTTTGCAGGATACTCTTCTGCGATCCCGCGGAGCGTCTTTTCATACAACAGGAAATTCGGAGGAATTTCCTGTTGTATGAAAAAAGGGCTGTGAAAAATGATCGCTCATTTTTTCACAGCCCTCCGTAGTCAAAACGATATTACAGCTGCGGACCTGCGGCTACCAGAGCCTTTCCGTCTGCATTGCTCTCGTATTTCGCGAAGTTCTTCGTGAAACGCTGCGCCAGATCCTTCGCCTTCTCCTCCCACTGGGAAGCGTCGGCATAGGTGTCGCGCGGGTCGAGGATCTTCGGATCTACTCCCGGAAGCTCCGTCGGTACCTCAAAGTTGAAGTACGGAATGGTCTTGGTCGGAGCCGTCAGGATGGAGCCGTCAAGGATCGCGTCGATGATTCCGCGGGTATCCTTGATGGAGATACGCTTGCCGGTTCCGTTCCATCCGGTGTTGACAAGATAAGCTTTCGCTCCGCTCTTCTTCATCTTCTTTACCAGCTCATGCGCATACTTGGTCGGATGCAGCTCGAGGAACGCCTGTCCGAAGCAAGCGGAGAAGGTCGGGGTCGGCTCGGTGATTCCACGCTCGGTTCCTGCAAGCTTTGCAGTAAATCCGGACAGGAAGTAGTACTCGGTCTGCTCCGGCGTCAGCACGGATACCGGCGGAAGTACGCCGAATGCATCTGCGGACAGGAAGATCACGTTCTTCGCGTCGGGAGCAGCGGATACCGGGCGGACGATCTTCTCGATATGGTTGATCGGGTAGGACACGCGGGTGTTCTCCGTCACGCTCTTATCGTCAAAATCGATCTTTCCGTCAGCGTCCAGCGTTACGTTCTCAAGCAGAGCGTCGCGTCTGATCGCATTGTAGATATCCGGCTCGGA
>JAUNHB010000083.1 GCA_030524125.1 Eubacteriales bacterium | reverse complement strand
AGCGGGCTCCTTTTGCGAAGCAAAACTTCAAATGAGCCCGCGAATGTTCCTGTTTGCAGGGCACCTGTGAACAGGAACAGCGCGGCAGCGCGGCTCCTCGAATGGCGCGGGCTGA
Source organism: Eubacteriales bacterium (assembly GCA_030524125.1). Lineage (GTDB taxonomy): Bacteria > Bacillota > Clostridia > Lachnospirales > Lachnospiraceae > Hominiventricola. Next base: position 6,570 of record JAUNHB010000083.1, on the reverse strand, counting down.
ACGTTACAGGCTTAAGCTCTCCCCGCCCCGCTTCATATACTCCGCGAGACGCCGGGCGAGCAGGGCGTGCGCGGGATCTTCCAGAAGCGGATCCTCCTCGAGAAGCGCCGCGGCCGTCTCGCTGGCCTGTCCCAGCACTTTCGAGTCCTGAAACACGTCGCCCATACGAAACTCCAGGATCCCGCTCTGGCGGATGCCGAACAGATCGCCGGGTCCGCGAAGCTTCAGATCCTCCCCCGCGATAAAAAAGCCGTCGTTGGACTGATTGAGCACCTCCAGCCGCTTCTTCGTCTCCTTTCCTCTGCTGCCGCTCATAAAAATACAGTAGGACTGGGCCGCTCCGCGCCCCACCCTTCCTCTGAGCTGATGAAGCTGGGCCAGGCCGAACCGCTCCGCGTTCTCCACCATCATGACGGTGGCGTTCGGCACATTGATCCCCACCTCGATGACCGTGGTGGACACGAGGATCTGGATCTCCCCGGCGGCGAACCGCTCCATGATCTCATTCTTCTCCTTCGGCTTCATGCGTCCGTGAAGACAGCCCACCCGCACGTCCGGCAGGATCCCCCGGAGCGTCTCCGTGTAATCCGTCACGTTCTGAAGCTCCAGCTCGTCGCTCTCCTCCACCATCGGACAGATGATATAGACCTGATGTCCGGCCGCCGTCTCCTTCTCCATAAAACGGTACGCGCTGGGCCGGTAGGACTCGTCCACCACGCAGTTTTTGATAGGAAGCCGGTGGGCCGGCATCTGATCGACCACAGAAATGTCCAGATCCCCGTAGACGATGATGGCCAGCGTCCGCGGGATCGGCGTGGCGCTCATGACCAGCACGTGAGGCGCGGCCCCCTTCTCCGCCAGTGTCTCCCTCTGACGGACGCCGAACCGGTGCTGCTCGTCCGTCACCACCAGCCCGAGCCGGTGGTACGCCACCTGCTCCTGAATGAGCGCATGAGTCCCGATGACGATCTGCGCCTCCCCGCTTTCGATCTCCTCCCTTGCCAGACGCTTCTCCTTCGCCGTCATGGAGCCAGTCAGGAGGATAGGCCGAATCGGGAGGCCCCGCTCCTCCAGAAGCTCCTTCACCGACTGGTAATGCTGCTTCGCCAGCACCTCCGTGGGCACCATCAGCGCTCCCTGATACCCGTTGCAGCAGGTCATGATCAGAGCCAGCACCGCCAGGATCGTCTTTCCCGAGCCCACGTCCCCCTGCACGAGACGGCTCATGACCTTCTCCCCGGTCATGTCGGCCACGATCTCTCTCCAGACCCGCTTCTGCGCCTCCGTAAGCTCGTAGGGCAGCGCTTCGATCAGGCGCGCGGTCTCGCTCACCTCCACCATGGGCGCGCGGTTCACCAGCTTCTCCTGCCGCTCCCGGAGTCTTCGGATCCCCAGCAGGAACAGGAGAAATTCGTCGAACACGATCCGGTCCCGGGCCCTTCGCATGGACGCCTCGTCCGCCGGAAAATGAATCTGCCGCACGGCCTCCCATTCTCCCGGAAGACCGTATTTCTTCAGGACAGTCTCCGGCATATACTCCGGGACGCTGACCTGCCCTCCGTCCAGCACCTGCCGCACCGCCTTCACGATCATGTTCCCCGTAAGCCCGGCCGTCAGCGGATACTTCGGCTGCATCACATGGAGCAGCCTTTCGTAATCCGCCAGCGTGTGATGCTCCGGCTGATCCATCCGGTACTGTCCGTTTCTGACGGACACGATCCCCCGGAAAATATACTGTCCGCCCTTCTGGAAAAATTTCCGCAGAAACGGCATGTTGAACCAGGTGGCCTGCAGGATCTCCTCTCCCGCCCGGAGCCTCGCGCTGAAGATCTGGTATTTTTTAAACCGTTTGACCTCCGACACGGACAGCACCCACGCGTGGACCGCATATTTCCCGCCGTCCTCCATCTGCGCGCACTCCACCGGCTCCTCATAGGTCTCGTAAGCCCGCGGATAATACTCCAGCAGATCCGCGATCGTATGGATGCCCGCTTTTGCGAACGGGACGGCCGTCTTCTCGCCGATCCCCTTTAATTCTGTCACCGATGACTGTAATCTCATAGCTTTTCTGTCCTATCCTGATTTCGTGAGGCGGGCGCGCCTGTCAGACATCGTGCCGGGGCAAAGCCTGTCGCTTCCCGGCGCGCCGCCGGTCACCACGCCAAGGCGCTCCTGCCGGTCACTGCGAGAGCGTTCCGACAAAGAGAGGGACTCCCTGCCTGCAGTCGATCAGGAAGTAGAGGAACGGCCGGTTCAGATACACCTGCTCTGTCATGGCGGCTCCCGACTCCATCATGACCGCCGTCACCGCCGCGGCCTTCGTCCCGCTCTCGTCCACGGTCATATGCGTCTTGTGGAGCGCCTGTCCGATGAAGAGATTTCCCTGTTCAGAGGTTCCCATTCCGCCGAACCGGGCCTTCACCGGATCGAACGCATCCTTCATGCCCATGGCCTTCAGCATGCCGCTCAGCTCCGCGCCGTAGTCGCTCTCAAACTGGGGGATCGCGGTGTCCACCTCCGTCTCCTGCGGGTGCAGGAAGAGCGTTCTTAGCCGCTCCCCGGTCAGCGTCGCCGCGTAGTCCTCCACGGTCAGTCCCTCCTCCGGAAGAAGGGCCGCGAACGCGTACTCCCCTCCCTTGTAATATTTGACAAAGCCCGACGCCTGATCGTCCTCCACATACGCCTGCTCCTGCGCGTACATCATCTGCACGTCCCGCGCGTTTCCATCCGCCCCGGTGAAGGTCCCGTCCCCGATCTGGTCCTCCCGGTAGAGCGTCTCCCACTCTCCTTCAAAGGCCAGGCCGTTGACCAGATAGAGCATCGCATTTGCAGGGATATCGTCCACGATCCCGTCGATCATGCCGTCCGTGCTCTGCTTCACCCACTCGTTGATCTTCCCGGCAGTGCCGCCGTCGAAAGGTTCCTCGCAGATCTCCGCGCCGTACTGCCGCTTGGTGTATTCCGTAAAATCCGGATCCACCGTAAAGCTTCCGTCGTCCCGCATCCAGAGCGAATTGGCTATGCGCAGTGTACTCTCTTTGCCGGCGGGAAGCCCGGCAGACCAGTCCGACAGCCAGACGGCCAGCTTCTCCTCCGGCATCCCGAAGACATCCTCCATCTGCGTCTTCGTATCGCCCTCTGCTCCCGCCGCCGTCATGCCGAGGGCTTCCAGCGCCGACACCGGCGACACGCAGACGTTCGCTCCCGGCGTCTGCCCCGCCGCCTGCGAAAAGAGCCGCAGTCCGAACTCCGCCGCGGCGGCCGCGCACTGTTCCCGCTCCTCCTCCGTGAGAAGGACCGCGTTCTCCTCCGCGCCGCGTTCTTCCTGTTCCGGTCCGCGGTTCTCAGATTCCGCTTCCCGGTTCTCCGGTTCCGCGCTGCAGCCTGCCGCCAGAGCCGCCAGAAGGATCCCGCACACTCCCGCGGCGGCCAGACGCCTCATATGGTTCTTCCTCTTTTGATTTTTCATAAAACCTTACCTCCTCTCGTTTTCTTCTGATACTATAAAAACGCAAAAAAGAGGAAAATGACTACAAAAAACCAGAAGATCACATCAGGGCCCGAACGAATCGCTTCATCCGGACCCTGCGCGCTGTATTTTTCGTAACTATTCAGCCATGCGGGAAACAGGAGAAACGACTGCGTCATGCTCGCATGTAAGCAGACGGTTCTCCTGTTTGCCATACGGCGCTTAGCCGTAATCGAGAAAGCAGGCGCGTGAGCGCCGACAAAGCTGCGAAGCAGCGGGCTTTCGAGATGCATGGCTGAACTGTTACTATTTCTCTTTTATTCCACGGAAATCACGTAGTAGTAGATGGGCTGACCGCCGTCGTGGATCTCCACCTCGGCCTGCGGGTAGAGCTTCATAAGCTCCTTCCCCAGCGCCTCCGCGTCGTCCGCGGATACCTCCTCGCCGTAATAGACGCCGATGATCTCGGTGCTGTCGTCCACAAGCTCCGCCACCATCTCCCTGGTGGTCGCGGCGATATCCCTGCCCACGGCAAGGATGCCCTTGTCGCCGATGCCCATGATGTCGCCCTCATGGATCTCCTTGTCGTCCAGCTTCGTATCCCGCACCGCGTAGGTAACCTGACCGGTCTTGACGTTTCCGATCTCCTCCTGCATCCGCTGCGCGTTCTCCTCCGGCGTCTCCTCCGGATTGTAGTTGATCATGGCCGTGATACCCTGCGGCACCGTCTTTGTCGGCACGACGATGATCTTTTTGTCCTCCGACAGGTAGCTTGCCTGATTGGCCGCCAGAATAATGTTCTTATTGTTCGGAAGGATGAACACGGTATCCGCGTTGACCTTCTCGATGGCCTCCAGCATATCCTCCGTGCTGGGATTCATGGTCTGACCGCCCTCGATCAGATAGTCCACGCCCAGCTCCTTGAAGATCTCGCCGACTCCCTTGCCGATGGAGACGGAGATAAAGCCCATCGCCTTTCTGGGCTCCTCCTTCGCGGGCGCTTCCGCCTTTGCTTCTTCATCCGCCTTCTGTCCGGCCGCGATCTTAGACGCGTCCTTGATCAGCTTCTCCTCGTGCTCGAGACGCATATTGTCGATCTTCATATTGGACAGCGGACCATACGTCAACGCCCTCTGGATAGCCAGACCCGGGTCGTTCGTATGTACGTGCACCTTGACGACCTCGTCGTCGGACACGACCACGATCGAATCGCCGATCGACTCCAGAAACGCTTTGAACTCCTTCTCTGTCTTTTCGCCGAACTCTTTGTCCAGCATGATGATAAACTCCGTACAGTAGCCGAACCGGATGTCCGCCTCGGTCTCGGCGCTGATCTTCACCGGCGCCGCCTTTTTGCCGGCCGCCGCAAAGGAATAATCCACTTCCTTGCCGATCAGCACATCGTAAGCGCCCTTGAGCACCTCCACGAGTCCCTGTCCGCCGGAATCCACCACGCCCGCTTCCTTCAGCACCGGAAGCATGTCGGGCGTCTTTGCCAGCACGGCCTCCGCCTCCTCGATGACAAGGCGGGCAAACTCCTCGATATCCTCCACGCTCTCCGAAAGCTCCGCCGCCTTCAGCGCCGCGCCTTTGGCGACGGTCAGGATCGTTCCTTCCTTCGGCTTCATGACCGCCTTGTAGGCCGTCTCCACCGCTTTCTGCATGGCGTTCGCCAAATCGATCACGTCCAGCTCCTGATGATCCCGGATCCCTTTGGTAAATCCGCGCAAAAGCTGGGATAAGATCACGCCGGAGTTTCCTCTCGCCCCTCTGAGGGAACCGGAGGAAATGCATTTGGACAGCGTATCCATGTCCATCGTCTGAAGGTTCGTGACCTCCGAAGCCGCCGCTGTAATGGTCAGCGTCATATTGGTTCCCGTATCCCCGTCCGGCACAGGAAATACGTTCAGCTCATTGATCCACTCTTTCTGGGATTCCAGATTTTTCGCTCCGCCCAGAAACATGTTCGCAACCATCCGGGCATCAATCGTCTTAATCAAAATGAAGCTCCTCCCTCGTTAATCTATCACTCTCACGCCTTCGACAAAAATATCGATCTTGCCGATCTTCATGCCGGTAAACTCTTCCACCTGATATCTGACGGAATCGATCAGGTTCTCCGACACGACGGGAATGTTGACCCCATAAGAGACGATCACGTGAAATCCAAGATAGATCTCGTTGTCCTCGATCGCCACCTCGATGCCGCGCTTGATGCTGTCCTTCTTCAAAAGCTTCATCAGCCCGTCGCGCATATCCAGCGTCGCCATGCCCACGATCCCGCTGCAGCCGAGCGCAACAGAACCCGCGTAGGTAGCCACCACATCCGCGTCAATTAAAATACTTCCAAGATCAGTATGAATCTGTCCCTGCATACGAATACCTCCCGGTTCTCATCATAGATATGCTTATTATACCCGATATCCCGCAAAAATGAAATAAAATTTTCTGTCGGACGCATATAATAAAGCAAGATATTTTATAAAAAGAAGGACAGCCCCATGAAGAGAACCTTCGGCTTTGCCCTGTTCTGTATCGGCATCGGCATCTTTCTGACCTTATTTCTCCCGGAGGAGAACCTCTTCATCCGGATCCTTCTGTCCGTCGTCCTGATCGTCTGCGGCTATCAGTGCTGTTTTCTGTGCTGACGCCGCATCCCCCGTGAAAAAAGGGTCATCGCACAGCGACAACCCTCCTGTTCATCCAATCACATCATTGCCGGTTACGGTTAAGCTCTCTCAACTTTGCCGGATTTTAAGCAAGAAGTGCACACATACATTTTCTTTGCTCCGCCGTTCACTTTTACTTTCACGGACTTCACATTGGATTTCCACATTTTGCTGGATTTTCTATTGGAATGACTCACATTGTTTCCAAAGTGAACACTCTTATCACAAACTGCACATTTCGCCATCATTGCACCTCCTTAGGCTTATTTGAGTCCTCGGGAGACTCACAACTCTTGTTATTCTATCAGAAATATATTGGATTTGCAAGTAAAATTTTCTTTTTTTTGCCGTAACCGTTCAGCCAGCCGAAAGTAGCAGGACAAAATCGTGCTCGCACGAATTTTGGTCTGCTGCTTTCGGCTGAGGGAGCGC
>JAUNHB010000011.1 GCA_030524125.1 Eubacteriales bacterium | reverse complement strand
TGCTGACGGGAATCGGACCCGTGACCTCCGCACTACCAATGCGACGCTCTACCGCCTGAGCCACAGCAGCTTATCGTATCGCTTTCGCTTGCGACTCAGACATAATATCACATCTCCATTTTCATGTCAACAACTTTTTTTACCTATTCAGCCATGCGGTAAATATGGGAAATAGCTGCGTCATGCTTGCATGTAAGCAGCTATTTCTCATATTTGCCATACGGCGCTTAGCCGTAATCGAGAAAGCAGGCGCGCATGCGCCGGATAGCTGCGCAGCAGCGGGCTTTCGAGATGCATGGCTGGATTCACTTCCTTCCCCCAGCCATGCGGGCCAGCAGGAGAAGCGACTGCGTCATGCTCGCATGTAAGCAGGTATTTCTTCTCCTTGCCATTTCGCGCGGCAGTCGCCAAATGGAGCTGCAAGCAGCTCCGCATGGCTCGTTGCCCGCGAAAATCGAGAAAGCAGGCGCGCATGCGCCGGATAGCTGCGCAGCAGCGGGCTTTCGAGATGCATGGCTGGATTCACTTCCTTCCCCCAGCCATGCGGCAAGGAGAAGGAAGGCCTGCGTCCTGCTCGCATGTTACTTTCCCCCAGCCATCCGCTGCCGCACGATCTCGTAGGCCAGCACGCCGGCGGCCACCGACGCGTTCAGAGAATCGATCTCCCCTTTCATGGGGATCGACGCCACATAGTCGCATTTCTCCCGGATCAGGCGGCTGACGCCGTCGCCCTCGTTTCCGACCACAAGCCCTATGGGCCCCTTCAGATCCAGATCGTACATGGTCGTGCCGCCCATATCGGCGCACACAAACCAGAGTCCCTGCTTTTTCAGCTCCTCAATGGTATTTCCAAGGTTCGTCACCTTTGCCACCGGCGTGTAGTTCAGCGCTCCGGCCGACGTCCGCGCCACCGTGGCCGTCAGCCCCGCCGCGCGGCGCTTCGGGATGATGACCCCGTGCGCCCCGGCCAGATTGGCGGTGCGGATGATGGCCCCCAGATTGTGGGGATCCTCGATGTCGTCCAGCAGGATGAGAAACGGCGGCTCGCCCTTCTCCTCCGCCAGCTTCAGCATATCCTCCACTTCCGCGTAGGAATAGGCGGCCGCAGAGGCGATGACGCCCTGATGCTTTCCGGTCTCGGACATCTGATCCAGACGCTCCTTTGCCACAAAACTGACCAGCGTGTCGCTCTTTCTCGCCTCTCTCAAAATGCTGTTCACCGGGCCGTCCTGACAGCCCTTGAGCACATACAGCCTGTCGATGGTCTTTCCGGACCGGAAAGCCTCCAGCACGGCGTTGCGCCCTTCTATGGTCATCTCCTCGTATCTCACGGCAGTCCCTCCGTTCTCTCCATTCCCAGCTTCACCAGATCGATCAGGCGGCGTGTCTGTCCGGTCAGGTACAGATACCCCATCAGCGCCTCAAAGCCCGTGGCGTGCCGGTAGTCGTGCATGGTCGCATGCTTGGCCATGCTGACCGTCTTCGCGTTCCGTCCCCTCTTGTAGACGGCCGTCTCCTCCCCGGTAAGCTCCGGCAGAAGCGCCTCCGCCATGGCCGCCTGCGCGGCCGCCCTGACGTAACTGCTCGCTCTGCGGTGAAGCGCGTTGGCCTGCCGGTTGCCGCGCCCCACCAGAACCGTCCGGACCACCAGCTCGTAGATCCCGTCCCCGATATAGGCCAGCACCAACGGGGAATACGTGCGGATATCCACCTCCGGCAGCGTAAACTGTTCCTTCAGATAGTTCAGGCTCTCTTCCATTTTACTCCCTCTCGGGTGTCTTCCAGGATGATCCCTTTCTCCAGAAGCAGCGCGCGGATCTCGTCGGCTCTGGCAAAATTTTTCGCCTTTCTGGCCTCCTGGCGCTCCTGGATCAGATGCTCCACCTCCGCGTCCAGCAGGATCTCCTTCTTCTCCGTGATCAGTCCCAGCACGTCGCAGAGTCCCTGGATCATGCCGCAAAGCGTCGATGCAAACTCCCGGCTGCTGCTCTCCGACGCGTTCGTGTTGGCATATTTCACCAGATCGAACACCGCCGCAATGGCGTCCGCCGTGTTGAAGTCGTCGTCCATGGACGCGTCGAAATCCTCCTCGAATTTCTTCGCCTCCTCGGCTTTCAACGTCTCCTCCTCGGTCATCTCCTGCGCCGAAGCATGCTCCCCGATATATTTCAGATTATCCACCGCCGTCTGGATGCGCTCCAGCGCGCTCTTGGACGATTCCATGAGCTCCGCGCTGAAATTCAGCGGACTGCGGTAGTGGGCGTTCAGCATAAAGAAGCGGAGCACCTGAAGATCATATTTCTCACTGACCTCGCGGACCGTAAAGAAATTTCCGAGAGATTTGGACATCTTGCGGTTGTCGATGTTCAAAAATGCGTTGTGCATCCAGTATTTTGAAAAGACCTTGCCGCAGCACGCCTCGCTCTGGGCGATCTCGTTCTCGTGGTGCGGGAAGACCAGATCCTCCCCGCCGCCGTGGATGTCGATCTGCTCTCCCAGATATTTTTTCGACATGACGGAGCACTCGATGTGCCAGCCCGGACGCCCCTGTCCCCACGGGGACTCCCAGTAGGGCTCGCCATCCTTCTTCGGCTTCCAGAGCACGAAATCCAGCGGATCCTCCTTCTCGTCCTCCCCGGACACGAGAAGGGAGCGCTTTCCGCCCTCCAGATCGTCCAGATTTTTGTGGGACAGCTTCCCGTAATCATGGAATTTCCGGGTGCGGTAGTACACCGTGCCGTTGACCGGATAGGCGTATCCTTTGTCGATCAGCTGGGCGATCATGTCGATCATGCCGTCGATCTCCTGCGTGGCCAGCGGATGCGTGGTGGCCGGCTTGATGTTCATGCCTTCCATATCCTTTTTGCACTCCTCGATGTACCTCTGCGAGATTTCTTCGGCGCTGACGCCCTCCTCGTTGGCCTTCCTGATGATCTTGTCGTCCACGTCCGTGAAATTGGACACAAAATTCACGTCGTAGCCCTTGTGCTCCAGATACCGTCTCACCGTGTCGAACACGATCATCGGCCGGGCGTTCCCGATGTGGATAAAATTATAGACGGTCGGGCCGCACACATACATGCGCACCTTTCCCTCCTCCAGCGGGACAAAATCTTCTTTTGTTCTGGACAATGTGTTATAAATGCGAATCATCTCGTGCTTCCTTTCTTTTTATTTAATCTTCACTGCATCCTCTGCATTTGTTTCCGAAATGATATAGTGAGGCCGTTTCTTGACCTCCAGATAGGTTTTCGCCAGATACTGCCCCATGATCCCGATGCAGAACAGCTGGACGCCTCCGATAAACGTGATGATGCACGCCAGCGAGGGCCAGCCCGGCACCGGATCCCCAAACAGGATCCTGCGCACCGCGATGAACAAACTGGACAGAAACGAGACAGCCGTCAGCGCGATCCCGCTCCACGAGGCCAGCTCCAGCGGCACGTGGGAAAATCCCATGATCCCATCAAGGCTGTATTTAAACAGCTTCCAGAAATTCCACTTCGTCTTTCCTGCGGACCGCTCCCGATTCTCGAAAGGCAGCCAGCAGGTCCGGAACCCGATCCACCCGAAAATCCCCTTGGAAAACCGGTTGTACTCGGACATGGCGAGGACCGCCTCCACCATCTCCCGTTTCATCAGCCGGAAATCTCTGGCGCCGTCCACGATGTCCGTGTCGGTGATCGTCCGGATCAGCCGGTAAAACATTCTCGCAAACATAGAACGAAGGGCCGGTTCCCCCGCCCTGTCCGCTCTGCGCGTGGCCACGCTGTCGTACTCTCCGCTTTGGAGCAGCTCCATCATACGCGGAAGCAGCGACGGCGGATCCTGCATGTCCGCGTCCATCACCGCCACATAGTCCCCCCGCGCATTGCAGAATCCGGCGTACATGGCCGCTTCTTTTCCGAAATTCCGCGAGAATCCATAGTACCGCACCCTCTCGTCCGACGCGGCGAACGAAAGGATCGTCTCTCTGGTACGGTCCCTGGAGCCGTCGTCGATAAACAAAAACTCCGTCTCATAGTCCGGCAGAAGCTTTGCCGTCCTGCCAAGCTCCTCGTACAGGATCGGCAGCGCCTCCTGCTCGTTGTAGCAGGGAATGATCAGGGAGATCAGATCATTTGCTTTCTTCATGATATTCCTTCTCTGTGTTGACATTCCAGATGTTGGATTTATCCGCCCGTCCGGACAGGATATTTTTCACCGCCTCAAAGGAGGTGACCATGGAATGATCGATATTGTTGTACCGGTGCTGGCCGTTTCTGCCGACGCAGTACAGGTTCGGGATCGTGTTCAGGTACGCGATCAGCTCGTCCATCTCGTCGTAGGTGTCAAAATATGCCGGATAGGCTTTTTTCACTCTCTCCATATGAGTATCCAGCACGTCCTCCGCCCGGTCGATCAGTCCGAGCTTCACCATCTCGTCCACTCCGAACCGGGAAAACTCTTCCTCGGTCATCTGCCAGAAGCGGTCGCCTTCATTGACAAAATACTCCAGACCAATCCAAACCGTATGCTCCAGATCCTTCACCATGTACGGAGACCAGTTATTGTAAATCTGGAAACGGCCCATCTTCACCCGGCGGTCCTGCACATAGACCCAGCAATCCGGGACGATCTCTCCCACCGTCCGGAATTTTGTCTTATTGACCAGATTGAGCTTCGGCACCAGCACGCCGAGCGTCATGTAATCGCGGTACGGAAGGCCCTGCGCGATCTTAAGCGGCTTCTCCGGCACGTCGTTCATGCCGTTCACCAGATCCTTGACCGGCATGGAGGAGATGATCAGATCGCCCTCCATCCGGCGCTCTCCGTCGGCCGTCTCGTAGGTGACCGCCGTCAGACGGTTCTGAGCGTCCTTGTGAAGCTTCGTGACCTTCGCGCCCTTTAAGATCGTTCCTCCCAGCTTCTCCACCTCGGCCGCCGTCACCTCCCACAGCTCGCCCGGCCCCAGCTTCGGATATTTGAACTGCTCAATGAGGGAGGTCTCCACCTTCCGGTTCTTCTTGTGGAATATTTTCCCGAAAATATCCTTCAGGATTGCCGTGATCGAAAGTCCCTTGACCCGCTGCGCGCCCCAGGAAGCGTCGATCTCGCTGGGGTGACGCCCCCACAGATTTTCCGTATAGTATTCAAAAAACATGGAATACAGCTTTCTGCCAAACCGGTTGATGTAAAAGTTCTCCAGATTGTCGTCCGGCCTCTTGTGGAGCAGCGAAGCCAGATAACTGAAGCCTACGCGGATCGTCGTGAGGAATCCCATATTTTTCAGCGTCTCCATCTTCAGCGACACCGGATAGTCGTAAAATTTATCGTCAAACAGGATGCGCGAGACCCGGTGGCGGGTCAGCATGACCCGGTCCTCCTTCTCCGGATCCGGTCCGTTCTCGGCCAGCGGAACCTCTCTGTTCAGCACCGTATCGTCATAGCTGAGCGCTCCCTGCATCGGCAGCATATGATCCCACCACGCGTTCACCTCCGGAATCTTGGAGAAAAACCGGTGTCCGCCCATATCCATGCGGTTCCCCTTGTATTCCACCGTTCTGGAAATTCCTCCGAAGCAGTCGCTCTCCTCGAACACGACCACTTCCATCTCCTTTCCTTGCTTCAGCAGCTCGTACGCCGCCGTCAGACCGGCCGGACCCGCGCCGATGATCAGTGCTTTTTTCATGTTTTTATTTCCTTTCTTGCTCTTTTTTATCGTTGTCATGCTTTATTTGTTATCTTAGCATAGATTACAGCTTCTGGAAAGGCTATTCTCTATTCGTTGTACCAGATGGCAACCGTTCAGCCCGCGCCATTCGCAAAGCCGCGCTGACGCGCTCCCCGCCGCTTACGCGGCTATCTTTGCTCATGATCCGGCGCTCCCTCAGCCGGGGGCAACAGGCCAAAATTCGTGCAAGCACGATTTTTGCCTGTCACTCCCGGCTGGCTGAACTGTTGTACCAGATGGTTACGACCGTCTTTCCGTACGCCTTCAGCGGCAGCGAACTGTCATATTTTTCCTCCGGCTCGCAGAAGACGGCTTCCCCGACGCCCTGCTCTGCCATCATATTCTCTTGAACCAACACCGATTGTCCATATACATGATAGTCCGCCTGCGCACACTCCTCCGTATCGGGCGGCGCGATCCGGATCCTTGCCTTTTTGTCCGGATGCAGGATCTCCCACGCCTGCTTGACGCCAAAATAACAGTTCAGATTGTCCGACGAGATCAAAATATCATCCCCGTCGTCCATGGTCAGAATCCGTTCCAGCGCCTCCTTGTAATAATCGGTATTCACATAGGCAAACCGCGTGTCTGCACCGGGCCCTGCAAGCACATTAAAGTACGTCGTCTGAAACGGGTGCCCCGCGATCAGCATCACCGCGCACACGACCGCCTGCGCGCCGAACATTGCTCCTGCGATCCGCTCCGCTTTCCTTCCTCTGCACAGTCTGCAGCGCGCATACACCCCCGTAAAAGCCAGTTCGGGATACATAAACCAGAAATGCCGGAACGTGACGTGCGCTCCTTTTATCACAAAATACAGCATGGGCACCCAGACGATCACCTGAAAGATCAGGATATATTTCATCCTTCCTTCCACCGCTTTTCTCTTCAGATCATGGATCAGAAGGCATGCGCTTCCCGCCTGCCCCAGAAGGAATATCGCCAGAAAGACGATCGGCGTGCTGACTCCGAACATCACAAAGAAATAATGCCACGGAAGCGGTTTCTGAAGATAGTTGTAGATCTCTCCCCGGTAGAGCTCCCAGTTGTCCAGCCGCAAAAACTCGGCGGAACTCGATATGGTATATGTAAAATAGCCGATCGGCGAATACCATGTGGCTGGAGTGACCGCAAGAAACACAACAATCACCGTGAGCAGCGCGATCACACCGTTTCGGAAGGTCGTCCGGTCTCTTTTCTTCGTCCAGAATTCATACAGATACAGCAAGCCGAACAGGCCGATATAAGCAAGTCCGATGATCCTCATGTTGAGACAAAAAGCGGCCGAAATTCCCCATGCGACGCTCCATTTCCACGTTTTCTGCTCCACAAACCGGATTCCCAGATAAATGCAGATGCAGGTCAGAGACAGCATGATCATGTCCTTATTGTTGATGAAAGACATTCCGAACAGGAGCGGGTTGAGGCCGAGACAGGCGGCCGCCATAGCTCCGCCGGAAATCTTTCCGGTGAGAAATTTCCCTGTCTGATAGGCCGCCAGAAGTCCCACGAGAAACCATACGTACAGGTACATATGGTAGAAAAGCATTCCAAGGTCCGTCCTCCCGATCATCCGAAGCACCGACACCACCGCAGCAGCCGGGTATAAAAGCGCCTCCCCGTGGGCGATCTCAACGGAATCCATCAGATCCCCGATCAGCGAATCCATGTACCGGAAAAGACTGCTCTCTTCTCCTCCCACAAGCCGCACATACTCCTTCAGATCCATTCTCGCAATGTCGATTTCCGTGTTTTCGTCCACGTTGATCCCATATCCCTGCACCGCGACAAGTCCCACCAGAAAAAAGACCACAAAGAGCAGGACGATCACTCTTTTCTCCATTTTACTCATACACTTTTTCTCCTCTGTCTCTTTTTCAAACCGCCTCTGACAGGCAGATGCGGAAGCTCTGAAATACCATGGACGTCAGCTCTCCCACGGTCAGCTCCAGGTCCACATGCTCCGGTCTCTCCGGAAGCCTGACCGCCTCGCTCTTCTCCGGCCCGGACTTCCAGTAAAAACAGCCGTCGTTTTCCGAAACGGTTTCATCCTTCACCTTCACATACAACTCCCGCTCCTCCATGGACGAGGTCAGCCGGAGCATCTGTTCCACGTTGGTGATCCTTGCCATGAACGGCGGGATCGGACCGGCGCTGCTCTCTCCCTGCTCTGCCTCGCGCTCTGCGAGAAGATTTTCCATATATCTCGCATCCCGCTTACAGAACACCTGATAACGCTGCGCCAGATACCGGTTCTGACCGTCGGCGTCCATGCGCTCCACTCTGGGCGGAAGCTCTGTGAACGGGCAGATCCACACAAAATCAAAGGGCGTGTAGATGCGCTCGCTGGCCGGCATCAAGAACGTGAAGGGCATTTTCTCCCGTCCCATTTTCCGCAGCGCCTCCTCGAGAAGCGCCCGCATGTACCCGCGGCGGCGATATTCCTTCGCCGTGGCCACCGCCACGATATAATTGCCCGGAGTCTCATATCCGTTGACGATCATCCTGTACGGATTGAGGTGGATCATGGACACGAACCTCCCGTCCTCCTCCACGGCCAGGATCTCGTTGTCCCTGATCTTGTACTGATAATAAAAGTCCACAAACCTCCCGGTATCCTCCGGAAACGCCTCCTGATACAGCTTCCTCGTAGCTTTCCTCTCCGCCTCGTCCAAAAGTCTGGGCGTCGGTATGATCTCTAATTTCTCTGGCATCCGCCGCACCCCTCGCATCCGCTTCGCCTGGCGGAGACGTCTTCGTCAATATAGGCCGTGATCGGCATCAGCGAGCAGATCGCCTGTGCGGAAATCCCTTCCCCTGTGCCGGTAAATCCAAGCCCCTCCTCCGTCGTCGCCTTGATATTGACCTGACTGGTCTCCAGACGGAGCGTATCCGCCACACATCTGATCATGGCCGGAATGTGCGGCGCCATTTTCGGCTTCTGGGCGATGATCGTCGCGTCGATATTGACGATCTGATAATTTTCCTTTTCCAGAAGCTCCCCCACATGCTCCAGAAGCCGGACGCTGGAAATTCCCCGATACGCTTCGTCCGTATCCGGAAAATGCTTTCCGATATCCCCCAGCGCGGCGGCTCCCAGCAGCGCATCCATCACGGCATGAAGCAGCACATCCGCATCCGAGTGACCCAGCAGTCCCTTCTCATACGGGATGCTCACTCCTCCGATGATCAGATCCCGGCCTTCCACAAGCCGATGCACATCGTAACCCATTCCAACTCGCATCTTGTTGCCTCCTCGTCTTTTATTTGCGGCGGATCTGAAGGAGTTCCGCCCCTTGCCGACTGCCCCCGGCGGCCTGAAGCCATCCCGCCGCGGCACGTCTGTAACAGAAAAAAAGGCTCCCTAAATCTACTTTAGGAAGCCATAGTAGCGAGAGGGGGACTCGAACCCTCGACACCACGGGTATGAACCGTGTGCTCTAGCCAGCTGAGCTATCTCGCCATCTCTGCCAGTCTCACAACCGACTTCGTTATAATACCAAAACATGGTCTTCTTGTCAACCATTTTTTTATTTTTCTCAGTTCGGCGCAGCGATCCCGCCGTGCGCCGTCACAAAGCCCACCGGCGGATCACCGGAATCCTCCGCAGGCACCACGCGCCCGCAAGGCTTATGCCAAACGTCAGCGCAAAAAAGAACACGATAGAGACGAGCGTCGGAAACATCTCCTGCGTCAGTCCCACTCTCCGGTACACCTGCTCGATGAAAAACGTATGCATCAGATAGATGCCGAAGGTGCAGTCCGACACCTCTCTCAGGATTTTTTTCTGCCGGTCCGAAAAGCCCTTTTCCGGGATTGTTTGGAGCAGGCACGTGAACAGGCCCGCGGACGTCAGCAGGACGCCCAGTCCCAGATATACGCTCGCAGACGACCGGTGTCCTCCGGCCCAGACTGCATGGATCCCGTTTACCGCCGCCATGGTCGCGGCAGCCAGCACATACATGGCAAACCCCGCTTTTGCAGAAATCCAGTTCTTCTTCTGATACAGGCAATACCCGAGCACAAAATAAATGACGCCCACCGACACGAGCGGAATCGAGAAATTATCCCACAATCCGTCCCAGCCTGCGTTATGAACATAAGGCGCAAGCGTCTCCCTGCCGATCACTCCGATCAATACGAGCGCCCCGAAATATTTCATCAGGAAGCCCGGACATCCCACAACCACTCTCTGGATCATGGGCAGCAGCATATACACGACGATCAGTGTCGGCAAAAACCAGAGATGATAATGCCCTTTCAGAAACCGCTCTGCAAAATATCCCAGAGAAGCGTTTCCGTCCTTCCTGCTTGCCGCATAATCGATCAGCGCATAAAAGGCCGACCACAGCGCCCATGAGGCAAAAATCCTCGCAATGTATTTTCCGTACAGGCTCTTTAAGGAAACCGTCTTCTCCATAAACAAAATTCCGCTGATCATAAAAAAGACCGGCACCGCGCTGCGGGCTGCGCACGACACGATATTGCGGATCATCCAGTCGGACCCCGCCGGATCCATGATCTCCATTCCGTATGTCGCTACATGGATCAGCACCACAAAGCAGCACGCCATGATCCGAATCACATCCAGCCGATAATCTCTCTTGTCCATGCTCCCTCTCCTGTTCTGCGCAGGCATGCCGCCGGCCGCCTGCGCAGGCAATCTTTCTGTCTTACGCCTCGTTCTCCTTCGTCTCTTTCACACGGTTCTCCTTGCTGTCGATCTCGCGCAGGATGTCAGAGATAAACTCATTCAGCCCTTTCGCGCCCTCGTCGCCGGCCGCGCGGCTTCTGACCGCCACCGTGCCTTCCTCTTCCTCTTTCTGTCCGACCACAAGCATATACGGGATCTTCGCCGTCTGCGCCTCGCGGATCTTGTAGCCGATCTTCTCGGAACGGGTATCCAGCTCCACGCGGATTCCCGCGTCGTCCAGCTTCTTCTTCACGAGCTGCGCGTAATCCATATATTTCTCGGAGATCGGAAGCACGCGCACCTGAACCGGAGACAGCCACGTGGGGAACGCTCCCGCAAAGTGCTCGGTCAGGATGCCGATAAAGCGCTCGATGGACCCGAACACGACGCGATGGATCATGATTGGGCGATGCTTTTCTCCGTCCGCGCCGATATACTCCAGCTCAAATCTCTGCGGAAGCTGGAAATCCAGCTGGATCGTGCCGCACTGCCACGTCCGTCCGATGCAGTCCACCAGATGGAAATCGATCTTCGGTCCGTAGAACGCGCCGTCTCCTTCATTGACCACATAGGGAAGCCCGATCTCATCCAGCGCGCTTCTCAGGCCTTCCGTCGCCATCTCCCAATCCTCGTCGCTTCCCATGGAGTCCTCCGGTCTCGTGGAGAGCTCCACATGATACTCGAAGCCGAACAGCGAATACACTTCGTTGATCAGCGCCGCGACGCCCTTGATCTCTTCCTTGATCTGCTCCGGCATCATGAAAATGTGCGCGTCGTCCTGTGTAAAGCAGCGGACTCTCATAAGTCCGTGAAGCTGGCCGGATTTCTCATGGCGGTGCACCAGTCCCAGCTCGCCGATCCGGAGCGGCAGATCGCGGTAGGATCTCGGTTCAGATGCGTACACCAGCACGCCTCCCGGGCAGTTCATCGGTTTGATCGCATAATCCTCGCCGTCGATGACCGTAGTGTACATATTGTTTTTATAGTGATCCCAGTGTCCGGAAGTCTCCCAGAGGCTTCTGTTCAGGATGATCGGCGTGGCGATCTCCACATATCCCGCCTTTTTGTGGATCTGTCTCCAATAATCCAGCAGCGTATTTTTCAGGACCATTCCTTTGGGCAGGAAGAACGGGAATCCCGGTCCGGCCTCATGCATCATAAACAGGCCCAGCTCCCTGCCAAGCTTCCGGTGATCGCGCTTCTTGGCCTCCTCCATCATCGTGATGTAGGCCTCCAGCTCCTCCTTCCTGGAAAATGCAGTCGCATACAGTCTGGTCAGCATTTTGTTGTGCTCGTCGCCCCGCCAGTAAGCTCCCGCCAGATTCATGATGCGGAACGCTTTGCCGACGCCCTTTGTGCTCATCAGATGGGGGCCTGCGCACAGATCCACAAATTCTCCCTGGCTGTAGAAGCTGATCTCTTCGCCCTCCGGCAGATCCTCGATCAGCTCCACCTTGTACGGCTCGCCTTTTTCCTTCATGAACGCGATCGCCTCGTCCCTCGGCTTGGTGAACCGCTCGATCTTCAGATCCTCCTTGATGATCTTCTTCATCTCGGCCTCGATCTTCCCAAAATCGTCGCTGGTCAGCGGCGTCTCAAATTCCATGTCATAATAGAAGCCGTCGGCGATGGAAGGGCCGATGGCCAGCTTCGTCCCCGGATACAGCCGCTTCACCGCCTGAGCCATCACATGGCTGGCCGTATGGCGCAGCGCCGCCAGACCCTTTTCGTCCTTGGCCGTCAGGATATTCAGAGAACAGTCCTTGTCGATCGTCTCTCTCAGATCGACGACCTCTCCGTCCACCTCTCCGGCGCAGGCCACGCGGGCCAGTCCTTCGCTCAGATCCTTTGCAATATCCAGCACCGACATCGCCTGCGCATATTCCTTCACAGATCCGTCCTTCAATGTAATCTTCATGTTCTTCCTCCTTCTTTTCAGGCAACAAAAATCCCTGAACAGCATTCTTTGCTGTTCAGGGACGATAGACTTTTGCTTACCGCGGTTCCACCCTTCTTGTGCACGCACCACTCATTTGACGATAACGGTGTCGGCCGGGCTGGATTGGAGCCGCTTCAGGGTGGTCTTCAGATGACTCCGTGCAAAGCGCTCCCACCTTCCCGCGCTTCTCTCTGGGCACTTCCGTCAGCCTACTGTTCCTGTCATTGCTTTATCGGTCTTTGATTGGTTTTCATTATAACATGTGAGCGCATGGTGTCAAGCCTTTTTGAAAAGCCTTCGCCCCAGTCTCTGCAGTGGCGCCGTGACCAGCCGCTTTTCGCCGTCGTTCAGGCCAAGCTTCCACATGGAGACGGCAAAGACCGCCATATAAGCGCATCCCTGCCCGATGAGAGCTGCAAAGCCCTCCGTCGGAAACAGGCGCTGGAACAAAAGCTCCAGCAGCACGATCGGGATAAACGCCGGTACAAACTTCAGGATCTGTCCCCAGTAGTATGCCATGTCAAGCCCCACGCTTCTGTGATAATAAATATTCATCACGATGCAGTCGAACAGGATCAGCGTCACGGCCGTCCCCACAGCCGCGCCCCGCGCTCCCCACAGCGTGATGCACGGAATGCTGATGAACACATTGCACACCGCCATGGCAAAATAGACAAACGACCGGACCTTGTGCATATTCTTCGCCCGCATGATTTCCAGCGAAAGTCCCTGAATCAGCGGGATCGTCTCCGGCACGATCAAAAGGAGCGTGATCCCAAAGGAATATTCGTACCCGTCCCCGGCCCACAAATGGATAAAATTCCTTCCCAAAAAGACAAATCCTACCACAACCATGGACATCAGGATAAACTGCACTCTCCCCACTTTGGTCATCAACTCCGTGAGCCTTCGGTTGTCGTTGTTCTCCGCCACGATCCGGTTGACCTGAGGGATGAACACGTTGGAGATCGTCGTGGACAGCTGCATATACATGGTGTTGAGCTGACCGCCGATCCCGTAGATCGCCACCGCCACCGTTCCGCTGAAACGTCCCAGCAGCACCTTGTCCACATTCCAGTTGATCTGATCCGCGATCATATTCAGACAGATAAACGCGGTAAAGATCCACATTTCTTTGAGAAGCCCCCACTGGAAGCCTCCAAAATGGATCCGGACCCGCAGACGCTTCAGGCTGTACCACAGGCTGGAGGCCAGCTTGGCAACCGTCAGCACCGTCGTAACCAGAACCATAGCCACCGATCCATAGCCCATCAGCAGGAGGGGCAGAGTGATCAGCGGGTTGAATAAGTACTGGAGTACTCTTAAAATCCTCTGAAAGATAAATTCCTCATGCGCGGTGAGGAAAGAATCGATGGCTCCCGCCACAAAGGTGAGAGCCAGATTGAAGACCATAAGCGCCAGAAGAATCTGCGCTTTGGGGTACTCCTGCTCTGTCAGACCATCTCCGAAGATCAGACGGATATTTTCCACCAGCACCGCCCCGCACAACAGACAGATGCCCGCGATGATCAGAAATACCGTCAGGTACATGCCGTTGAAGCTGGCCACCTTCTCTTCGTCCCCGTCCTTTTTGATCCGGGAATAGAACCTCATGTAAGAGCTTCCGAATCCAAGACTCAAAACGTTCAGATAAGACACGACCGACACCACCAGCTGATAAAGTCCATACTCGCTCTGCCCCAGCAGCCGCAGCATGATCGGCGTGTACAAGATTCCGGAAAGAATGTGGATCCCCTGTGCCAAGTAGGCCAGGAGAACGCCCAGCTTCTTCTGATCCGCCTTCATTACGCGTGTTTCTTCCCGCAGCACTGCTTATATTTCTTTCCGCTTCCGCACGGGCACGGATCGTTACGGCCAACCTTCGGGCCTTTTACGATCGTTCCTGATTTTTTCTGCTCCAGATACAGTCTCTTTCTCGTCTCCTCGTCGAAGATCTTCTCCCACTGCGGCAGCTCATAGAGCCAGTCCGCCTTGGCGTCCACCATGTTCTTGTAGAGCTTTTCCTTGTCGAACTTCAGGCTGACGCGGGTGTCCTCCTCCATTTCCTCGATGGGGTTTGGCTCCACGAGACTGTCGTTGATGCCGTCCAGAAAACCGGTCATCTCCATCACGCTCAGACCGTATTTCTCCGCCAGCTCTACGACCGTCCCGGCCACCTCCGTATCCGGCTCGTCCAGAAGCTTCTCATAGACGCCCTTCTCCAGATTGAAGTAGTTCGCCCAGAATCTCTGCAGCGCTCCCTTGTCCTTCGTCTCGTCGTATGCAATTTTCTGCCACTGTTTTAATAATGCCATATCATAACCATCCTTTTCTTCTTAATATCTATTACCTGAAATACTTCTCACTAATATATAACATTTTCCGCTGTTTTACAATTCCTTTTTCGCCCAAAACCTCTCCATCAATAACAGTTCAGCCCGCGCCATTCGCAAAGCCGCGCTGACTCGCTCCCCGCCGCTGCGCGGCTACCTTTGCTCATAACCTGTTGCCCCCATCAACTCCCCGAGCCGCTCCGCGTCGAACGGATCGAAAAATTGGGCCCGGGCGTAGTCGCCTACGCCGTCGCGGGCGTACAGGCAGTCCGCGGCCAGGATCGGCGCGCCGACAGAGCGCGCCTCGAGAAGCGGAAGGCCAATCGTCTCGATGTAGGACGGAAAGACGAGGACGGACCTCGCGTAAAGCTCAAAAAGCTCCTGCCGGGGAAGGGGCCCCGCAAAGCGGATGGGGAGTCCCTTCTCCTGCGCCTCCCTTTTGAGGGCGCGCATCCCGTCGTTTTCCTCGCCCGTGACGGTCCAGACCGCCTCGTAGGAGACGCACCCCCGTTCCCGCAGCCATTCGCACGCCTTCAGGAAAGTGCGGTGGTTCTTATAGGCGGGCGCGCCCGCCGGATAGAAGAAGAGCGGCTTCTCCGCATCCATCTCCCACGGCTTCGTCTTCAGCATCTCCACCGGCGGAAAACGGACCTCCACCCGGTCCTCCGGGATCCGGCACTGGCGGACGATCTCCGCCTTCATCCAGTTGGTCTGGACCAGCACCTTCTCCGCCCGGCGGATCGACCGGCGCATCATCCTGCCAAGGATCTGCTGCGTCGTCCATGGACGGAACGCCTCCCACGGCCGGAAGCGGTATTCCGAGAACGGAAGCGCGTTGTGCTCATAGACCGTCTGCGGCACGCCCGCCCTCGGAAGCGCGATGTTCTGAAGCGACAGCACCCGGTCCGCCCCGTACCGCTCCACCAGCCCCGGTGCCATCACGTAATCAAAGTACAGCCGGTGCAGCGGGCTTTTCTTGACCCACGGAAAATTCAGCACCCGGATCCGGGGCGTCTCCTCAAGCTCATAGACGCTCAGCACGAACAGATACTCGTTTTCCGGATCCTTCCGGAATTCCTCATAAAAGCTCTGCAGGACAGTGGCGGCCCCGCCGCTGTCCGCCGCCACGTCATAGACCAGCGTTCTCATGTTCCTTCACCCGCTGCATGGCTCTGATCAGAAGCTCCTGCCCGCGGAACGCGTCCGCAATGGCCGTGTTTTTCTCCTGCCCTCTCAGTACCCTGCAGATAAATTCATATTCCTGTCTGATGCCCTTATCCTGTCTGAGCTTCTCCTTCACCGTCTTCATGCTTCCGTATTTTCTGAGGCGGATGAAGTTATCCATCTCATAGACAGATCCGCCCGACAGCACCCGGAGCTGTTCCTTCGGATATTTCTTCGAGCCCATGGACGAGTAGACGATGTTTCCCACCGCTCCCGAAGCGAAGCGGAGCGTGATCAGCACGTTGTCGTTCATGGGATACGCGCTGTTGGAGGCCGCCGTCACATGAAGGTCCGTCAGCTCGCTGCCGTCCAGATACTGGATCAGGTCCACAAAGTGGCACGCCTCTCCGAGAATCCGGCCGCCGCCGGCCGCCTCGTCGTGCACCCAGTGATCCTTCGGAATAAATCCCGCGTTTGCGATAAAGTCGTAGACTGCCGGGACCTGATCCGTCTTCAGCTCCTTTTTGATCTGCCGGATCAGCGGGGCGTGTCTGCGGTTGAGTCCCACGAACAGTTCTCCCTCCGAGCGCTCATAAACCGCCCGGATCTCCTCCAGCTCCTGAAGCGTCAGGCAGAGCGGCTTCTCGCAGTAGACGCTCTTTCCCGCCTCCAGCGCCTCCGTCACAAATTTGCCGTGGCTGTTGTGCTGGGTGGAGACGGCGATCAGATCGATTTCTGGATCTGCAAGAAGCTCCCTGTAGTCGTTGGTCGTATAGGCAAACGGCGTGCCGTCGTTGGCCTGCGCCGCGCCCACGCCGCCCGTGGTGGCCAATCCCCGGAACTCGAAAAGTCCCGTCTCCTTCATGACCGGGAGCATGGTGCTGCGCACAAAATTTCCCGCCCCGATCAGGCCCAGCCGGATCTTATCGCCCGACGCCGTCTTTGCGGCTCTGACATTCTCGATCCTGCCCTTCCATTTTTCTTCCCCGTCGCCGTATTTTAAAAGAACGCCGATGTAGCGCTCATGGCGCGGATTTTTCGTGATCATC
The DNA here is from genome assembly GCA_030524125.1 of Eubacteriales bacterium. Classification (GTDB taxonomy): domain Bacteria; phylum Bacillota; class Clostridia; order Lachnospirales; family Lachnospiraceae; genus Hominiventricola. The sequence continues at coordinate 29,398 of JAUNHB010000011.1, read as the reverse complement.
TCATAGGCCTGCGCCGCCTGCTCAAAGGGGATCTCATGCGTGATCATATCCGCCAGCTCCAGACGCCCCTGCGCCAGCAGCCGGACAAATTCCTCGATGTTCCGCCCTTCCGTGAAGCGCACATAGCCGATGGGATAGTCGATCCCCTTCTGCTCGTAGGTGGCGTCGTAGCGTCCGGCTCCGTAGGAACGGGCGATCCGGAAGGAAAGCTCTCTCTCATAATAAGGCCGTCTGTCGATGTTCATCCGGGTCACGCCGATCATGCAGATGATGCCCCGGTCTCTGGCGATGGCCGCCGCCAGATCCATAGGCGCGTTGCTGTCGGCCGCCGCCGTGATGATGACCTTGTCCACGCCCCGCCCTCTGGTCAGGCTCTTCGTCATGTCCGCCGCGTTGTCGTCCCCGGAGTTGAGGAACGCCCTGAGCCGCGTGCCGGGCATCGTCTTGTCCGCCACGTCGTAGCCGATCACATCGCAGCCGTAGGCATTTAAGATCCGGCTGACGATATGGCCCAAAAGGCCCATGCCGATGACGGCCACCGTCTCCCCCGGAACCACCTCCGCCTGATGGATACCCTCCAGCGCGATACCGCCCAGCGCGCAGAACGCCGCCTGCCGGTAGTCGGTCAGCTCCTCCGGCACCTTTGTCAGCATCGTGCGGCTGACCCGGTTGATCTCGCAGTGATATGCGGTCCCCACCATGGCCACCAGATCCCCGGCCTGCACCTCCGTGACGCCCCGGCCGCAGGCGACGACCCGGCCCACGCCGGAATAGCCCATGGGCATCGGCTCCGCCAGCTTGTTGAAGGCGCTCTCCAGCGTCGTCACGATGCCGTCGGTGGAGAGCTTCTCCAGCACCTTCTTCACCTGATCCGGTCTCTCCAACGCCTTCTGGACGAGGTTTTTCCCGCCGAAGGAGGCAAGTCCCCTCTCGGTCCCGGCGCTGACTACCGTGTAGAGACTTTCCACCAGCGCCATATTTTCCTTGACGGTGGGCATGGGCTGATCGATCAGCTTCATGCTTCCGTCGCTCACATTCAGAAATAACTGCTTCATCATACTCTCCTATATTTTACAGCCGGTACACGCCGTCCAGAAAACAGATGTGCCGTGTATCCAGAACGATCTTTCCTTTCAGTTTGTCCATATTTTCCCGGATCTCGTCGTGGCCCACCAGAAGGACTACCATGTCCACGTCCCTGAGGAACGCGTCCAGATCGTGGTACTGGTTGGCCGTCACATCCCGGGTCACATACGGGTCGTACACCTTGATCTGCCCGCCGCACAGGTGGCGCTCCATGCTCTCCAGCATCTGGAGCGTGGGGCTTTCCCGCATATCGTCCACGTTCTCCTTGTAGGTCAGGCCGTAGAGCCCCACTCTTCCCACGTCGGTCAGACCGCTTTCCTTCATGATGTCGTGGATGCGCTCCAGCACAAAATCCGGCATGGAATCGTTGATCTTGCGGGCCGCCAGAATGATGTTGGCAAGCCCCGGGTAATCTCCCACGAGAAACCACGGATCCACCGAGATGCAGTGCCCGCCCACTCCCGGACCCGGCGTCAGAATATTGACTCTGGGATGCTTGTTGGCGATCCGGATGATCTCGTACACGTCCATATTGTCGGAGCGGCAGATCTTTGCCAGCTCGTTGGCAAAGGCGATGTTGATGTCCCGGAAAGTGTTCTCCACCACCTTGGTCATCTCCGCGGTCCGGATGTCCGTCACCACAATCTCCCCCTGGCAGAACGAGCTGTACAGCTCTTTCACGCGCTCGCCGATCTCCTGGCTGTCCGCGCCGATGGTGCGGGAATTGTGCTTCAGCTCATAGACCATGTTTCCCGGAATGATCCGCTCCGGCGCGTGGATCAGATGGATATCCTCTCCGATGACAAAGCCCTTCGCCTCCGCCACCGGCCGCACATATTTGTCGATGGTTCCCGGCGACACCGTGGATTCCACGACGATCACCGCGCCTTTGGGACAAACCTCCATGACGTTCTCCACCGCCCTGGCCACGAAGCCTGCGTCTACCTTTTTGCTGGCCTTGTCATAGGGAGTCGGCACCGCCACGATGTACATGTCCGTGCGCTGGTACTCGTGGGAAAAACGGATCCCTTTGTCCACCGCCTCCCGGAACAGCTCGTCCAGACCGTCCTCCTCAAAGGTAGTCCTTCCGGCCCGAAGCGTGTCCACCAGCTCCTTATTGTAATCTGTTCCCACCACCTCGACGCCGTGCGCCGCGAACATGAGCGCCGTGGGCAGTCCGATGTAGCCAAGTCCTACTACGTTAATCATCCTTTTCTCTCCTCCGTGGAAATCTGCTGTAACCATATGATCTGTATCTCATGCTCCGTCCCGTCGCCTTCCCAGACGATCTCCAGAGCCTGCGTTTTCCCGATCCGCCCAAACTCCGGCGCGTAGAGACAAAGCTCGCCGTCCCGGTGGACGGCCGTCCTGTCTCCCTCCGGCGCGAGGATCCTGCAGACTGCCGTCCCATCCCGCTCCGTCACAAGGATCCCGCCGTCCCGTTCCTCATATCCATAACCGTCCGCCAGATGAAAGTAAGCCTGCGCGTGACCCTCGACGGTATCCAGGATCCGGACGATCCCGTCCCGCGCCTCCACTCTCCGTCTCTGGCGCTTTCCGCCGCAGGTCGTAAGCTCCCCTTCCATCCAGTCGGCGCCGCCGCTTCCGCTCACCTTCGAGATCCGGGCCGCCACCCGGTGCTCTCCCCAGCATTCCGACTGCTCCCCGCCGTCGATGACCACCGTGTTGTGGGCCCTCGTACTCCGGAAATAAGAGCGCAGCTCTCCCTGATAAAGCCCCGTGCCGGAATTGACGAAAACCGGACGCCCCTCGCAGGAAATCTCTATGCTCAGCCCGTCGCAGTGCCCGTGTCCCGGCATGTAGGAGGGGGCGATCTCCCCCGCGTCCATCAGAAGCTTCAGCCCTCTCCCGCGAAGGCAGTAGTAGCCCGCCTCCGGAAAGCTGCCTTTCCAAAGCGGCGCGACGCCGAACTCCTCCCGCAGGGCCGCCAGAAGGCTCGGCATCGTCCTCGCCACATTGTCCCCCGCGTCGTTGAACAGCGGCGTGTGCCCCATCCCCTCCTCGAGCGAGTACATGGGCGTCGTCATGGCCTGAATCCACGACGTCAGCTCCTGATAAAAGGCCTTGTCCGCCGTGCGCACGGCCTTCGCCAGCCGCATCAGATCCTCCAGCACGAGCTTGTGATACATCAGGCTCCTCTCATAGTGCACGCCGTCCGCCAGGATCTGTTCCTCCAGTTGCTCCTGCAGCCGGGATTTGGTCTCTGCGTAGACGCCCGGCTCTTTAAAATAGAGCGCGCCCAGAAGAAGCGCCTTTAAGTTTTCCAGATAATGGTTGCCCAGCAGGTGAAGCTCCTTTCGCTTCTCCAGATGCCGGTACTGGGCGTACATGCTTCCGCAGAGCGTTCTCAGAAACTCTTCGTCCCTGCGGATCCTTTCGCCGAAGCCGTCCATGCAGATCCAAAGGTTCGTAAGCCGCAGGGAGATCGTGTAGGGATGCCAACCGTCCCCGGTCCCCTCCCGGTTGTCCCCGATCCAGCGCAGGCAGTAGTCCCGGAAGCAGTCGTAATACCTCTCGTCCTTCGTTTCCTGCCAGGCCGCCGCCAGAGGGATCAGAAATTCCAGATAGTGGAGATTAAAATTCCACAGATGCGATTTGTCCAAAGCCTCCCAGTTCCGGCCTCCCGGCCGGCCGCTCTCGTAGAGCAGCGTCACCTTCCCCTGTAGAAGCTCGTCCGTGGAAAAGCGGCGCAGGTAGTCCGGGTGACTGTCCAGCCGCGGCGTCCACAGGGACAGCTCTCCGATGACCGGAGCCTCCCCTTCCGTCTTCGCCGGACGTTTTCCCGTCAGCCGGTTTTTCACCAGATATCGGATCTGGCTCTTTTTCAGATATTTCAGCGTCTCGCAGTATTTTTTGATCTTCAATCTCGTCTCACACTCTCAATCACACGGTACAGCCGCTCCGTCAGCACGGAAAAGTCGAAGTCCTTCGCCCCCTCCTGCGCGTTTCTGGCCATCTGCTCGTAGGCCTTTGGCGGCAGATCGTGCAGCTTCAGGATCTGCGCCGCCAGCGCCTGCGGCGTGCACTCCTCCAGCGACAGGCCGCACTGATATTTGTCCAGGATACAGTAGCCCATCTTCACGGTGGAGATGATCGGCTTTCCGCTGGCCATGTACTCGAACAGCTTATTGGAGCTGTTTCCCCGCGACCAGTTATAGTTGCTCTGCGAATAATTCAGCACGTTCACGGAAGAACGGCTCAGGATATAAGGAATGTATTTTTTCTCCACAAATCCTTTGAACGATACATTTTCTATCTTTTCGTCTACCACGCGCTTTTTCAGCTTCTCCAGCTCGCTCCCGCCTCCGAAGATCAGGAACCGGATATCCTTATGGTCCGCCAGAAGCTTCGCCGTGTCCAGAAGATTTCCCACATTGTTGACCGGACGGACTGTTCCTGTGTAGACCACCTTAAAGCTGTCGTCCTCCAGCTCCGGATCCGCCAGCACATTTTTCCCGATGCTCTCATAGTAGTCCGTCAGCTTTACTCCATTATTGACATAATGGCATTTCTGAAGATCGATTTTTCCGCCGTGGTCCATGTCCCAACCCATCTCTTTGATGTGGTCCACGTCCCCCTCCTTGGTGAACACGATGGCGTCCGCGTGAACGTACATCCACTTCTCCCCGGCGCTCAGAAGGCGGCCCGCCAGACTGTTCATCTTCACCTTCCCGACAGAAAAGATCGCCTCCGGCCACAGATCCCGCACCTCCACAATGGCGGGAACGCCGAATCTCCGGGCCGTGAGGATCCCCGCGATACTGGTCAGCGGATGAGCGCTGGAGCCCATGATCACATCGGGCCGTCCGTAGGTCTTCGCGTAGCCTCCGCTGATCCGCAGAAGCCCCATGAAAAACGAGACCATGTTTTTCACCCGGGAAAGTCCGTTTCCCTGATATTTACTCGTCTTTACAAAGACAAAGGGAACCCCCTCCTCTTCCGTCCGAAGATAAGGCTTCCCGTGGGTATCGACGCTGCCGCCGGTCTGATGAAGCTCGTTGGCCGCAAACACTGTCGTCTCTATGTCTTTCTCTTTCAGATATTCCGCAAAATAAAAATGCCGAAGCAGCGGCCCCGTCTGCGGGGTCGTCGCATAATGGTTAAAAATCCAGAATCTACGCATGGTTCTGTCCGTCCTCCACTCCTTCTGTGCTCTCCTTCATGAACATGATCTTCAGGGTCAGGAAGATCAGTCGGATGTCCAGCAAAAACGAATAGCTCTCAATGTACATCAGATCCAGCTTCAGCTTGTCCAGCGGAGTCGTGTTGTATTTTCCGTAAATCTGGGCATATCCGGTCAGCCCGGCCTTCACCTTCAGACGGTAGATAAACTCCGGCGTCTCCCGGCAGAACTCGTCGATGTACTGCTGCCGCTCGGGTCTTGGACCGACGATGCTCATGTCGCCCTTCAAAATGTTGAGGAGCTGGGGCAGCTCGTCCAGTCTCGTCGCCCGGATAAATTTCCCGACCTTTGTGATCCGGCTGTCGTTTTTGGAGGAAAACTGCGCTCCATGCCGCTCCGCGTCCACGATCATGCTCCGGAATTTGTAAATATAGAATTTTCTGCCGTGCAGCGTGACCCGCTCCTGCTTGAAAAGCGCGGGGCCGCCGTCCTCCAGCTTGATGGCCAGCGCCGTCAGGAGCATAAACGGGGACGCCACGATCAGCAGCGCCGCCGAGACGAACAGATCCATCCCTCTCTTCAGCACCCGCTGTTCAAAAGAGAGTCCTGAATTTCTCAAAAGCAGAAACGGCGTGTCAAAGGAGTGCACCCGGTCCGCGCCCCGCAGGAGCAGGTCCGAGATCTCCGGCGCGATATAGATCCGAATGGATCTCTCATAGCAGAATTTGATGAGCGCGTTTCGCTTCTGCTCCTCCAGTCCGTAGAGCATCATGGCGTCGCAGTCCTGCACCTCCTGCTGAAGTCTTTCCAGCGATTCCGCGGCGGATACGCACCGGGTCACCTCATACAAATCCTTTCTCCCGGATATTTTCCGGATCAGGTTGTCTTTATAGCACAGGTCGCAGATCAGGAGCAGACGCTTGGGCGGGAACATCCGCCGGAACACGCCGTCGGAAAGCTGGTTAACGATCACGATTACCACCAGATCCGCCGCGCTCAGCGCCGCCATGGGCCACGGCGTCGGGACCGGGAACCGGCCCAGCACCACGATGATCTGGATGTACATGACCGCGTTGGCGATCAGCGTTCCCAGCGTCTGGGAAAGGATCAGCTGTCCCTTTCGGTAGTAGGCGTACTTCGTCCCTCCGTACAGATAGACAAACAGAACCAAATAGAGAACATAGAAACCGATCATCATCCAGTTTCCCTTGTTCTCAAAGACCGGCACACGCAGATCCTTATATTCCCCGTACCACACATAATAAAACAGGATCGTCTCTATCAGTATTTCAAATCCGGCGATCCCCATGCGGATCAGCCGCTTGTACTGGTTAAATTTATCCATAGCGTTCGTCTTCCTCATACTTGACGGCGTCCGCTCCGCGGACATACCTGTTTGCTATTTTAACACTTTATGGCTTCTTTTACAATCGTTCCAGCTTATAAATCCTGAATCCGGCCACCTTGTCCACTTCCGTGCAGGTTACGCCCCCGTAAAGCTCCGTCAGATATTCGGTCCCGCGGTCGAAGCTGCTGATCAGGTAGACATTGTCCTGCCCGTAGAGGGCGTCCCTGACGCTGGCGATCCCGTTCTGCGAAAGCTTCTCCTCCCACAGGGGGCTGAACGCGATCCAATCTCCCAGCGACATGTAATTCATCGTGTAGGGCGTACCCTGCCACAGCCGGACATTGTAGGTGGTCATGGCCATGGAGGTCACATCGTTGAAGTAGAAGTTCTCCGGCCGTTCCATGCAGTAGATCTTGAGCGCCTCCACGTTCCGGTTCCACTTGGCGGTGTCCAGATTTTTCGTGCGGACGGACGCGATCTGCCCCGCCGCCGCAGCGCACAGCGCCGCCAGCAGAAAGGCCGCGCCGCACCGTCTGAGCTGGATCGGGAACCGCGGCGCCAGCTCTGCCAGCGCCTCCCGCCACAAGAGCAGGAGCGGCACGATCAGCATCAGGTTCATGCTCACCAACACCCGCTCGGGCATCCTCCCCCGGTAGATCAGATACAGCCAGAGAAGCAGCTGCACACCGGGCACGCAGACGGTTTTCAGGCACTCTCTCCACTGCTTCCGCCAAGCAAAGACGAGAAACAGTCCCCCGTAGCCGAGCATCGCCAGCAGATGCCCGTATCCGTATTTTCCGGAAAGGACTCCCTTTCCATAAGATTTGACCGTATCCGTCAGCCGCTGCGCCACGTCTGTGCGTTCCTTCGCCTGTGCGCTCCGCGCCTGAAAATACCGGTCAAAAAATTCCTGCGTGATCCCGTCGTCCGCCGTATAGTTATAATAATACAGGTTTTTCGCCCGGGCCTTCGCGTAGATCCCCACGCTGTGATAGAGCTCCTGCTCGTCCTCGTAGCGCGGGAACATGTAATCCTCGTAATCATAGATCAGGGATCGGGTATTGTTGTAGGCGTTGTAGGCCGTCCATTCCGGGCTGCCGTAGCCCAGAAAAAGTCCGGCGGCATACAGGAGCGCGGCCGCCGCAGGAGCCAGCGGCACCAGCAGCGACAGCCGGTTCCTCCCCTTTTCCTCCCACACCCGGAAGGCCCACAGGACCGCGCATACCGGAAGGATCATGCAAAACACGGAAAACCGAAGCTCAATGGTCAGAAAGCCGAGCACGGTCAGCGTCAGAAGATCACGGATCCGGACGGCGTCCGCCGTCATATACCAGAAGATCACCGTCACGGCCAGCACCGCGGCCGTCGTCGTGAACGAAAGCTGCGTCGCAGGCCGGATCCCAAGCGCGATGCACCAGAGCACCAGCAGAGCCGCGGCAAAGACGCTCCCCGCGGCGCTCTTCCTCCGGAGGAGCCGAAACGCCATGAGTCCGGCGCAGACCGCCTGCAACAGAAGATAAAAGGCCGCATACCAGTCCACGTTTCTCATAAGCCGGTACGCTCCCGCCACCAGTGCGGAATACCAGTAGCCGGTAAAGATCATATGGGCGTCCGGCTCTCCCAGATATTGTCCCGATACGATCTCCATCATCGTCCTGTCGTCCACGATCGCGTAGACAAACGGCACGCAGACCGCAAGAAGCGCCATCCAGACCGCAGGGCACAGGATCGCTCCGATGAGTTGTCTTTTTCTTTCCATAATCTGTCCTCTTCTCCGCCGGATCCCGCCAGGCAGGCGCGCCGGATATCAAAGTCTATCGTTATTGTAATTTATTTTCCCCGGTTTGTCATTACTATATTTACAACAACAGTTCAGCCAGCCAAAAGCGCCAGATTGTGAGCAAAGGTAGCCGCGCAGCGGCGGGGAGCGCGGCAGCCGAACCATCTCATTTATTTGCCGCCCTTGTTGACGCGCCATTTTTCTTGTTTTATAATAAATACACAGCGGCTCCGGAGGGACGCGTCAGGATCCTGTCCGGCCGGGGCCGCTTCACGAAGGAGAAAACGGGAGCGGGTTATGAAACAGGAATACGGAGGATACCTCCCTTTGGAGCTTCCAAAGGGGAAAGCGTATTATCAGGGAAACGACGTCGTCGCGCTGAACGCAGGGCGTTATGCGATCGTCTATGCACTTCGGGAGGCGGGATGGAAGACTCTCTACCTTCCCTACTGGATCTGCGGCACAGTGGAGGACGCCATCTGCGAGCACGTACCCGGCGTCCGGATCCGCTATTACCATGTGGACGGGCATCTGCTCCCGATCTCCGTGTCGCCTGCGGAGGACGAGGGGATCCTCTGGGTCAATTACTTCGGTCTGCAGCCGGAGCCGGTCATCGACGAGATAGTGCGGCGTTTTCACGGCCGCCTGATCATCGACAACACCCAGTCTTTCTTTACGGCCCCGCGCCGGGACGCTTGGCAGGTCTATTCCTGCCGGAAATTTTTCGGCGTCAGCGACGGCAGCTATGTGATCCGTGAAAATATCGCGCATCACACCGTGCCGGCCAATTTTTCCAGTATTTATTCCATCCATCTCCTGCACAGCCTGGAGTACGGCACCAACTATTCCTACCCTTTAAATAAAGAAAATGAAGAACGTCTGGGCGTCTGCGGTCCCGGCGCCATGTCTCTTCTGACCTCCACGATCCTTGGAGCGGCGGACTATGCGCATGTGAAAGACCGGCGGACGCAGAATTTTGCCGCGCTGCACCGGCTTCTGGGCGCTTACAACCGTTTTCCGGTCTTCCGGGCCATGCCCGCCATGTCCTATCCGTTTCTGTGGGACGGGGAAGGGTTGCGGGAGCTGCTGATCGGACGCAAGGTCTATGTCCCGAAGCTGTGGGAGGAGACTTCTCAAAACCCGGATTCCAGTCCGTGGGAGCGGTTTTTGTCGGAGCATCTCTGCGTGCTCCCCATCGACCAGCGCTACGATGAACACGATATGAACGCCATCGGGAATCTGGTCCTGAAGCTTCTGGACGAATCCCGCAGTCTTAAAAGAGGTTATTTATGAAATTAAGCTTTGTCATTCCCTGTTACCGGAGCGAAGCCACGATCGTGCCGGTATTGGAAGAAATCCGGGCAAAAATGGAAGAAAAGCCCTCCTGCGATTATGAAGTCATCACGGTCAACGACTGTTCTCCGGATCATGTGCTGTCCGTGCTCACCGCCTATGCGGATACCCACGATTTTTTAAAGATCGTGGACCTGACCAGAAATTTCGGGCAGCACGCGGCCATGATGGCCGGTCTGTCCTACGCCTCCGGGGAGCAGATCGTCTTTCTGGACGACGATTTCCAATGTCCCACCGACCGCCTCTGGGAGCTCCTGGCCCCGCTGGACGAGGGCTACGACGTGTCTCTGGCCCAGTATAAGTTTGAAGAGCGAAAGGAATCCTTCTTCCGGGTGCTGGGGAGCCGCCTGAACGACGCCATGGTCAGCTCTCTGCTGGACAAGCCCAAGGATCTGCGCGTCACCAATTTTATCGCCATGCAGTCGTTTATCGCGGAGGAGATCCTTCGCTACAAGAATCCGTATCCGTACATCGACGGGCTGATCCTGCGCGCCACGCGGCGGATCGCCTGCGTCCCCATGGAGGATCGCGAGCGGCTGAGCGGGAGCTCTTCCTACAATCTGCGCAAGCTGATCTCTCTGTTTTCCAACGGATTTACCGCGTTTTCCATCAAGCCGCTCCGGGTAGCCACCTTCACGGGCGCGTTCTGTTCCGTGATCGGCTTTGCGCTCGGCATCGTCCTGATCGTCCAGAAGCTGTTGGATCCGGCCAACATTCTGCCCGGATACAGCTCTCTGATGGCGGTTCTTCTGTTCATCGGAGGCATGATCATGATCATGCTTGGCATCTGCGGCGAGTACATCGGACGCATCTACATCAGTCTGAACAGCAGTCCTCAGTATGTGATCCGCGGAACCTATCATCTGTCCGGACACCCGGACGAACGGCCGGACTCGCCGGGCAAAAGGAGCTCTGAACCATGACGCCTGTCTTATCTGTTGTGACCGTATGCTATGAAGCAAAGGAGGCCCTCTCCCGCACGATGGAGAGTCTTCTCTCCCAGACATGGACAAAGTTTGAATATGTGGTCGCGGACGGCGGCTCCTCGGACGGCTCCGCCGCCTGTCTTGAGGAAGCCGTCCCGCGTTTTGCAGAAAAAGGGATCTCCCTTCGCTATGTATCCGAGCCTGACCGCGGCATCTATGACGCCATGAACAAGGGCGCGCGGCTCGCGGAAGGACGCTGGCTCCTCTTTTTGAACGCCGGAGATCTTCTGGCGGGACCGGAGACTCTGGAGCGATTTTTCTCCGTCCCTTCAGACGCGCAGATTCTCTACGGCGACACGCTCTGCGTCTATCAGGGGCATACCAGATTGTATCCGGCTCTGTCCCTTGACCGCCTTCCCTATGAGATGGCGTTCTGCCACCAGTCCGCCTTCGTCTCACGGAAGCTCATGCTCTCCATGCCCTACGACGTCGGCTACCGGGTCTGCGCGGATCATCATTTCTTCCTGCGGGCCCGTCTGTCCGGGGCGACCTTCGAATACCGGCCGCTCCCGGTCTCCGTCTATGAGATCGCGGGCTTTTCGGACACGCACAAGCTTCTCGCCCACCGGGAACAGCTCCGGATGCAGCGGGAGCTGGGCCTGTTCCGGATCACCCCCGCATGGCTCGCCCGCGAACTCCGGTTCTACGCCAAACAGACAATAAAAAGCCTGTTCGGTCAAAAACTGATCGACAAAGTAAGAGAACGCCGTCTGCGCTAGGCAGACGGCGTTCTCTTACGCTCCCTCAAAATACTCCCCAGAAACATCAGGCCGCCGAACAGCGCCACCAGCTGCGCGCGGTAGGTGTACCAGTAGTGGATCTGGGAATGGTTGGACATGACCAGATACCAGACGTACGGGTACAGCGCCACCAGCAGCATGGGCAGGCAGGCGGCTGCGGCGCGCAGGTCCCGCACTTTCCGGACAAGGATCAGGACCAGCGCGATCACGAGAACGACCAGCGCGACTTTGCTCCAGCTGATCAGTCCGTCGTCCTGCACGTTGAGCCACGCCTTCAGGTTTTTGCGGATCGTGCCGATCCGGTCCAGCGGCTCCTCCGCGCTCCCCTCGAGCCGGTACTGCACCACGCTCATGGTCCTCCAGAAGTACCGGACGCCCAGCACGACGGTGGCGATCCCCCATTTGGCGATCCATGTGAGCGCGTAGCCCAGCCCCCACGCGACGGAGCTTTTGACCGTAAAGAGCAGATTTTCCCGGAGATCCGCCTGCTCCTCTCTCGCCTTGATCCACAGCAGCGCGACCAGCGGGATCCCCAGCGTGATGATCGGATAGGTCAGAAAATCAAAGAAATTTTCCACCATGCCCACCGTGAAGAAGAACAGCGAAAATCCGTATGCCCGCTCCTTAAACTTCTCATAACGGGACAGGAGCACCGCCATGGTGGCGAACAGGATCAGAAACGTGTTCATAAACTGCAGGCACACGGCGGACAGCGCGATATTTCCGGTGGCGATAGTCAGCACATAGAGGACAGCGTTGGCCGGTCTTGTCCGCTTTGCCAGAAGCCATGCGCTCCAGAACAGGAGCAGATGGAACGCCAGCATCCCCAGATACCGCACCTCCTGCACCTGAAAGAACACGGTCAGCGGCCGCAGCACCACCTGATAGCCGTGCCAGTACCTCGGGTACTGGTTGACGCTGACCGACGCCTGTATGGGATTATAGTAATCCCGGTTCTGGATCAGGCTTTCGTACATGAGCTTGTCCGTGTGGACGTCCATGATCGAACTGTGGCGATAAAAGAAATACATGGGGTAATCGCCCTCCCCTTCCATGATCTCCACCGAAGCGGCCACATTTTTTTCGATCCACGAGGCCGGTATACAATATACCAGCGCCATCGACAGAAAAAATACCGCGATCAGCGCCGCGAACCTCACGGCGAACGGCTTCAGCATCTTTACTCTTCCCATTTTCTCGTGTCCTGTCCTTCCTCATAGTCTGTATCTGCAAATATGGTAAATTCCTCCGTCCTCCCGTACTCCCGGTAGCCGTAGTCCTCCCAGTCGCCGTCGTAGGTACGGCTGTTGGAAAATACCAGAAAGGTGCATCCCTCCGATTTTGCCAGCGGAGCCACGAACGACACGTCGATCTCCTCCGACTGGGTCGCCAGATAGAGCTCCGCCTGCGGGCCGTTGGCCTCTCTTCCGTTGTAGACGAGAATATTTCTCCCGTACTCCAGCGTGATGGTCGGATCGTACATCCGGATGTACGGCATCAGGCGGTTGGACACCAGCGCGTGGATGTTGCCCGGCAGAAGATCGCACACTGCCACCACGTTCTGCGGGATCTTGTACACATTGGTGGACGCCTGAAACTCCGTGGAAGCCAGAAGCGGCGTCCCGCAAAGCCCGATCGCCAGCAGACCTGCGGCCAGCACGCCGTACCGCGCATATCCCCGCAGGCTTCCGGCCAGCAGGCAGAAGCTGTAGGGCACCGTCGCCGCCAGAAGGATCAGCCAGAGGATCCTCCAGTAGACGTTCTCGCCCAGCAGCTTCATGAACACCATGCCGGTCAGCGGGCACCAGTACAGCAGAAGGAACAGAAGCGGCAGCGCACCCAGCAGGAGCTTTCGCACCCAGTCCTTCTCTCTCCACAAAATCAGAGCCGACGCCGCCATGAGAAGCGGGAACATCCACGCCCCTTCAAAGGTCGCCAGAAAATCAGTCCTTGCAATTTCAAAAAAATCCTGCATAAAGCCCTCTCCCCGTTTCCCCGGTCAGCGGGTCAGATAAATATAGTAGATTCCCAGCAGTACGCACGGAACGCAGGCCGCCGCCCCTTTCAGAAGATACGGAACGCTTCTCTTTTGAACCGCCGCGAGAAACACCGCCGCGCCCACAAACAGCGGGCTCAGCATGATCCCCATGGAGGACAGAAGGCATCCTCCCAGTCCGGTGATCCCCAGAAGAAGCCAGTCTCCGAAGCTCCCGCTTTTTCCTGCCTGCCCCTGTCCGTCCGCAGTACGCAGCACGCAGAAGAGCAGCATCGGGATCAGCACCGTAGCCAGCAGGCCTTTTCCCACCCACGGCGTGATGCTCAGAAACGTAAGCCCCGCCGTGTGCTCTCCGCTCATAAACAGGTGCATCATGACCGCAAAGGCGAGAAACATTCCCCGAAGCCCCGCGTCCTTCGGGAACAGCCTTCTCCCCAGAAGACCGTACACCATGTAGGCCAGCGGGATCATCAGCCACGGAAGGATCGTGTGCGCCATGATCGTCGGGATCACGCCGATCAGCTTCGACAGCCACGCGTAGAAGATCGGCCACAGCGACAGCACATACCGCTTGTCAAAATCCGCCATGGCCCCGGTCTCCGGATAGACCCAGTAGATCTTGTCGGAGTAGACCGCCTCATTTGCCAGATTGACATAGTACGTATCGTCCCACTCCAGATACATATGGTGATGGATAAACCAGAGCTGGTACGCGATCAGCGCCAGCGCGACCACATGCCCCGGCGTCACATATTTTTTCCAGTCTGCGCAGAACAGCCTTGCATCCTCCACGATGTCTTTCCAGCAGAAGAGCCCGGCGACGCAGAGCAGAAGCACCGCAGCGCCGTACAGATACACAAAGCTTTGGAACGAGGCGAAGCGCATGGTCATGGGCACGAGGATCACCTCCATCAGCGCCCACCAGAGCATCGTTCCCGACACCGCCGAGAACAAAAATCCCTCTCCTTGCAGTTTCAGCACCCGCCTCAGCGCGTATCCGGAGAGGATCGTCCCTCCGAAAAACAAAAGCGCGGTCAGTAAAATTTCCAGACGCATTTTTATGTCCTCTCTATCTCCCGATCATCCACAACTGCTGATCTCCGATATTGTACTGGTACATGGCTTCCTTTCGCTCCTCGTAATCCAGATAATCGTTGATCCTCTCCCGGTCAAAGACCGACACGTACGGATACGTCAGCACATTGACGCCCGCCTTGTCATAGCCGCCCTCCCGGACCGCCGCGTTCAGATTTTTGCAGCCCATCACCATAGTCAGGCAAAAGAAAAACGCCGCGACCGCGCGGGCGGCTTTTTGTTCCTCCCGGACTGCCGCCAGCACAAGCCCGACGGCCACGGCGCACTCCAGCACCTTGAAGATCGCCGCATAGCGGCTGGCATAGTAAGAATTTCCAAACATCAGCATATAAAAACAGACGCCGCACAGATAGCCCTTCAGCAAAAGCTCCGTCTGCGCCGGGATCTCCGCCCGTTTTTTCTTCAGATATCCGAAGAGCAGGATCAGCACGCCGAAGCTCACCAGCCTCTCTCCCACCGCAAACAGGCTCACCGAGCCCTCCGTCAAAAACTGGCTCATATGGTAGGATGGAAGCAGGCGCAACAGGAGCTGCTCCGCCGCCGGAATCTGGATCAGCGCTCCCACCGCCGCGGACGCTCCCGTCAGGATGAGCATGATCTGCGCAGGCAGATAGCAGGCGGCCGGAAGCACGAGCCATCCGTATCCCACCTTGTGAAAGGACGCTGCCGCCAGAACGGCGATCACGTAGCGCACCCATTTCTTTTCCAGATAAAAAGGGACCGCGACTCCGAGAAAAATGCAGACTGCCATCCCCTGCCGGAGTCCCGACACCATATAGACGAAGATCAGCACCGGATAGGACAGGAAAAGCCCCGCCGTCCGAAGCGGCACATATTTCTGCAAAAACCGGTGCAAAAGCCCCATTTCCAGGAGTCCCGCCGCCATGGTCAGCGCCCAGAACGGCGCGCCGAAGAGCTTGAAGCCCGCGCACAGAAGCCGCCACCCCACCTCCGGGTAAAACCCGCAGATATATCCCTGAGACAGGTCGATGACCGCCGGGATGGTGTCGTAGACCGCGTCGTAGGTCACATAGTCCGTCCCCTGTCCGAACCGCAGGCAGACCGCCGCGGCCGTGACCGTCCAGCAGACCGCATAGACCGCCGTTCTGCGCCGGGGCAGGAACCACTCCGCCAGCGTTCCCGCCGCCAGTAATAAAAATACGATCAAATACAGATTCATGCGTTTCCTTCCAAAATATCGGCGATCCTCCTGCACGCGAAGCCGTCGCCGTAGGGATTGCTGGCTCCGCTCATGGCCTCATACGCCTGCGGATCCTCCAGCAAAAGCTTGAAATTCCGGTAGATCACCTCTTCATCGGTCCCCACCAGCTTCAGCGTCCCGGCCTCGATCCCCTCCGGACGCTCGGTCGTGTCGCGCATGACGAGCACCGGCTTGCCAAGAGACGGCGCTTCCTCCTGGATCCCGCCGCTGTCGGTCAGGATCAGATAGCTTCTCGCCAGAAAATTGTGAAAATCCAGCACGTCCAGAGGCTCGATGATGCGGATCCGCTCGTCGTCCCCCAGGATCTCCCTTGCCGTCTCCCGGACAGCCGGGTTCATGTGGATCGGATAGATCGCCTTGATGTCCGGGTGCTCGTCGCACACTCTCCGGATCGCCCGGAACATGTGCTTCATGGGCTCTCCGAGGTTTTCCCTCCGGTGGGCCGTGATCATGATCAGACGGCTCCCCGCCGCCCAGTCAAGCTCCGGATGGGTATAGTCCTCCCGCACCGTCGTCTTCAGCGCGTCGATGGCCGTATTGCCGGTCACATAGATCGTCTCCGGGCGCTTTCCCTCCCGCAAAAGGTTCTGCCGGGACAGCTCCGTGGGCGCAAAATGGTAGGCGGAGATGATCCCCACCGCCTGCCGGTTGAACTCCTCCGGATAGGGCGAGTAGATGTTGTAGGTGCGAAGTCCCGCCTCCACATGCCCCACCGGGATCTGCAGATAAAAGCAGGCCAGCGCCGTCACAAACGTGGTGGACGTATCCCCGTGGACCAGCACCACGTCGGGCCGCACCTCCTCCAGCACCTCCCTGATCCGGTTCAGGATATTGGTCGTCACATCGAAGAGCGTCTGCCGGTCCTTCATGATGGACAGGTCGTAGTCTGGCTTCACATGGAACGCCTCCAGCACCTGATCCAGCATCTGTCGGTGCTGCCCGGTGACGCACACCACCGTCTCGATTTTTTTCCGGCTTTTCAGCTCATTGACCAGCGGGCACATTTTGATGGCCTCCGGTCTCGTTCCAAACACGAGCATTACCTTTTTCATGCCTGTCTTCCCTCCAGCTCTCTCCGGATTTTCTCCGCCAGCCTGTGATTGTTGCGCTCCACATGGACGCGGCTCACAAACTCCTCCACCGTCTTCTGAAGCTGTCCGTACTGTGCGGCCGCCGTGCGGATCGCCCTCTCATAATCGTCATCGGCCACGCCGACCCTGTATTTTTCGCAAAATTCCTTCAGCGGCGGATTGGTGGACGTCACCACCGGCTTCCCTTCAAACAGGAACTCGAAGATCTTGCCGCTGGCGCAGTATTTATTGTTCAGGTCTCTCTGGTGGTAGGTCACCAGTCCGATCTGGCTGCTGTCGATAAAATATTTCAGATGATCCTGATCCATTCGGGGCAGGATCTTCACATTGGTCAGGCCGTTCTGCAGGATGGTCTGACGGACGATCTCCTCGTCCTCCTCGTCGCTCTCCCCGATGAGGAGAAGCTCAAAGCCCTCTCCCAGACCTTTCATGGCCTCCAGCATCCTGCCGGTGGTGCGGCTCATATCGCAGCCCGCCGTGGAGACGATCCGGAATTTTTCTTCCTCAAAAAATGTCCGGCACTCCTCTTCCGTCTGCCTGCGCTTCTCCTCGGAGGTATTGGTCAGACGGCGGATGTTTTCGTAGCTCAGAGGCGTCTTCCGAAGTCCAAACATGCGCACCATGAGCTTTGCCCGGAAGGCGTTGGCCGCGACGACCACGTCCGAATGCCTCGTAAAAAGCTTCTCCACCAGACAGCCGATCCGCCCCGCGACGCCCGCCGCGCTCTTCATATCGTAAAGCTCCCGGCAGTCCTGCACCACATAGTCCGCCCGGGTCAGCCTTTTGGCCAGATATCCCGGGAGGATCCCCTTCCGGTTGTCGATAAAGATCAGATCCGTCTTCCCCAGCCTGGCGGCCTCGCGGGCGCAGAACCGGAGGAATCCCAGGTATCCGCCTCCCTGATACAGAAGGTGCCCCGGCTCCTGCGACTGCTCCTCGCCTCCGCCACGGGTGATGTAGGTCGTCTCTCCCAGTTCCTTCGCCACCTTGATCAGCTCCCTGAGCCTCCCGTCATAAGGAAAGGAATCGTAGGAAATCAATAATATTTTCATGCGTCTGCTCCTGTTTTCTCACGGATCAGGCGGATGATCTTCCGCTGATCCTCCTCCGACAGATACGGCGACACCGGAATGGCCAGCGTCCGTTTGCAGATGTCGGTCGTCACCGGCAGCGTCTCCCCGTACAGGCAGCAGTCCGCGAACACCTTCTGCTGGTGCAGCCCCTTCGGGTAATAGACCATGGTCGGCACGCCGTTCTCCTGCAGATGCTCCCGCACCGCGTCCCTCTGCGCCTCGTCCTTCAGCAGAATATTGTAGGACGCCCAACTGGAGGTGCAGCCCTCCGGCACTTCCGGAACCTTCACGCAGTCGGCGAGCGCCTCCGTGTAGCGTGCCGCCGCCTCGTTCACCTTCGCAAGCTCATAGTCCTGAAAAGCCCGAAGTTTTACCTGCAGGACCGCCGCCTGGATGGTGTCCAGCCGGGAGTTCATGCCGATCCTGACATTGTCGTATTTGCTGCTGCCCTTCCCGTGAACGCGCATGGAACGGATCAGGGCCGCCCACTCGTCGTTGTCCGTGAAGACCGCGCCGCCGTCCCCGTAGCATCCCAGCGGCTTGGCCGGGAAGAAGGACGTGGTGGAAATATGGCCGAAGGTTCCGGCCTTTCTCCCGTGATAGGTCCCGCCGAAGCCCTGCGCGCAGTCCTCCAGCACATACAGGCCGTATCGCTCCGCCACGGCCAGCACCCGGTCGTAGTCCGCCGGAAGCCCGAACAGATCCACCGCCACGACCGCCTTCGGCGTCAGCTTTCCTTCCGCGGCCACCGCCTGGATGACGCGCTCCAGACTGTCCGCATCCACCGTGAACGTGTCCTCCGACACGTCCGCGAACACCGGCGTCGCACCCACGAAAGCCACCGACTCCGCCGATGAAAAGAAGGTGTGATCCGGCACAAACACCGCGTCGCCCGCACCCACGCCCCATGCCTTGAGGGCCAGCACCAGCGCGTCCGTCCCGTTTCCGCAGGAAATGCAGTTTCTGACGCCCAGATATTCCTTCAGCTCCTGCTCCAGCTCGTCCACCTGATCTCCCGCAATATAATCCGATGATTCCAGCACCGCCGCGATCGCCGCGTCCATCTGCGGCTTCAGCGCCCGGTACTGACTTTTCAAATCCCGAAACTGCATCCTATGCCTCCTCCCTGATCCGCTCCAACAGCTCCCAGATTCCCTCTGCAGAATTAAAGTTCTCCGGCACGATCTCCTCAGCCGGAACTTCCACGCCGAACTGATCCTCCAACTCCGCGATCAGCGTGATCACGTCGAAGGATTCCAGAAGTCCGTCGTCGATCAGCTCCTTCTCCTGCTCAAAATCAATCTCCGGCTTCAGCGCGGATAACAATTCCAGTAATTCTTCCATCTTTATCTCCATTCCGCGCCGTCAGCGTCCGCAGCGGCGCAAGTTTTATCGTAACTATCCAGCCATGCGGTAAGCAGCGGGCTTTCGAGATGCATGGCTGAACTTTATCACGAATCAGCCATATTGAGCGGCCACGTCTCCAGTCCTTCCCGGAGAAGCTCCGCCCCGTGTTCCTCACTGTACAGATAGATCCTCGGCATCCGGCGGCTCAGGAACAGATAGATGCCCTCCGTCACCGAGTAGGCCCCGATGTTGTGAAAGACCAGATAGTCCCCCACCCGCGCGTCCCGGAGCGTCAGCTTCTTCAGAAGCACGTCCGCCATGGTGCACAGAGAGCCGTAGACCGTCCACTCCGTCTCCTCCTCTTCCAGCGGATGCTGCGGGAAATACGAGAGGATCGGCGTCTTCATGGCCATATTCTGGCCGTAATAATTCACATGATGGATGCCTCCGTCCACGATGCAGACGTTGACCGCGTCGTTTTTCTTCTGATCCTCGATCCTCGTCATATAATAACCGCAGGATGCGGTCAGATAGCGCCCCATCTCGAAGATGAGCTCATACGGCCGCGCTTCTTTAAATAAAGCGGCAAACTCCTCCAGCAGGCGGGCGTCCTCCGCGAAATCGTCCTTCGTAAAATACGGCACCCCAAGTCCCGGCCCGAACTCCAGCACACGGGATACGAACCCCTCCTCCGCCTGAATCCTCCCGATCAGCTCCTCGATGTAGGCCACCTCCGCGGCGATCTTTTTCATGGACTTCTTCTGAGTCCCCGTAAAATACTGAAGCCCCGTCAGCTCCACATGCGGAAAGCACGCGCGTTCACGGATGCATTGTATCACATCGGACTCGCTCATGCCGAACTGGCTGCCGTTGGTGACCCGCAGCAGCGCCTCCACTTTCCTTCCGGCCTCGGCCGCGCACCGCTCCACCAGCTGGAGCTGCCGCACGGACTCCGCCGTGTAGTGCACGACGCCCTGCTCCATGGCGTAGCGCACGTCCTCATACGCTTTGTTGACGCCGGACAGCACGATCTTCTCCATGTCCAGCCCACTCTGCACGCAGATATGAAATTCTCCCGGCGAACATACTTCGTAGCGGTCCGCCTGCCCATCCAGCGTGCGCGCCAGAAACGGATTGGCCTTGATGGCAAAGCAGAGCTTCGCCGGACGGAGCTTCTCCCGCACCAGACGGGCCCTCTCCGTCAGGATATCCGTGTCGAACACGTAGGACGGCGTGCCCAGCGTCTGCGCCAGCTCACACAGCTTTTCTTCTGTCACAGAATCCTCCTCCTCTTACTGCGCCTGATAATCCTCCATCAGCCGCTTCCGGTCAATCTTTCCGTTCTTGGTCAGAGGCATCTGCTCCACCCGACGGAATATATTAGGAATCATAAACCGGGGAAGCCGCTCTGTCAACCTTTCAATGATCTCCTTCGGCTCCGGATCCCCCACATAAAACCCGACGATCTTCGTGTTCGGCTCGTCGTAGACGCAGCAGACCCGGCTCACGCCCTCCAGCGCCTGAAAGGCCGTCTCGATCTCTCCCAGCTCGATGCGGTGCCCCATATGCTTGATCTGGAAATCCTTGCGGGTCACATAGAAAAGCTCCCCGCTCTCACTGTACCGGCCCAGATCCCCGGTGCGGTAGATTGGCTCCAGATACCGGCGGTTCAGCGGGTTCTGCACGAACGCCTCCCCCGTCTTCTCCCAGTTCCGGTAGTATCCGAGCGCCAGCGCCGTGCCGGACACACAGATCTCCCCGAGCACGCCCGGCTCCGTCACCTGACGGTCCTCCTCGTCCAGCAGGAACACCCGCTCGTTGGGGAACGCATCCCCGATGGGCAGCGTCTCCTCCTCGGAAAACTCCCGGTCCACCTCATAGTACGTACAGTTGCATGTGATCTCCGTGGGGCCGTACAGGTTCACGTACCGCGCGTCCGGCAGATAGCTCCTCCAGTAGTTGAGCTGCCGGACCGGCATGACCTCGCCGCTGAACATGATCCTCCGGATGCTTCCCGGCACCTTGTAGCGAAATCCTTTCAGCATGGAGATCACGCACAGGGCCGACACGGCCCACGTAAGGCTCGTCACTTTTCTGTCGTCCAGAAAATCGATCAGTTTCTTTGGAACACTGAAAAATTTCTTCGGAATCACTTCCACCGTAGCTCCTGTCTTCAGCGCCGGATAAATGTCCTTGACCGACACATCGAAATCAAACGGGGCCTGATTGCCGATCACGTCCTCCCTCGAAAATCCGAAGAGCTCCGTGAAGCACTCGGTAAAGTCGATGACCGACCTGTGGGAGACCACCACCCCCTTGGGCACTCCCGTGGAACCCGAGGTGAAGATGGCGTAGAGCGGATCCACGTCGCAGGCCGCCGCCCGGCGGGCCTGCAGAAGCGCCGTGTCCTCCGGACAGAGCGCCAGATTCTCCCTGTCGGAAGGGGCCGACGGGGCTGCCCCCGCGTCCGCCGGATCTGCGCCTCCTTCGGCCTCCGGATCGTCCGCCAGCAGGATCCGTCCCCGGAAGTGAAGCCTCTGTACGCGCTCCAGAAGCGTCCGGCTCGTCACAAGCACCTCCGCTTCCAGTGTGTCGAGGATCGTCAGGATCCGCTCGTCCGGCTGATCCGGCTCCACCAACGTATAAAAGCAGCCCGCACAGACTGCTCCCATAAACACATTCAGGGTCCACGCTTCCTTTTCCATGAGGACCGGCACCGGCGAATTTTGAGGCAGCGCCGCCGCAAGACCGCTTCCGATCCTTCCGGCGTACGCAAGCGTCTGCGCAAACGTGTAGCTTCGCTCCAGATCCTCAAAAGCCGCCTTGTCCGGGCACTGCGCCGCCGTCGTCTCCAGATATTCCAATATGTTCCGAACCATGGACCTCTCCTTTTTCATAACCTATTTCTTCTTCTGCTCCATCACCCGTCTGGCAGGATTGCCAAACTGCTTCTCGCCTGCAGGCACGTCCTTGATGGCCACCGCCCCGATGCCGAGATACGCATGAGCGCCCACCTCGATCCGGTTGGTCGTCACCGCCATGGGCGCGATATACGCGTGCTCCCCCAGATCGCAATGTCCGGAGATGCTGCATTTTCCGCCGACGGACGTCCCCGCCCCGATCACACAGTTGTGCCCCACGTCGCCCAGCATGCCGACCACGCAGCTCTCCCCGAGGACCGTCGTCCGGGAATCCCCCGCCGCCACCACGGCTCCGGCCAGCAGCAGGCAGCCGTCCCCGATGACCGTTCCCGCCAGATGGGGCAGATCCCTGCACACGCCGTCCTCCAGACGGTACACGTCCATATCGTCCACGCCGATCAGGCATTTTTCCTGGATCTCCACATGATCGCCGATCCGCACGTGATCCTTGATGACCGTTCCCGCCCCGATGCGGCAGTAGTCTCCGATGACCACGTCGGCCCCGATGACGCAGAACGGAGCGATCTCCACATGATCGCCGATCCTCGCGTCCTCGCTGATGTAGCTTCCGTCCCTCTGCACAAGCGCAGGCTTTGGCAGAAAGCTCCGGTACCGCTCCAGAAGCACCCCGCACAGGCTTTTCTGCATGGGGGATTTCAGCTGCACGCAGGACGGATGAAGGCCCGGGAGATTTACGTCCTCCTTCGTCACGAAGATCGCTTCCCGGACGCCCTCGAGGCTTCCTTCCACCTCCGTGCGCACATAGACAATGGTGTTGCTCTCCGGCCGCTCCGGGTCGGAGACGCCGTACACCGGAAATTCCTTTCCCGCAAGCTCCGGGCAATCCTCTCCCGCCAGACGGCAGGCTTTGACCTCTCCAATCTTAAACATCGAACTCTCCCGCCATATCCGTACTTCTGAAATCTGTGAGAGGCAGCTTCACCGGAAGCCCCTCCTTCTGGCTCTTGTAGATGGCGAGCACCATCTCCAGGGCGTTGCGTCCCGCCACCGCGTCCACATAAGGCCGTCTGTCCTTCTCGATGGCGTCGATCATATCCGCATAGAGACTTGTGTGCCCGTTGCCGTACACATTGCTGGTGGCCTCCTGCAGCTCCCGGTTGCGGCTGTCCACCTCCTGCTCGTCCGCAAACTCCCACACGTCGATGTTGTTGGTGGAAGTTCCGCCCAGCTTGACCGTTCCCTTCTCTCCGAAGATGTAGAGCGTCTCCTCGAGATTTTTCGGGTACACGTTGGTCGTTCCCTCGATCGTGGCGATGGCACCGTTTTTAAATTTGACCACGGCCATGCCGATGTCCTCGGCCTCCAGATAGTGATGGAACTGCTGCCTCGTCACGCCGTACACCTCGTCCACCTCGTCCCCGAACATCCAACGGAGCAGGTCGATGCCGTGGATGCACTGGTTCATCAGCGCGCCGCCGTCGGACGCCCACTTTCCTCTCCAGTCCGCCTGATGATAATAATTCTCGTTTCTGTTCCAGAGCACATGGATGGAGCCGTGGGACAGCTTCCCGAAGCGCCCGTCCTCCAGCGCCTTTCTCGTCTCCTGCACGGCCAGATTGAACCGGTTCTGATGGCAGGCCGACACCTTGACCTTCTTCTCCTCCGAGCGGCGGATGATCTCGTCCGCATCCCCGATGCTCATGGCGATGGGCTTCTCGATGATGCAGTTGACTCCGTGGTTGATGCAGTACAGGGCGATTTTCGCATGGAGACCGCTCTCGGTGGCGATGCCCACGAGCGTTGGCTTCACCTCGTCGATCATCTTCTCATAGTCCGTATAGCGGGCGATGGTCCCGTCCTTCTCCAGTCCGTGCTTTGCCAGCAGCGACTCCATATTTTCCGGTACGCTGTCGCACACCGCCGCCAGCTCCAGACCGTTGTTCGTCACGGCTTTGATATGGTTTGTGGCAATCCGGCCGCAGCCGATCAGTGCGTATTTCATCTCTGTGTCCATCCTCCTATTTTCCCGCCAAAATCTGTTCCAGACGATCCGTCAGATATCCGAAATCATACTCCCTGACCGTCTTCTTTGCATTTTCGCAGTAAGTCTCGTATTTCTCCCGATCCATCTGGTAAAACTCCAGCACCCCTTCGGCCATGGCTTCGGGACTCCCCGCCTCAATGGTCATGCCGCAGCCATTGTCCACAAAGAGATCGTTTCGGGTCCGGACATTGGACAGGGTCGGCTTCCCGGAAGCCATATAGTCAAACATCTTGTTCATGCTCATGCCGTACTCCGACACCCGGTCGCTGGGAGCCGTCAGTATATTCAGATCGCCCCGCGCCAGAATGCCGGGGATGTATTTCTTATTGACCCGCCCTTTGAAATGGACGTTGTCGATCTGATGCTCCTCCCGGTACTGCTTCAGCTCTTCCTCCTGATAGCCTGCTCCATACAGGAAAAACTGGATTTCCTTATGCTCCCTCAGAAGCATGGCGGCGTCCAGAATATCCCGGACAGAGTTTGCGATTCCCATGGATCCTGTGTACATGACCTTGAACGTATCCTTCCGGTCCAGATCGGGATCTTCGAGAATCTCCTCCCTCTCCTGTCTCCGGTAGATGCCAAGATCCACGCCGTTGTTGATATAGTAAATCTTGTCCAAATCCACATCCTTCTCCCAGCCCATGTCCTGTATATATTCTTTCCCTCCGAACATGGTGAAGATCACGGCGTCCGCCTTCCTGTAGATCCAGTGTTCCAGCGCATACAGCGCCCTCGTCACAAGCTGTCCCTCTTTCATCGCCCCGTACTCCACCAGCGTCAGCGGCCAGAGATCCGCGATCTCCACCACGCAGCGGCAGCGGTATTTCCTCGCCAGCAGGATCCCCGCCACGCAGGTCAGAGGATGCACCGAGGTGGCCATGATCACATCCGGCGGGTTGAATTTTCCCGTCTGGGTAAAAAGCCGGATCGTATAGTCGAAGAAATTCAGCACCCGTCCCAGTCCGTTGCCTTCATAATTTCTGGCCTTCAGGAACACATAGCGGATCCCGTCCACCTTCTTCGCCTTCATGGGGCTTTTGTCCGTGATCAGGTTTTTGTCCGACAGGTGCACCGAACTGGCCGCAAAGATCGTCACCTTATGTCCTTTTTTTTGCAGATGGTTTGCAAAATGGTAGGGCCGCGCCAGCGGATACAGGCTCGTCGGAACCGCGTAATGATTGAAAAACCAAATGTTCATAACTTATCTCCTTGTCTCGCTTGATCGGAAGGTGCGGTGGATTTCTTCCTGTCGGAGCGCGCACCAGACCGGATACACCAATTTGTGGCCGGAACACTTTTCCAGTACGCTCCGGAAAGGATACAGCACTGCGACAGCCGCCTTCATCCAGGAACGGTACTCCACGTGCAGTCTGCAGTATGCCTTTCGATAGCCAAAATTTTTCAGAAGATAATCCTGATAATTGGAATCATGGATCATGGTCCGCCAGCCTCCATGGATATAGCGGATCCCCGGCTTCAGATAGCGTTCCAGTCCATAATAAGCCAGAGCCGCGTTGACCTGCGTATTCAGATACTCCGGATCCGTTTTCACTACCGAATACTCGACCCAGTCGTCAAACAGGTTATAGATGCTGTACCCGATCATCGTATCCGTGTCCTTTAAAAAAGCTCCCAGATACTCCGTATTTCCAAGCTTGTCCCCGGTCAGCTTCCGGAATTCATCCGTCAGCTCTTTTCTGTCGTTTCCTTCTTCATAAGACGCGTCATAAGATTTCCATGCTTTGATCAGCACATTTGCCATCTGCTCCGCATGATCCGCCGGAACGATCACCTTTACGTCCACCCGCTTCAGGCCTCTGGTGATCAGACTCCGGCGGTTGGATTTTAAGGACATCATATCAAACGGCGTATCCTTGATGATGCACCACCACTCCGTCTCCTCCGGGCAGTCAAATTCCGTCACCCAGCGGGCCAGCAGCGGATACTTCCCGCCCGCCAGCTCCTTCCACTTCCGCGGATCCCTCATCCACGAGGTATCCGGATCCACATGGGGCGGCGTGGCCGGCACAAGCGCATGGTTGTAATATTCCCAGTCTTTGTTCATGTTCTCGTTCCCTTCAACGGTTCTTCTCACATAATCCCGCCGCGATGCGCTGCTTCCGGTCGTAGGTATCCTGATCCACCTGTCCGGTGCGCAGCAGATAGTCTCCGAGATCCTCCGCCGTCGCCATTCCCTCGGTGTTGACGTCCGCCTTCTTCAGCACATTCCCGACAGTGCAGAGCACGATCCGCAGATCGCCCAGAAACGTGACTTTCTTTACATACTGCTGATCATAGGCCAGCTTATCCTCCCAGGAAAGATTGTTCCGTCCGTTCACCTGCGCCAGGCCGGTCAGCCCCTGCGCCACCCGGTGACGGCGTCTCTGCGCCTTCGTCATAAAAACCATATCTCTCACAAGCTGAGGTCTGGGGCCCACGATGCTCATATCGCCCTTCAAAATATTGAAAAGCTCCGGAAGCTCATCCAGGCTGCTTTCTCTCAGAAATTTTCCAAACTCTGTCAGCCGCTTCTCGTCCGGAAGCAGCTTTCCGTCGGCGTCCCTCTCGTCCGTCATCGTCCGGAACTTATACATTTTAAAGATTTTTTCGTTCTTTCCGGGCCGAAGCTGCGTGAACAGCACCGGGCTTCCCAGCTTTCTGCGCACCTGCCATGCCGTGACGGCCATGACCGGGCTAAGCGCGATCAGCGCGCCCCCGGCCAGCGCCATGTCCAGCTTCCGCTTGATGCTCCGGGCGTAAATTCCCTGTCTCATCTATCCCCACAACCCTCTGATGATTTTGCAGATCCGCTCCAGATCCGCCTCTGTAAGCTTCGTGTCGCTTGGCAGGCACACGCCGTTCTCGAACAGGCTCTGCGCCACGCCGCTGTTGTCCACATAGTCGCAGCCTGCGAAGACCGGCTGCAGATGCATGGGCTTCCATACCGGACGGCTCTCGACGTCACCCTGCTCCAGCGCCAGCATCACGTCCAGCGGCCGGACCGGGCTCTCCTCTCCCAGCTGGATCACCGACAGCCAGCAGTTCGCCCGCTCGCCCTCATGCATAGGCATGAACGAAAGCCCCGCAAGGTCTCCCAGATGCTCCTGATAATAGGCGAAGATCTGCCGCTTCTGCAGGATCCGCTGCTCCAGCACCTTCATCTGGCCGCGTCCGATCCCGGCGCAGATATTGCTCATGCGATAATTGTATCCAATCTCCTTATGTTCGTAGTGGCGAGCCGGCTCCCTCGACTGGGTCGCCCAGAAGCGCACCTTGCCGATCCGCTCCTTCGCCTGTTCGTCGGGCAGATTGCAGACCAGCATCCCGCCTCCCGACGTGGTGATGATCTTGTTTCCGTTGAAGGAAAACACGCCGTAATCTCCGAAGGTTCCCGTGTACTTTCCACGGTACGTACTTCCGAGGCTCTCCGCCGCGTCCTCGATGACGACCGCCCCGTGACGCCTGCAGATGTCCATGATCCGATCCATGTTGGCCGGAAGTCCGTACAGGTGCACCGGGAGCACCGCCTTCGCATTCGGATATTTCTCAAACGCCCGCTCCAGCGCTTCGGGGGACATATCCCACGTCTCCCGGTCGCTGTCGATGAACACCGGCGTCGCCTTCTCATAGACGATGGGGTTTGCCGTGGCCGAAAATGTCAGATCCTGGCAGAACACCACGTCGCCCTCTTCCACTCCGGCCGCCTTGAGCGCCAGATGGATCGCCGCCGTGCCTGCCGACAGCGCCGCCGCGTCCGCCACGCCCACATACGCCGCCAGCTCCTTCTCGAACTCGTTGACGTTCTTTCCAAGCGGCGCGATCCAGTTGGTGTCGAACGCCTCTTTGATATACGCCTGTTCATAGCCTTCCGCGCTCATGTGCGGGGAGGCAAGAAAAATGTGTGCCATTTCTTACGCCTCTTTTCCGTTTTCTTTCATATGATAAGTAGGGACGATCTCCATGACCTTCCGCTTGATATCCGGACTGTCCATCCGGGACAGTTCGTCCAGCTCGTCCAGCTGACGCGTGAACCGCTCCTCGTCAAACTCGATGGGCTTCCCAATGTGGATCAGCTCGTTGTCCGTGCTCCGAAGTCCCTCCTCGTTCATCAGAAGCTCCTCGTAGAGTTTCTCGCCGGGCCGCAGGCCGGTGAACTCAATGTCAATATCCTCATAAGGCTTCAGCCCCGACAGACGGATCAGGTTCAGCGCCAAATCCAGAATCTTCACCGGCTTTCCCATGTCCAGCACGAAGATCTCGCCTCCACGGGCCTGCGCTCCCGCCTGGAGCACCAATGACACCGCCTCCGGGATCGTCATAAAATACCGGATGATATTGGGATCCGTGACGGTTACAGGGCCGCCCTCCGCGATCTGCTTTTTAAACAGCGGGATGACGCTTCCGTTGCTTCCGAGCACATTTCCGAACCGCACGGCCACAAACTCCGTCTCCGAGCGGTTGTTCATCATCTGCACCACCATCTCGCACAGGCGTTTGGACGCCCCCATGATGTTCGTGGGATTCACGGCCTTGTCCGTGGAGATCAGGACAAACCGGGACGTCCCATACCGGTCCGCCGCCTGCGCCGTCTTGTACGTCCCCATCACATTGTTCTTGATGGCTTCGTTGGGGCTGTCCTCCATGAGCGGCACATGCTTATGGGCCGCCGCGTGATAGACGATCTGCGGCCTGTACTGTTCAAAAACGCCGTTGATCCGGTGGGTGTTGCGCACCGAACCGATCAGCACCACCAGATCCAGCGACGGATAATCCCGTTTCAGCTCCTGCTGGATATCATACGCATTATTTTCATAAATATCAAAAATGATCAGCCTTCCGGGCTCGTGTCTGGCGATCTGACGGCACAGCTCGCTGCCGATGGAGCCGCCGCCTCCCGTGACCAGCACGGTCTTCCCCGACACGTACCCCATGATACTGTCCACCTTCGTGTCCACCGGATCGCGCCCCAGCAGATCCTCGATCTCCACATTGCGCAGCTTCGAGACGCTGACCTCCCCGTTGACGAGCTGGTAAATGCCCGGCAGCACCTTGAGCTTGCAGCTGGTCTGGCTGCAGATATCCAGCAGCTCCTGGATCACCCCGTGGGGAGCGGACGGGATCGCGATCATGATCTCATCCACATCGTACTCCTCCGCAAGCCGGCAGATATCCTTTCTCGTGCCGGCCACCAGCACGCCGCGCAGATAT
>JAUNHB010000001.1:128163-142215 GCA_030524125.1 Eubacteriales bacterium | reverse complement strand
GCAGGCTCGATATGGATCTGCCGCCAGCCTCTTACATGCGAGCATGACGAGTCTGCCCTCAGATCCATATCGGCTGTGAATCGTAACGTTTTATGCAAACTTTCCAAAGACGCGGTCCAGCAGCAGGCAGTCCACATAGCTGACCAGCGAGAGCCCCACAAACACATAGAAGGGGATCAGGAGCAGGAACGCGTTCGGCCACAGGACGAACAGCACCGCCGGGATCAGGTTGACGGCCAGCAAAAGAAGCGCGGTCGGAAAACTGGTGACGGCCAGAAGAAAGGCCAGATAAAAGGTTCTGGACACCGTGTTTTCGTAGCGGGCCAGCAGCGGATAGATCACCGTCACGGTCAGCAGATAGAGGAACGCCAGCGCGCCGGACAGAAACGCCATGATCTGAAAGGGCACTCCCAGATGCAGATTGCCGGCGGCAAAGCTTAAATTGAAGTAGAGAAGCGCGCCAACCCCTGCGGCGATCAGATGGATCGCGATCCCCTGCCGGAGATTGGCCCGGAAAGACTTCCAGAAGTCCGACAGAAGGTTCGGAGCATCCCCGTGGATAAACTGCAGCATGACATAGTGAAGCGCCGTGATGGAAGCGCCCGCGGTCACGAGCGGAAGGCAGCACAGGATGCAGAGAAGATTTACCGTGATAAAAAGACCGATATTCCCCAGAATCCTGGAAATCGTCCCGTCAAGCTTAAATGGCATAAGAACCTCCTTTGGAAGCCTGTCGCTTTTTTATTATTGTATGCCATGGGCGGAGGGCTTGTCAATCAAAACCGGCGGGCGCTGTTCCGGCGGGCGGGATTTCCGGAAGTCCGCAGGGGTTGACAAAAAGGACAGTATGTTATAGAATCGTATATGAAATGTAATAATTTTGTAATATTTACGGGAGCGAAAAGAATATGAGACATCAGGATAAAATCATAACAGGAGGTTTTGGGATCCTGTTGGCGGGAGCGCTGGCAGTCACGGCGGTTCCCATGGACGCGCAGGCGTCCGCGTCGCTGGGAAGCAGCGCGCAGATCGGCATCTCGGCGGATCTGGACGCGGCGGAGGATCCGGCCGTGGTGGAGAGCGCAGTCAGCCAGGTGGTGCTGGATGCGTTTCGTCTGGACGATTACAGCAATCTCGGGATCGTGACGGTCTCCGAAGGAAAGGTCAACATCCGCGACAGCGCGTCCACGGACGGAAAGATCGTAGGAAAGATCGGAAACGAAGCGGGCTGCGACGTCCTCGGTGAGGAGGGCGAATGGCTGCAGATCAGGTCCGGCGAGGTGGAAGGATATATCAAGGCGGAATATGTACTGACCGGAAGCGAGGCGCTGGACAAGGCTTCCTCTCTGCTCAAGACGGTGGCGGACGTGACCACGGACGGCCTGAAGGTACGCACCGAACCGAGCACTGAGAGCGAGGTGCTGGACGTCGTCGGAAGCGGACAGAGCTTCGATGTGCTGGAGGAGCTGGACGAGTGGGTCAAGATCGATCTGGACGGCGAAGAAGGCTATTTATATAAGGACTATGTGGAGGTGGGCGCGAAGCTCGACGAGGCGCTGACGATCTCCGAGGTGCTGTACGGAGCCGGAGTGTCCGACGTCCGCGTGGCGATCAGCGAATTTGCAAAGCAGTACATCGGAAATCCCTATGTGTGGGGAGGAACGAGCCTGACGAAGGGAGCGGACTGCTCGGGATTCGTCCTGTCGGTATTCAGGAATTACGGCATCAGCCTGCCCCATTCCTCGAGAGCGCAGGCCAACTGCGGGACGACGATCAGCACGTCCGAGCTGCAGCCCGGCGATCTGGTGTTCTACGGCAACCGCTCGGGCATCAACCATGTGGCGCTCTACGTGGGCGGCGGACAGGTAGTCCACGCCAGCAACCCGCGCACCGGCATCACGATCTCCAACGTATATTACAGAACCCCCGTGAAGGCGGTCCGCGTGATCCAGGACTGATGTCAAAATAACAGAAATAAAAAAGTTTCCGCAGACTCCGGAAAAAATGGAGTGGGCGGAAACTTTTTTGTCGCTCAATTCTTAGCGCTTCTTAGCGGCAAATTTGGGAAAATACAGTTTTGCTCGTCTCTTTTTTGTGTTATGATGGTCTGAGAGTCAGGAGGCGGCATATGAACGAGAAGTGGAGAGATTATTTTTACAAAGGCGCCGCGGTGTTTTTGACGGTGGCCATGTGCATTTTGTTTTTCTTTGTGGTGTTTCGGTTTCGGGAGTTTCAGGGGTATCTCGGGATGGTGGCCGGGATCCTGATGCCGTTTATCTACGGGGCGGTGATCGCGTATCTGCTGTCGCCCGTATGTTCGTGGCTGGAGCTCCATATGGAGCAGGCGGCGGAGCTTTCCAGAAAACCGGAGAAGACGGCGGAGAAATACCGCAGGCTGTTCAAGGGACTTTCCATTCTGATCAGCCTTCTTTTGTTCTGTCTGGTGATCTACGCGCTGATCGCCATGGTGGTCCCGCAGGTGATCAACAGCGTGCTCGTGCTGGCGGAGGCCATGCCCGGCTATGTCCAGAAGATCAGCGCGTGGGTGGAGGAGCTGGTGCAGGACAATCCGGTGCTCGTCAATTATGTGGAGCAGTATTCGGAAGACATCATGAACAGCGTGCAGGATTTTGCGAGGACGCACCTGATCCCCAATATCAACAACGTGATCTCCGGCGTGTCCGCCAGTCTCTGGACGATGATCACGATGGCGAAAAATTTTGTGATCGGTCTGATCGTGGCCGTCTATCTGATGAACAGCCGCAAGGCGTTCCGGAGGCAGGCGGGAATGATGATCCGCGCGCTGTTTCCGGACAGGAAGATCGCTCCGGGCAAGGAGCAGAGAGCGGACTGGATCATCCGGGAGCTTCACATTCTCAACGCTTATCTGGGCGGCTTTGTGAAGGGCAAGCTGGTGGATTCCCTGATCATCGGACTGATCTGCATGGCGTTCACGGCGATCACGAAGATGCCTTACGCAGTGCTGGTCAGCGTGGTGGTGGGGGTGACCAACATCATTCCGTTTTTCGGCCCGTTCATCGGCGCGATCCCCAGCGCGATCCTGATCCTGATGGTCAGTCCGATCCAGTGCGTGTACTTCGTCATCTTTGTGCTGATCCTGCAGCAGTTTGACGGAAATATTTTAGGGCCGAAGATCCTGGGCGACACGACCCATCTGAACAGCTTCTGGGTGCTGTTCGCGATCCTCCTGTTCGGAGGGCTGTTCGGCATCGTGGGAATGGTCATCGGCGTCCCGGTGTTCGCGTTTTTCTACCAGCTTGTGCGGGAATGGATGTACGCGCGGCTTGGGAAGGATGAAAAACCGGTTGACAGTCCCTGATCAAGATGCTAACATGAAACCAGATCAACCCGCGCGATGCGGGCTCAAGGCGGGACACGACATGGAGAGATTCTGGACGGATCATTGCTTTTGCAGCGGCTGCTGCGCCGGATACGCGAACGAGCGTTGTAGCTGTTCGTGTAGAAAGCCTTGCCGTCGGTGCGCAGAAGCTGACATGTCAGACTGCTGAATCAAAAAAATACAACGGCGGCATAGGCAGATCATTCATAGGATATAGAAAGAATGACTGGCAAGCCGCTGAACGGTCGGGAACCGCGACGCGCAGCGTCATGGATTCCGGCCGTTTTTGTATGGCGGGAAAACGCTTTGCAGGAGCGGGAGCGCCGTCAGAGAAAAGGGAGGAAGCTATGGGAAACATCATTGAAAACGAAATCCATCACATCGTATCGGAGATCTTAGACGACTACAACGCGGGCAGAAACATTGACAAAATGGATCTGTTCAATCAGCCGAGCAAGGAGGAAATCATCGACATCGTGGACGATCTTCTGAAGATCGTCTATCCGGGATATTACAGAGACCGCTCTTATAAAGTATACAACATCAAGAGCAACTCCACGGTCACAATCGAGGACGTGGCCTATCATCTGAACAAGCAGATCGTGCTGGCGCTCAAATACACCTCGCAGTCGGACGATCCGGGGGCGCTGGAGGAGCAGGCGCAGAGATACACGGTGACGTTTTTAAGCAGGATCCCCCACGTGAGAGAGCTTCTGGAGACAGATCTGGAGGCGGCCTTTCAGGGGGACCCGGCGGCCAAATACCGGGATGAGATCATCCTTTCCTATCCGGGAATGCTGGCCATCACGGTCAACCGTCTGGCCCACGAGCTGTTCCTTCTGAACGTGCCGCTGATCCCGAGGATCATGACGGAGTACGCCCACAGCATCACCGGAATCGACATCCATCCGGGCGCTACCATCGGGAAATATTTCTTCATCGACCACGGTACCGGCGTGGTGGTGGGCGAGACGACCGTGATCGGAGACCGGGTGAAGATCTACCAGGGCGTCACGCTGGGCGCGCTGTCCACGAGAGGCGGGCAGAAGCTTCGCAATGTGCGCCGCCATCCGACCATCGAGGACGACGTGACCATCTATTCCGGCGCGTCCATTCTGGGCGGCGAGACGGTGGTGGGAAGAAATTCCGTCATCGGAAGTAATGTGTTCATCACCAGCTCGATCCCTGCGGACACGAAGGTCAGCATGAAGGATCAGGACCTGCGGTGGGGACAGGACGAATAGAGAAGGAGCTGCGGGGGAGAAAAGGATGGAACGATTGGGAATACGGGATCGGATCCTGATAGGGGTAACGTTGTTTTCTATGTTTTTTGGGGCGGGGAATCTGATTTTTCCGCCCTTTTTGGGGGCGCAGGCGGGAACGGCCGCGCTGCCCTCCTTCGCGGGATTTGCGGCCAGCGCCGTGGGAGTGCCGGTGCTGGGCGTGATCGCGGTGACGCTGTCGGGAGGGCTTCCGAAGCTGGCGTCGAGGGTGCATCCGGTATTTTCGGCGGTCTATGTGGCCGTTCTGTATCTGGCCATCGGGCCGTGTCTGGCCATTCCGAGGACGGCGAGCACGTCCTTTTCCATGGCGGTGACGCCGTTTCTCAGAGGGGACGCGCCGTCGGCTCTGGCGCAGTTTGCCTATTCGGCAGTGTTTTTCGCGGCTGCGGCCGTCATCGCGCTGCATCCGGAGCGGCTGACCGAGTATCTGGGGAAAAAGCTCACGCCCATTCTTCTGACGCTGATCGTTGTGCTGTTCGCGGCTTCCGCGGCGCATCCGGCGGGCGGGGCGGCGGCTCCGGCGGAGGCGTACGGGGAGCTTCCTCTGGTGCAGGGTTTTCTGTACGGCTATCAGACCATGGATACGCTGGCGGCGCTGAATTTCGGCATGATCGTGGCCATGAACATTCAGGCCAGAGGGATCCGGGAGGAGAAGCGCGTCATGGCGGAGACGGTGTCGGCCGGGTGGATCGCGGGACTGCTCCTGCTTGCCGTCTACGCCATGCTGACCTATGTGGGGCTGGTGTCCGGCACAGCCTTTCCGTCCGCGGCGAACGGCACGGAGGTGCTGACGCATACGGCGGGATATCTTTTCGGAAATGTGGGAACGGTCATTCTCGCGGCGATCTTTGTGATCGCCTGCTTTAACACCTGCGTGGGGCTTCTGAGCTGCTGCGGAAACTATTTCAGCGGCATGTGGCCGCGCCCCGGCTACCGCGGCTGGGTGTTTTTGTTCGCGCTTGTGTCCATGGTGATCTCGAACGTGGGTCTGGACGCGATCCTGAAGGTGTCGGAGCCGGTCCTGAACGCGATCTATCCGCTGGCGATCCTGCTGATCGCGCTGTCCTGCGCGCACAGACTTCTGGCCCGTTTCCCACTGGTCTACCCGTGGGCGGCCGGGTTTTGCGCGGCGGCCAGCATCCTGACGGTGCTGGACCGGCAGGGGCTTTCGGTTCCGGCGCTGACGGCGTTTCTCGAAAAAATCCCCGGACACCGGGCCGGTTTTGGATGGGTCCTGCCGACGGCGGCGGGGATCCTGATCGGGCTGGCGGTCGGAACGGGAAAAAGAAAAATCATTTCACATCACAGATAGAAGGAGTACGATTATGCCTGTATTTGATTTCAGCGCAGCGCCGGGACCGGAGAACCGTTCCGTGTGCACTTACACGACGTTCGCGTCCTCGGAGGGGGAGGCGACGCCGCAGAAGCCGATCCTGATCCTGGACAACCGCAGGCGGGAGTGGAAGCACCATTCCTGCGGCATTTTCAGCAATCCGGCCAAACGGACGGCGTTCGAGTTTGAGGAGGAGGACGGAACGGTCAGCGCGGACATCCTGCGGATCGATTCCCGCTTCGTGAGCCTGATCCGGTGGCTTGGAGACAACCGCATCAATGTGCGGCTGTCCGGCAAAAACCGGGAGGACGGCTACGCGGTCTACAAGATCCGCGAGATCGCGTTCGGCGGAGGGACGAAGCTCTCGGCCGAGGACGGATTTCTCCAGTTTATGATCACCCGGCTGCTGGCGGCCAGCGCGCCGGCCGAGGAGGCGGAGGACGAGGATCGGGAGGAGGACGGGGACAGCATGAAGCTCACGAGCCTCCAGAGCATCACGGACTTTATGACCTGCGCGGGCAAGACGCTGCCGGACAACATCCAGCTGTGGGCCAGGAGAAATCTGGCCGTGGCCCGCTCCCACGAGGTGTCGCCGGAGGAGCGGAGGCACGCCCAGCGGGCGCTGTCCATCATGATGAACGTCCAGTGGAAAAGCAATTATTTTGAAGCCATCGACCCGCAGGAGGCACGCAGGATCCTGGACGAGGAGCTCTACGGCATGGAGCGGGTGAAGCAGCGGATCATCGAGACGATCATCCAGATCAACCGGACGCACACGCTTCCGGCCTACGGGCTTTTGCTGGTGGGGCCGGCCGGGACCGGAAAATCCCAGATCGCTTACGCGGTGGCCCGGATCCTGAAACTGCCGTGGACGACGCTGGACATGAGCTCCATCAACGATCCCGAGCAGCTGACGGGAAGCTCCCGCATCTACGCCAACGCGAAGCCGGGGATCATCATGGAGGCGTTCTCGGCGGCCGGGGAGTCCAATCTGGTCTTTATCATCAACGAGCTGGACAAGGCGGCGGCCGGGAAGGGCAACGGAAATCCCGCCGACGTGCTTCTGACGCTTCTGGACAATCTGGGCTTTACGGACAATTATATGGAATGCATGGTTCCCACGGTGGGCGTCTATCCCATCGCCACGGCCAACGACAAGGCGCAGATCAGCGCGCCGCTCATGTCCCGCTTTGCGGTCATCGACATTCCCGACTACACGGCGGAGGAGAAGAAGATCATTTTCTCCCGCTTTGCGCTGCCGAAGGTGCTGCGGCGCATGAGTCTTGAGGAGAACGAGTGTATCGTGACGGAGGAGGCGCTGGAGGCGGTCGTGGAGCAGTACGCCGACACGTCCGGGATCCGCGATCTGGAGCAGGCGGCCGAGCATATCGCGGCCCACGCCCTCTACCAGATCGAGGCGAACCATGTGTCGCAGGTCGTCTTCGACGGAAAGACGGTGAGGGAGCTTCTGGCGTAAACGGCCGGTCGGAGGAAACAGAGAGAGAAAAGGTGGTTATGGAATGGAAAACAACAGAGAAGAAAACATCTACCGGCTGGACGGGAGAGTGCCGCTTCAGAAGGCGATCCCGTTCGGGATGCAGCATGTGCTGGCTATGTTCGTGGCGAATCTGGCGCCGGTGCTGATCGTGTGCAGCGCGGCGGTGGTGCGGGGCAGTGGAGAGCATTTAAGCTCGGCTGAGATCACGCAGCTCCTCCAGTGCGCCATGTTTGCGGCGGGGATCGGGACCTGCCTGCAGCTTTATCCTATCTGGAAGATCGGTTCAAGGCTTCCCATCGTCATGGGCGTGAGTTTTACCTTTCTCGGCAGTCTCCTGATCATCTGCACGAACCCGGAGCTGGGCTACGAGGGGATGGTCGGAGCGGTGATCCTGGGAGGTATCTTCGAGGGGCTCGTGGGTCTGAGCGCCAGATACTGGAAGCGCTTCCTGACGCCGGTGGTGTCGGCCTGCGTGGTCATCGCCATCGGACTTTCGCTGCTGTCCGTGGGCATGGATTCATGGGGCGGCGGAAGCGGCGTCGAGGATTTTGGAGCGTGGTATCACCTGTTCATCGGTCTGTTCACGCTGATCGTCTGTCTGGTATCCCGCTATCTCTTAAAGGGCGTCTACAAAAACCTGAATATTCTGGTGGGACTGATCGCGGGATATCTTCTGTCGGTCGTTTTTACCGCGGCGGACATTGCGCCGATGATCGATTTTTCCGGCATCTCAAGGACCATTCAGGAGGTGGGGATCTTCAGCATCCCGAAGCTTGTGTTTTTCACAGGGCACAAGCCGGTGTTTGATCTGGGCGCGTTTTGCACCATCGCCATCGTGTTCCTCGTCTCCGCGGCGGAGACCACCGGAGCCACCACCGCCGTCTGCACCGGAGCGCTCGGGCGCGACATCAGGATCGAGGAGCTGCAGGGCTCTCTTGCGGTGGACGGATTTTCCAGCGCCATCTCCGGGTGCTTCGGCTGTCTGCCGCTGACGTCCTTCAGCCAGAACGTGGGGCTCGTCACCATGACGCGGGTCATCAACCGCTTTACGCTGCTGATGGGCGTGCTGATCCTGATCGCCGCGTCCCTCTTCCCGCCGCTGGGAGCCTTCTTCAACTCCCTGCCGCAGGCGGTGCTGGGCGGCTGCACGGTCATGATGTTCGGCTCCATCATGTACGAGGGCATCAAAATGCTCAAGGAGTGCACGTTCGACGACCGCACCATGACCATCGTGTCGCTGGCTTTCTGCGTGGGCGTCGGCCTGACCCAGACCTCCGGCAACTTCTTCTCCGCCTTCCCAAAGGAAGTCGGGGACGTCTTCAACGGAAACGCCGTGGCGGGCGTGTTCGTCGTGGCGCTGGTCTTAAGCCTTGTGCTTCCGAAAAAAGAAAAATCCTCCACTGTCTGACGGACGCTGCTCCCGCAGCACGGGAGCGGCGCAGAGGGGGATCGTTATGGCGTCCGGCTGGGAAAGCGGACGCCATTTATTAGATTTCCGAAAACGCATTTCTGTGATATGATGGGAACAGGATGGGAATGATTTCAGTAGAATTTGTTTGATTTACAGTTTTTTTGATATTTTGGAAACAATGAAGCTTACTGGGAATCTGCGCGGCAGATGGAGAGCGAGGTGTTATGATGACCATAGAAGAAATTCTGGCAGGAGAATCTAAGAATGTGGAGTTCAAAGAAAGTCTGCCGGAGAAAAGCATCAAATACATGAAGTCTGTGGTGGCCTTTGCAAACGGAACCGGAGGTAAGATCATTTTCGGGATTTCTGATAAAACCAGAGAAGTGGTTGGCTTTGGCAAGGAAGACGTGTTCGAGAAAATGGATGCCATTGCCAATGCCGTGTCGGATAGCTGCGAACCGGCGATTATCCCGGATATTACGTTACAGACGGTTGATGGCAAGACGGTTATTGTGGCAGAGATTTCCGAGGGCAGGCAGCGTCCATATTATATCAAGGCTCTTGGCAGAGAAGGCGGTGTATATGTCCGTGTCGCCGGAACGACCCGCCTCGCCGACGGGTACATGGTAAAGGAGCTGATGTTTGAGGGAAGCAATCGTTACTTTGATCAATCCTTGTGTGCTGGTATGACTGTCACAGAGGAAGAGATTGATGCTCTTTGCAGAGCCATGAAGGAGCAGGCGATCAAGAATGCTCATAATGAGGGACAGAAAGCGTTAGTCAAAGATGTTGGCAGACAGCAGCTTCGTTCATGGGGGGTGTTGATCGAGCGCGATGGGAAAGAGTATCCGTCCAATGCCTATGCCATTTTGACAGGCCGTGGAGGGCTTCATGTTGCAACGCAGTGTGGTGTGTTTAAGGGAACGACCAAAGCAGTTTTTGTTGATCGCCGGGAATATACCGGACCGCTTTGGGAGCAAATAGAGGAAGCGTTTCAGTTTGTACTGCGAAACATTCATCTGGGTGCTTCGATTGTCGGTATTTACCGTCAGGATATTTATGAAATTCCTCCGGATGCGATTCGTGAGTTGATCATCAATGCGATGGTGCATCGCAGCTATCTGGATCACGGCACGATACAGATTGCCGTGTATGACAACAGATTGGAAATCACTTCTCCGGGGAAATTGCCAATGGGGCAAACTCTGGAGCGTATGAAGGAAGGCTATTCTAAAATCAGAAATGAAGCGCTTGCTCATGCGTTTTCTTATATGAATCTGATCGAGCATTGGGGCAGTGGTATTCCAAGGATTATTGACAGAGTAAAAGCCGCCGGACTGCGGGAACCGGAGTTTATTGGCGGCGAGGTTGATTTGCGTATCAATATCTATCGAGGGCAGGTTGAGGGCGCTGTTGACATGGATGAGTTCAACAATGCCTTTAAAATGCCGGATACTATTTCGAAAGTGCCGGATAGAACTGCTGAAATGCCGGATACTATTGAGAGTCTGCCGAAAAATGAGCAGGAGCAGCAGATTTACAAATATGTATTGAAAACAGGCCTGATTACCACTGACAAGGCCGTGGAGCTCTTAGGAGTAAAACAGCGCAGAGCAAGAGCGATTTTGTTGAATATGGTTGAAAGTAATTATTTGAGAAAAGAAGGGGCGGCACGGAGCACAGTCTATGTAAAGAATACAGAGAGGTAGTGCAATGTGGATATGGGACAGTCCAATAAGGAAAACGCCGCCGCCCTCCAGATTTTGCGGGAAAATCCGAACGGGGGAAGTTCGGCGGCTGGCGCAGAATATTCGTTATTGCAGGAGCCTTTCATAGGTGAATCGTCCCATAGACTTCTGTAAAAAAATCCATGCGAGGATTGCGCAGACGATGCCGAGGCCGAGCAGAATCCAGACGCTCATTAAGAGGACTCCTGTAAACTGTCCTGCCGCAAGCAAAATGATCGGAAGGACTAAAAAGACGGCAGCCTGCTGGGATTCCTCCACACTCTGCGCTTTGGCGGATTCCCGGACGATCAGGGTAACGGCAATCAGGGAGATTGCGGGAGAAAGCAGCAGCATCACGACCAGCCAGCTTACGCTGGGGATCAGCAGCCTGCCCGAAAGGAAAAACAATTCTGTTTCGATGACCAGAAGCATCGCCGTAAACGAGATCAGCGAGACAAGCATACTCAAAAGGAAAGAGGCCCACACCTTCGCCTGAAAAATCTGTCTGAGCGTAAGCGGGCAATAGAGCAGCGTTTCCAGCGTATGGCGTTCCTTCTCTCCTACAAATGCGCTGGCCGCCATGATAGAAGCCGTCATGATGGGGATGACAAGGAAAAAGACCGGGAGGATATAATTGAAAACCATACCGGAAACCGTAAGCTCCAAGCTTTCCATCCGGGCGGTTTCAGGAAGCAGCGACAGCAATTTCTCCACATTCACATTCAGACCATCCGGTACAAAATGCATGGTGATGATGAAAACAGACGGCATTGCGATCGTCAGCACCAGAGGAACGATGAAGAGGGTAGAAAATAACCTGCGGTTGCCCGCAACACCGCGAAAATCTTTTTTGATGACAGCATACATGGCAGTCTTCATATCGTCTGATCCCCCTTCCTTCCGGCAGTCAACGCAAAATAAATATCTTCCAGACTTGGTTCCATGAGAGTTACAGAATAGATGTCTTCGCCGGCTTCTACGATCTTTCGTACCAGACCGGGAATTTCTTTTTTGACGCGTATTTTGGTTTCAAATTCATTGGCCCCGCATTTGGAAAAATTCAGCCTTTCAGGAACGGCCGACGCGCAGATGCGAAGCGATTTCGAGGGAAATATCCGGTCGCGCAGTTCTTCGATGGTACCCGAGGCCAGAAGAGCTCCCTGTTCTATCAGTCCGTAGCGGGTGCAGATTTCCTGCGCATATCGAAGCTGATGCGTACAGAGGAAAACGGCGATTCCTTCTTTACGGGCCATATTGTGGATCATTTGATTGACATTCTGGGCGCTTTCCGGGTCCAGACCGGAAGTCGGCTCGTCAAGGAACAGGACCTTGGGACGGTGGAGCAGCGCCCGCGCCAGAGAGAGCCTCTGTCTCATCCCGGTGGAATAGGCCGCCAGCTTCCGGTCTTTCGCCTCTGTCAGTTCTAATTCCCTGAGCAGCGACTCACTGCGCTCTTTCCCTTCTTTTTGACCCAGCCCAAAGGCGGCGGCATAGAAGATCAGATTTTCCATACCGGTCAGATGATCGTACATCTGTGCATGCTCGGTCACGATCCCGGACAGGAGGTGAGCTTTTTCCGGTTGGACATTGGGGTCGACGCCCATGATATCGCATCGACCGCCGGATGGAGCAAGAACTCCGGTGAGAAGCTTTACGGTTGTTGTCTTTCCGGCGCCGTTGGGACCGAGAAAACCGAACACCTCTCCTTCGCTTAGCGACAGTGAGAGCCGCTTTAATGCTTCTTTTCCGCCGGGATAGGTTTTGGATAGATTTTGTATGGAAACAGCCTCCATTTATTTTCCCTCCTCGTTTGCCCTCAGCCTGTTGACCATCGCCTGAAACCGCGGGTTTTCTGCCAACGGAAGGAAGGCGGGGTTCTCACTGAGCGCTTGTGTCATACTGTGTCGGATCAGCGTTTCATTTCTTGGCGGAAAGGATCCCAGCATCAGTTCACCGTCAAACCATTCATCCAGAAGATAAAAGAATTTGTCCCCGTGCAGGCGCAGCGGATAAATATCGCTGACGGCCAGATCCGTATACTGCGTGAGAATATCCAGCGCCTGTTCGGTATCGCCAAGCGTCAGCCAGCCCTGCGCGATCGCAATGTAGACTCCAAAAAGAATCCCGGGATGCAGCGTTTTTATTTGAAAAGCATCCCTTATCTGATAAAATCGCCGACACGCTTCCGCAAATTGCTCCGCATCATTCAAGCACAAGCTCAGATAGGACGGGAACAGATCAATGAGAGAAATCATCTCTTTGTAGATTCCTGCCTGAAGGATTTTTTTTGCCTCATGGTCGTTGTCGGTCATCCGATATGCCAAAGCCAGAAGCGTTTCAGAAGAATTGGCCTGCGTCTCAACCGGCTCCAGAATATCGATGACTTCGGATGGCCGCCGGAGCTGAAGGAGACAAAAGGCTTCCATCAGCAGCGCTTCCTTCTGAAGATTTGGCTCATCCGCCTCGGTCCGCACACGCTGGAAGCATTCCAGAGCCTTTTCCATGATCTGTGCAGTTTGCTCAGAGCTCGAGGCTTGCGCAATATGATTGATCAAAAGAGCTCCCAACTGGAACAAGAGAGGATAGCAGGAATAATACTTTTTTATGATTTCGAGGCACCCGGCCAGCACCTCGTCAAAGGGCAATACAGAAAAGTCTTTTGAAAGGCGGATATACAATTTCTTGATATCCGATTTCTCCATCTGCGGCTGGTACCCGATCAGCTCATCAATGCTGATATCAAAGTAGGACGCCAGCTGCGGCAGCAGCGAAATATCCGGCAGGGAAGAGCCCGTTTCCCACTTTGAAACGGCTCCTTTGGAAACGCCGATATAAGCGGCCAGCTCATCCTGCGTGATACCTCTTTTGCGGCGGTTTTCAATCAGAATGTGGCCAAGCTTCATCTCCTTCATCATGTTCACCTCCTGTTATCATTATAGGGAAAGGAGACGGCAGATGCAATGGAGGCGCATTTCACTTTTTTCAGAAAAGTCAACTGGCAGGAAACATCACACCTGTTTTATCGTCCACAAATTCGATCCTCGCCGTGTATGCCTGCACGAAAAATCATTCCATTCCATCCCTTCATATAGTATAATAAAAAAACAAGAACCCACCGCCGCGGCTTTGCGAATGGCGCGGGCTGAACGGTTGCGGTACACACAAAACTTGCAAGCACAGTCTTGCCAAGCCCACCCTTTTTGTGTATAATATGAACAATTTGGGTATTTTTAAGCCATGCCGCCCTCCGTGCAGCCGCCCGCGTCGTGCCTGCACGTAAGCGGGCGGCTGCACGGAGGGCGATAGGGCGCAAGCCCGTCAGCAGAGCGGCTGTGCCGATCTGCTGGGCATGGCGGTCGGGGCCAAAGTGCGTGGTGCTGTCGTGCCCGCGTCGTGCCTGCACGTAAGCGGGCGGCTGCACGGAGGGCGATAGGGCGCA
>JAUNHB010000001.1:0-128063 GCA_030524125.1 Eubacteriales bacterium | reverse complement strand
GCGGCTGCACGGAGGGCGATAGGGCGCAAGCC
Source organism: Eubacteriales bacterium (assembly GCA_030524125.1). Classification (GTDB taxonomy): domain Bacteria; phylum Bacillota; class Clostridia; order Lachnospirales; family Lachnospiraceae; genus Hominiventricola. The sequence continues at coordinate 128,031 of JAUNHB010000001.1, read as the reverse complement.
CGCCAGCAGAGCGGCTGTGCCGATCTGCTGGGCATGGCGGTCGGGGCCAAAGAGCGTCGTGCTTGCACGTAAGCGAGCGGCTGCACGGAGGGCGATAGGGCGCAAGCCCGCCAGCAGAGCGGCTGTGCCGATCTGCGGCCGGATTTCCCCAAAGCATGGAAAACTACAGACAGGAAAGGACAAAGGGTGAAAAGATGAAAGCATTTCTAATTCTGGAAGATGGGCATGTCTTTACCGGCAGAAGCATCGGTTCCGCCAGAGAGGTAGTCAGCGAGATCGTGTTCAACACCTCCATGACAGGCTATCTGGAGGTTCTGACCGATCCTTCCTACTCGGGACAGGCAGTGGTCATGACCTATCCGCTGATCGGCAATTACGGGATCTGCTATGAGGATATGGAGTCGGAGCGGCCCTGGGTCGACGGCTTTATCGTCCGGGAGCTGTCCAGAATGCCGAGCAATTTCCGGTCTGAGGATACGATACAGAATTTTCTGGAGAAAAACGACATCCCGGGCATCTGCGGCATCGACACGCGTGCGCTGACCAAGATCCTGCGGGAGTCCGGCACCATGAACGGCATGATCACCACCGACGAGAACTACCGTCTGGAGGAGGTCATGGAGAAGCTGAAAGCCTACTCCACCGGGAACGAGGTGTCCAGGGTGAGCTGCCGTGAGAGGTCCGTCCTGCCGGGCGACGGCCACAAGGTGGCGCTCCTTGATCTGGGCGCGAAGAGAAACATCGCCCGCTCCTTAAACGAGAGAGGCTGCGAGGTCACGATCTATCCGTCGTCCACCTCCGCGGAGGAGATCATCGCCTCCCGGCCGGACGGCATCATGCTCTCCAACGGCCCCGGGGATCCCAAGGCGTGCGGAGCGGTCATCAAAGAGATCCGCAAGCTCTACGAGACGGACATCCCGATCTTCGCCATCTGTCTCGGGCACCAGCTCATGGCGCTGGCCACCGGAGCGGACACATACAAATTAAAATACGGCCACCGCGGCGGCAACCATCCGGTGAAGGATATGGAGACCGGGCGGGTGTACATCTCCTCCCAGAATCACGGCTACGCGGTGGATCCGGAGAGCCTCGATCCGGCGGTGGCGGTACCGGCGTTCACCAACGTCAACGACGGCACCAACGAAGGGCTGAGATACACCGGGAAAAATATTTTCACGGTGCAGTACCACCCGGAGGCCTGCCCGGGACCGCAGGATTCCGGTTACCTGTTTGACAGATTTATCAAGATGATGGAGGAGAAGAAGAATGCCTAAGAATCCGGATATTAAAAAAGTACTGGTCATCGGAAGCGGCCCCATTGTCATCGGACAGGCGGCGGAGTTCGACTATGCGGGCACCCAGGCCTGCCGTTCCCTGAAGGAGGAGGGGCTGGAGGTCGTCCTTCTGAACTCCAACCCGGCTACGATCATGACCGACAAGGACATCGCGGATCGGGTCTACATCGAGCCTCTGACCGTGGACGTGGTGGAGCAGCTCATCTTAAAGGAGAAGCCGGACAGCGTGCTGCCCACGCTGGGCGGGCAGGCGGGCCTCAACCTCGCCATGGAGCTGGACGAGAGGGGATTTTTTGAGAAGACCGGCGTGAAGCTCATCGGAACCACCTCCCGTACCATCAAAAAAGCCGAGGACCGCCTGGAGTTCAAATCCACCATGGAGAAGATCGGCGAGCCGGTGGCTCCGTCGCTGGTGGTGGAAAACCTCGAGGACGGCATCGCGTTCTCCAACAAGATCGGCTATCCGGTCGTGCTGCGTCCGGCCTACACGCTGGGCGGAAGCGGCGGCGGCATCGCCCACGATCAGGCGGAGCTGGAGGAAATCCTCTCCAACGGCCTGCGGCTCTCCCGCGTGGGGCAGGTGCTGGTGGAGCGCTGCATCGCGGGCTGGAAGGAGATCGAGTACGAGGTCATGCGGGACGGCGCTGGCAACGTGATCACCGTCTGCAACATGGAAAATATCGATCCGGTGGGCGTGCACACCGGAGACAGCATCGTCGTGGCCCCGTCCCAGACGCTGGGCGACAAGGAGTATCAGATGCTGCGTACCTCCGCGCTGAACATCATCAGCGAGCTTCAGATCACCGGAGGCTGCAACGTGCAGTTCGCCCTCCATCCGGAGAGCTTCGAGTACTGCGTCATCGAGGTCAATCCCCGTGTGAGCCGTTCTTCGGCGCTGGCCAGCAAGGCCACCGGCTATCCCATTGCCAAGGTGGCGGCCAAGATCGCCATCGGCTATACGCTGGACGAGATCAAAAACGCCATTACCGGGCAGACCATGGCGAGCTTCGAGCCCATGCTGGACTACTGCGTGGTCAAGATGCCCCGCCTGCCCTTCGATAAATTTATCAGCGCCAAGCGGACGCTGACGACTCAGATGAAGGCGACCGGAGAGGTCATGAGCATCAGCGACAGCTTCGAGGGCGGCCTGATGAAGGCCATCCGCTCGCTGGAGCAGCATGTGGACAGCCTCATGTCCTATGATTTCAGCCATCTGGACCGGGACGGGCTGCTGGCCCAGCTGGAGGTGGTGGACGACCGGAGGATCTGGGTCATCGCCGAGGCCATCCGGAAAGGCATTTCCTACGAGGAGATCCACGCCGTCACGAAGATCGACGTATGGTTCATCGACAAGATCGCCATTCTTGTGGAGATGGAGCAGGCGCTGAAGACGCAGGAGCTGACCGTGGAGCTTTTGAAGGAAGCGAAGCGGATCGAGTTCCCGGACAATGTGATCGCGTCCCTGACCGGCAGGACCGAAGGCGAGATCAAAAAGCTGCGCTACGACAACGGCATCGTGGCCGCCTACAAGATGGTGGACACCTGCGCGGCGGAGTTCGCGGCGTCCACGCCCTACTACTATTCGGTGTTCGGCAGCGAGAACGAGGCGGTGAAGACCGACGGTCGGAAGAAGGTGCTGGTTCTCGGAAGCGGCCCCATCCGCATCGGGCAGGGGATCGAGTTCGATTTCTGCTCGGTACACTGCACATGGGCGTTTTCCAGAGAGGGCTATGAGACGATCATCATCAACAACAACCCGGAGACCGTCAGCACGGACTTCGATATCGCCGACAAGCTGTACTTCGAGCCGCTGACGCCGGAGGACGTGGAGAGCGTCGTGCGTCTGGAGAAGCCCGACGGGGCGGTGGTGCAGTTCGGCGGCCAGACGGCCATCAAGCTGACCGAGGCCCTCATGAAGATGGGCGTCCCGATCCTCGGCACCTCCGCGGAGAACGTGGACGCGGCGGAGGACAGAGAGCTGTTCGACGGCATCCTCGAGGAGTGCGGCATCCCGCGTCCCAAGGGAGACACGGTCTACACGGCCGAGGAGGCGAAGGCGGTGGCCAACCGTCTGGGCTATCCGGTGCTGGTGCGCCCGTCCTACGTGCTGGGAGGCCAGGGAATGCAGATCGCCATCAACGACAAGGACGTGGAGGAATTTATCGGCATCATCAACCGGATCGCGCAGGATCACCCGATCCTTGTGGATAAATACCTTCAGGGCAAGGAAATCGAGGTGGACGCCGTGTGCGACGGCGACGACATCCTGATCCCGGGCATCATGGAGCACATCGAGCGCGCGGGCATCCACTCGGGAGACAGCATCTCGGTCTACCCGGCCAAGAGCATCAGCGACGGCGTCAAGGCGACCATCGAGGAGTACACCAGACGTCTGGCCCGCTCCCTCCACGTGATCGGACTGATCAACATCCAGTTCATCGCGGTGGGCGAGGAGGTCTACGTGATCGAGGTGAACCCGCGCTCCAGCCGCACGGTGCCCTACATCAGCAAGGTGACGGGCATCCCCATCGTGCCGTTGGCCACGAAGGTCATCCTCGGGCAGAAGATCCGGGAGCTTGGCTACACGCCGGGACTCCAGAAGGAAGCCGACTATTTCGCGGTGAAAATGCCGGTGTTCTCCTTCGAGAAGATCCGCGACGCGGACATCAGCCTCGGGCCGGAGATGAAGTCCACAGGCGAGTGCCTTGGCATCGCGAAGACGTTCAACGAGGCGCTTTACAAGGCGTTCCTTGGAGCAGGCATCTGTCTGCCGAAATATAAGAACATGATCATGACCGTCCGGGACGAGGACAAGGCGGAGGCCGTGGAGATTGCCAGACGCTTTGAGGCGCTGGGCTACAACATCTTCGCCACCAAGGGCACGGCGCGGGCTCTCATGGAGGCCGACGTGCAGGTGCGCATGACCAGAAAGCTGGAGCAGGAGTCCCCGAACATTCTGGACCTGATCCTCGGTCACCAGATCGATCTGGTCATCGACACCCCGTCCCAGGGCGTGGAGCACAGCCACGACGGCTTTGTGATCCGCAGAAACGCCATCGAGACCGGCGTCAACGTGCTGACGGCCATCGACACCGCCAGGGCGCTGGTCACCTCTCTGGAGGATACGGATCACAAAAACCTGACGCTGATCGACATCGCGACGATCGCGTAGGGACGGTCGCATACAGAATAGAACGAACGGGAGAGCGAAAGCCCTTTCCTGCGGAGAAAAGCTCCGGGCGCAACGCGGCAGACGAAAGCCGCGCCCGGAAGAGAACAGTCAGCTTTTGCCGCGGGAGAGGGCTTTTGCTATGGACTATGACTATCTGATCGAAAAGAAACCGCTGCGAGCGCTGCTTTTGTTCGCGCTGCCCATGATCGTTGGGAACCTGTTTCAGCAGACTTACACTATGGCCGACTCCGCCATTGCGGGCCGGTATGTGGGGGAGCGGGCGCTGGCCGCGGTCGGCGCGTCTTATTCGCTGACCAACGTGTTCATCTGCGTGGCCATCGGAGGCGGCATCGGGGCCTCCGTCGTGGTCAGCCGCTATTTCGGGGCGAAGGCATTTTCCGAGATGAAGACGGCCGTGTTCACCGCGCTTCTGTCCTTCCTTGCCTTGAGCATCCTGCTGGGCGGCGCGGGATTTTTCCTGTCCAGGCCCGTCATGCGCCTTCTGAACACGCCTGCGGACGTGCTGGACATGGCGGCCGTGTATCTGAACATTTATTTTCTGGGACTTCCGTTTCTGTTTATGTACAACGTGCTGTCGGCCATGTTCAACGCGCTGGGAAAATCCCGGATCCCTCTGTATTTCCTGATCTTTTCCTCGGTGTTCAATATCGCGCTGGACCTGTGGATGGTCAGGGGCCTTCATATGGGCGTGGAGGGCGTGGCGTGGGCGACGCTGATCGCGCAGGGCGTCTCGGCGGCGCTGTCTTTCGGCGTGCTGCTTCGGACGCTTGCGGGGCTGGACGGACAGGAGAGCCGTCTGTTCGACGGGCGGGAGCTTCTGTCCATGTCGGGCATCGCGCTTCCGTCCATCCTGCAGCAGTCCACCGTATCCATCGGCATGATGCTGGTCCAGTCGGTGGTCAACAGCTTCGGCTATCAGGCGCTGGCCGGGTATTCGGCGGCCATGCGGGTGGAATCCATCTGCATCGTGCCCATGTCGGCCATGGGAAACGCCCTTTCCTCCTACACGGCCCAGAATCTGGGCGCAGGCCGCGCGGAGCGGGTGCGGGAGGGGTACAGGGCAGCCGTGGGGCTTGTGCTCGTCTTCGGGGCTGTGATCTGCGCGGCGCTGGAGCTGTCCGGCCCGTGGATCGCCCGCGGATTTCTGGGGGAGGACGGAACGGAGGCCGCCGTGGAGACGGCGGTGGGATGTCTGTCGTTCATGGGATGGTTTTTCTGCCTGATCGGCTTTAAGATGACTGCCGACGGAGTGCTTCGGGGCGCCGGGGACATGAAGCTGTTCACGGCCGCCAACCTCCTGAACCTGACGGTCCGCGTGCTGGCGGCCGTGACGCTGGCGCCCGTATACGGCATCGCGATGGTATGGACGGCGGTTCCCGCGGGCTGGGCCGTCAACTGGCTGATCTCGTACGGGCGCTACCGGACGGGAAAGTGGGAAAACGCCGGGAGGCGGGGAAAATCGTAGTAGTTCAGCCCGCGCCATTCGCAAAGCCGCGCTGACGCGCTCCCCGCCGCTCACGCGGCTACATGTTACGATTCGCAGCCCTCCGCCCCCATGCGCAGTCGTCGCCTCTGCGAGGCTCCAGTTCCGCTCCTTCGGAGCTAAGACTGCTTATGTGGGCGGAGTTCCTGCTTCGCAGGCTCGATATGGATCTGCCGCCAGCCTCTTACATGCAAGCATGACGAGTCTGTCCGCAGATCCATATCGGCTGTGCATCGTAACATTATCTTTGCTCATGAACCGGCGCTCGCTCCCTCAGCCGAGAGCAACAGGCCAAAATTCGTGCAAGCACGATTCTGGCCTGTTGCTCCCGGCTGGCTGAACTGTTACGGGAACCCTCGGCAATCTTAAGATAAATTAAGAATTTTAATACCGGATTTATGCTATACTGTAACTGAGGTACGGTCTCGCTGCGGGGAGACTGTGCCCGGACACTACAAGACAACAGGAGGAATGGTGTGGGAAAGACACGAGAGCCTGTCATTCAGGTAAAGAACCTCTATAAAATATTCCGGGTCGGCCAGGAGAAGGTCCGGGCGCTGAACGGCGTGGATCTGACCATCTACCGGGGAGAGTTCTGCGCCATCGTCGGCACGTCCGGCTCCGGAAAATCCACGATGCTCAACATGCTGGCGGGGCTTGAGAAGCCCACCAAAGGAGAGGTGATCATCGGAGGCGAGCACCTGGAGAAAATGACGGAAAATCAGCTGGTCCGGTTTCGGAGAGAGCATGTGGGATTTATCTTCCAGTCCTTCAATCTGCTGGGGACCATGAACGCCATCGAAAATGTGGCGCTGCCGCTGACCTTCCGCGGCGTGGACAAGAAAACGAGGGAGAAAAAAGCAGTGGAAATGCTGAAGCTGGTGGGGCTGCCAAAGCACATGAAGCACCGGCCCAACGAGATGTCGGGAGGACAGCAGCAGAGAGTGGGCGTGGCCCGGGCGCTGGTGCTGGACCCGGAGATCATCTTCGCGGACGAGCCTACGGGAAATCTGGATTCCCACACCTCTGCGGAGGTGCTCCAGCTGATGAGAAAGATCGTGGAGGAGAAGAACCAGACGCTGGTCATGGTCACCCACGACAACCATCTGGCCGGATTTGCCGACCGGATCTTCCATATTATCGACGGGAAAATCGTAAAGATAGAAGAACGAAGCGAGTACAAGGAGGAGGAGCAATGAGTAAGTGGTGGATGAAAGGGATCGCGGCCGCGCTGTGCATCGGCCTGACCGCACCGGCGGCAGCGGCCGTGGCGCCGGGGACGGCGATCGTGGCGGAGGCGAACGCGAACACGCCGGAGAGTATTCAGGTTACGCAGACGGATATTGAGACGCAGGTGGCGACGCTGAAGGCGTACCGGATCTCGCTGAGGCCCAACGACAGCCAGGGCGCGCGGATCGACGCGCTGCTCCGGTCAGTCTACACGGCTCTCGGATGGGACGACAGTAACGCCACTGCGACTGTCGCAAATTGCCAGTACAAGACGAAGCAGGAACTGCAGGCGTATGTGGACGTGGTGAAGGAGAACATGAAAGAGATCGTCAACCCGCCCGCCGACAGCGACAAGGACGACGAGGATGAGGACGACGACAGCACCGTCACTGTCACGGCGGATCATTTCCTGACCGTGGGCGGCAACTGGGTGACGCCGGTGGCCAACGCGGGACAGCCGGTGAGCATCGTGCTCCCGGTCGTCAACATGGGCAAGACCGAGGTGACCAACGCGGTCGTGACGCCGGTCATGAGCACGGACACGTCCTCCTGGCCCTTTGAGATCACCCAGTCGGGCTACTCCCAGACCATCAAGGATCTGCCGGGAACCGACACGGGCATGTCCGATATGGACAGAAGGCGCGAGCTGACGTGGAACCTCCAGACGAGGAGCGACGTGGGCAACGGCTACCAGAAGATCTCATTCAACGTGCGCTATTTCGCGTCCGACGGATCGAGCCAGACGACCACGCTGGACACCTACATCCAGACGAGCGGGACCGCGGGCGTGAGCGCCGACGGGAAAGCGTCCACGCCCAGAGTCATCGTGACCGGATTTGAGACCAATCCGGAGACCGTGCACGCGGGAGACAGCTTCATGCTGACGCTTCATCTGAAGAACACCTCCACGGCCACCAGCGTCAACAATATGCTCTTCGAGTTTGACGCGGTGGTGGAAGGAAAGGACGCGGACACGACCTACGAATCCTTCCTGCCCACGGCGGGCTCCAACACCATCTTCGTGGACCGGATGGAGAAGAACGGGACGCGGGACATCCAGATCGAGATGGAGGCCAGATCCGACCTGACCCAGAAGCCCTACGCCATCGACGTCAACATGAGCTACGAGGACGAGCATGTCAACGCCTACACCAACAAGGCCAGCGTCTCGATCCCGGTCAGACAGGAAGCCAGAGTGGACATCAGCGAGCCGGAGGTCATGCCCGCCAGCATCAGCGTGGGCAGTGAGTCCAACATCATGTTCAGCATCTACAATCTTGGAAAGACGAAGCTCTACAACGTATCGGTCAAGACGGACAGCGAGTTTCTGTCAGGCGGCGAGGCCTTCGTTGGAAATGTGGACTCCGGAGCGACCGGATCGGTGGATATGTATGTGACCGGATCGGCGGCCACGACGGACGACGGGACCGTCAAGCTGGAGATCACCTACGAGGATGAGACCGGAGCGGCCACCGTCGTCGAAAAGGATATCACACTGTTCGTCAGCGAGCCTGTGCCGGACGACATGATGACGGACGATATGATGATGCCGGACGACATGGGAGATCAGAGCGGCGGCATCGGCGGCTATATCGCGCTGGGGATCGCCATCGCGGCGGCGGCCGGCGTGGCGGCGGCAGTCATCATCATGAAGAGAAGAAAGCGTAAGGAGCAGATGGATCTGGAGGACGACATCCTCGATCTGGATGCGGAGGATGAAGACGGCGGAAAAGACGATGCGGAAGACTAGGACAAGAAGGAGCGGCACATGAAATTTTTGGATTTGCTTCGCATGAGCAGCTCGAACCTGCTCAGAAGGAAGCTTCGGACCGTGCTGACGGTGCTCGGCGTCGTCATCGGAACGGCGTCCATCGTCGTCATGATCTCCCTCGGACTGGGACTTCAGAAGAGCTCGCTGGAACAGATCGAGGAGTACGGCGGCCTGACCACGATCACCGTGAACACGTGGGGCGGCTCGTCCACCTACAATTCGGGATTCGCCACCTCCACGAGCTCTTCGGACGAGACGGAGGAAAAGCGGATCGACGACGCGCTGGTGGAGACCATCTCCCAGATGCCCCACGTGGACTTTGCCTCCCCGATCCTGAGCGTCAGCGTGCTGGCGAGGCAGGGAATGTACGAGGCGTGGCTCCGGATTCAGGGCATGTCGCAGGACGCCCTGCAGCAGCTGGATCTCGATGTGGCGGAGGGCGAACTGCCGCCTGCGGACGGTCAGCTGAAGCTCTTCTACGGAAATCAGGTCCTGATGGATTTCTATAACGCGAAGACCAACGAATATTTTTACGGGACGGGCGAGACGCCGGACGTGGATCTGATGGACGAGCCGATCTTCGTGATCTTTGACACGGACGCCTACTATCAGTCCCAGGGATCGGGCGACGGCTCCGGACAGTCGGTGGCTCCGCCCAAGAAATATATCATTCCCACGAGCGGCGTCATGTCCGGGGACAGCAATCAGTACAGCGAGTACAGCTACAGCGTGCTGGCGGACGTGGACGCCCTGAAGGCTGAGCTGAAAAAGATCTTCAAGGGAAAGCCCATTCCCGGACAGCCCACGACGAAGTCGGGCAAGCCGTACAAGGAGATCTTTTACGATGAGATGATGGTCCGTGTGGACAGCATGGAAAACGTGCAGGAGGTCCAGCAGGCCATTCAGGATATGGGTTACGGCACATACAGCAACGCGGACTGGATGGAGCAGACCCATGAGCAGATGCGGATGATCCAGCTGGTGCTGGGAGGCATCGGAGCCGTGTCGCTCTTTGTGGCGGCCATCGGCATCGCCAACACGATGATGATGTCCATCTACGAGCGGACGAAAGAGATCGGGATCATCAAGGTGCTGGGCTGCGATCTGAAAAATATCCGGACGATGTTCCTTCTGGAAGCCGGATTTATCGGATTTTTCGGAGGACTGATCGGACTGATCTTAAGCGGAGGCATTTCCGTCGCCATCAACATGGTGGCCAGCACCGCGCAGGACGGGTACTACGCGGGTATTTCCTATATCCCGCTCTGGCTGGCGGCCATCGCCCTTGTGTTTGCGGTGCTGGTCGGCATGGTGGCGGGCTTCTTCCCGGCGCTCCGTGCCATGAAGCTGAGCCCTCTGGCCGCGATCCGCAACGAATGAGAAAGAAGGAGAAAGAGCTGTCGAATTTTTCGACAGCTTTTTTGAAAAACGGGATATTGACTTTTGAAAGCGCTGCGCTAAAATAGAGAGCTGATACAACTTGTGATCTTTGAAAGGAAGAGAGCCATGACGGAACGAAGACTTCGCACGAGAGAGGAGATCCCGGCCCGGGATAAGTGGGCCATCGGAGATCTGTACGAGAACGATGAACTGTGGGAGGCGGATTTCGCCAGGCTGAAGCGGGAGATCGGAGCGCTTGGCGGCTACGCCGGAAGGCTGGGGGAGAGCGCGGAGACGCTTCTCGCCGTCAGAAGACTTTCCGACCGGCTGGATATGCTGGCGGAGAAGGTCTATGTGTACGCCAACCAAAGGCTCCATGAGAATACGGACAACGGCGTCTATCAGAATCTGGCCAGCCGCGCGCAGGGGATGATGGTGGAGCTGTCCGAGGCGTCGGCCTTTGTGGAACCGGAGATCATGAGCCTGCCGGAGGGCACGGTGGAGAGATTTCTCGCGGAAAATGAGGAACTGGCGGCATACCGGCAGTATTTTGAGAATATGATGAGACAGCGGGAGCATGTGCTTCCGAAGGAGCAGGAGAGACTCCTCGCCCTGACCGGAGAGATGGCGGAGGGGCCCAGGGATATTTTCTCCATGTTCAACAATGCGGACGCCCGTTTCCCGGACATCACCGGGGAGGACGGCCGTCCCGCAGAGGTGACGCACGGGCGGTTCCAGGAGCTCTTGCAGAGCAGGGACAGAAGAGTGAGGCAGGAGGCGTTCCGGTCGGTCTACGGGCTGTACGGAGGCTTTCGCAACACGCTGGCCGCGACGTATCGGGCGAACGTCAGGCAGGAGGCGTTTTATGCGAAGGTGCGCGGCTACCGGTCGGATCTGGAGATGGCGCTGGAGGCGAGCCGGATCCCCACGTCGGTCTACGACAACCTGATCGGCGCGGTCCGGGAGGCGCTGCCGCTTTTGCACCGCTACGCCGCGCTCCGGAAAAAGCTGCTGGGCGTGGAGGAGCTTCACATGTACGACCTGTACGTGCCGATGACCGACGCGCCGCAGGAGAAGATCCCCTTTGAACAGGCGAAGGAGATGGTGCTCGAGGGGCTGAAGCCCATGGGCGACGAATATCTGGGGCTTTTGAAAGACGGCTTCGAGAACGGCTGGATCGACGTGTACGAGAACCAGGGAAAGCGAAGCGGAGCGTATTCCTGGGGAGCCTACGGCACGCACCCGTACGTGCTGCTGAACTATCAGGGAAATCTGAACGACGTGTTCACGCTGGCCCACGAGATGGGGCACGCGCTGCACTCGTGGTATTCGGATGAACATCAGCCGTACGTCTACGCCGGATACAAGATCTTCGTGGCCGAGGTGGCGTCCACGTGCAACGAGGCGCTTCTGATCCGCCATCTGATCGGAAAGGCGGAGGATCCGAAGCAGAGGGCGTATCTGATCAACTATTTTCTGGAGCAGTTCCGGACGACGCTGTACCGCCAGACCATGTTCGCGGAGTTTGAAAAGATCGCCCACGGACTTCAGGAGGCCGGGGAGACGCTGACGGCCGAGCGGCTGTGCAGCGTCTACTACGGGCTGAACCGGGATTATTTTGGGGAGCAGGTGTGCGTGGACCGGGAGATCGAGATGGAATGGGCGAGGATCCCCCATTTTTACACGCCGTTTTACGTGTACCAGTATGCCACCGGATTTTCGGCGGCCATCGCCCTGTCCGGACGGATCCTCGAGAAGGGCGCGCCGGCGGTGGAGGATTACAAACGTTTCCTGAAGGGCGGAAGCTCGGCGTACCCGCTGGAGCTTCTGCGCATGGCGGGAGTGGATATGGAGCAGAGGGAACCGGTGGAGGACGCGCTGAGGATCTTCGGCGCGTACCTGGATGAGATGGAAGGACTGACGGGAGCATGACACCATATGAAGCGATTTTCCGGAGAAAATCTGTCCGGAAATACAGAGAGGACGAGATCAGCGGCAAGATCCTGGAGAAGATCGGAAGGTTTGAGGAGGACGCCATCGGCATCCGCCCGGATATCCGCGTGAAGTGGAAGATCTTAAACGGAGCGGACCGGAGGCTGAAGGGCCTGTTCCGGGTCAGAGCGCCTTACTATGTGGCGCTCTACTCGGAGATCTGCGAGGATTACCGGAAAAACGCGGGATGCCTCATGGAGCAGCTCGCCCTGTATCTGCACACCCGGGGGATCGGAAGCTGCTATCAGGGCGGAGCGAAGCTGAAAAACGATGAGGAGCGGGAGCTGGAGCTGGTGATGATCATGGCGTTCGGCTATCCGGCGGAGCCTCTGGAGCGGAGGTACGAGGATTTCCGGCGCACGGAGCTGAAGCGTCTGGTGACGATCCGCGGCGAGTTCGGCAAAGTGCAGCGGAAGCTTCTGGAAGCCGCCAGGCTGGCTCCCTCGGCCATGAACCTGCAGCCGTGGCATTTTGTGGCGACGGACGGGCGGATCCATCTGTTTGTCAGAAAGCCGGGCGTCGTCGGCTACCGGCTCCAGCAGGATTTTAACTTGTTCGACGCGGGCGTCGCGCTGGCTCACATGCTGGTGACGGCCGAGGAGCTGTGGTTCGATCTGGAATACCAGAAGCTGGACAGCATTGTGGAGAAGGAATTTCAGAACTACATTTATGTGGGAAGCCTGACGATCCTGAACGACAGCGAAAAAATTTGAGATTCTGTCTTGACAAAAGCGGACTGTTCAAGTACAATACTTATTGTCGCTGATACAGCGGCGGAGCATTCAGCTTTGCACGAGTGGCTCAGGGGTGGAGCACCACCTTGCCAAGGTGGGGGCCGCGGGTTCGAATCCCGTCTCGTGCTTGTAGAGAGAAAGACTGATCGTATCGGTTTTTCTCTTTTTTTATGCGATAGGAAATTCCTCCGAATTTCCTATTGCACAAAAAGACGCCCCGCGGGATCGCACTGCGGCGGATCGGAATCATGTCGCTTAAGCGACCCGCCGCAGGCGGAGAATCCTGCGATACGCCCTGCAAGCGGCTGCCGGGAAAGCCGCAGGCGGACGGCCGCTTTTTTTCGCAATCTGCGCCTCCGGTACTGGCAATATGGCAAAAAACGTGGTATAAATAAGAGGAGCAGTGATAGACAATATCAATATTGGATTTAAAGGAGGAAACTGTCATGCACGCAGAATTTGATCAGAGCCTCGTGACGGGCAACGAGATGATCGACTCCCAGCATAAGGAGCTGATCGACAAGATCAACAAGCTGGTAGTCTGTTGCGAGAACGGAGGCGGCAAGCTGGAAGCGATCAAGATGCTGGACTACTTGAGCGATTATACGGAATTTCACTTCGGAGCGGAGGAGAAGCTTCAGGAGGAAGTCTGTTATCCGCAGCTTCCCGAGCACAGAGAGCAGCACGAGGCGTTCAAAAAGGCCGTGTCCGAGCTCCACGAGATGCTGGAGGACGAGGAAGGGCCGTCCGACGCGTTCGTGGCCGCGGTGAACAAAAATGTCATCGAGTGGCTGTACAAGCACATCAAAGGGTTTGACAGCGCGGTGGCGGCTTACGTGAAGCAGCACGCATAAAGAAGGAGGCAGGCGTTCCGGATCCGGGGCGCCTGTTTTGCTGTGTGATAGGATGAAAATTCATTAGTATAAATAATAAAAGATTTTATATCTATTAAATTTACTAATTATAAGAAGTGTGGTATGATGAAGCTGTCGGCGGGCAGGAGAGGGCGCGAAAACGCGCGCGCTGTCCTGTCTGCCGGAGGCTTTAGAGAATACATAGAGATCAATGGAGGTAGAGAGCATGGTAAGACGCGTCTTTGTGGAAAAGAAACAGGAGTTCGCAGTCAAGGCGAGGGAGCTTCAGGAGGAGATCAGAAGCTATCTCGGCATCGGGACCGTGACGGGAGTGCGGGTGCTGATCCGCTACGATGTGGAGAACATCGGCGAGGAGACTTTTGAGAGAGCGTGCAGGACCGTGTTCTCGGAGCCGCCCGTGGACGTGCTGTACAAGGAGAGCTTTGAGACCGCGCCGGGAGCGGCGGTGTTCGGCGTGGAGTACCTGCCGGGCCAGTTCGACCAGAGAGCGGACTCCGCCGTGCAGTGCGTGCAGTTTCTGAACCCGTCGGAGGAGCCGGTGATTCGCACGGCGACGGTGTATGTGATCGAAGGCGCGGCGACGGAGGCGGAGCTGTCCGCCATCAAATCGTTCTGCATCAACCCGGTGGATTCCAGAGAGACCGGCATGGTCAAGCCGGACACGCTGGTGACGGTCTTTGAGGAGCCCGCGGACGTGAAGATCTTCGACGGCTTCCGGGACATGTCCGGGGAGGAGCTGCGCGGCCTTTACAGTTCGTTGAATCTGGCCATGACTTTCAAGGATTTCCTGCACATCCAGAATTATTTCCGGAAGGAGGAGCAGAGGGATCCGTCCATGACCGAGATCCGGGTGTTGGACACCTACTGGTCCGACCACTGCCGCCATACGACCTTCTCCACGGAGCTTAAGGACGTGACGTTCGGGGAAGGCTATTATCAGGAGCCCATCCGCAGGACGTACGAGCAGTACGAGGCGGATCACCGGGAGATCTTCAAAGGGCGGGACGACAAGTTCATCTGCCTGATGGATCTGGCGCTCATGGCCATGCGGAAACTGAAAAAAGAAGGAAAGCTCCAGGATCAGGAGGAGTCCGACGAGATCAACGCCTGCTCCATCGTAGTTCCCGTGGAGATCGACGGAAAGACCGAGGAGTGGCTGGTCAACTTTAAAAACGAGACCCACAACCATCCTACGGAGATCGAGCCCTTCGGAGGCGCGGCCACCTGCCTGGGCGGAGCCATCCGCGACCCCCTGTCGGGCCGCACCTACGTCTATCAGGCCATGCGCGTGACCGGCGCGGCCGACCCCACCGTCTCCGCGGCGGAGACGCTCAAGGGCAAGCTGCCCCAGAAGAAGCTGGTGCGCGGCGCGGCCAGCGGCTACAGCTCCTACGGCAACCAGATCGGTCTGGCCACCGGCTATGTGAAGGAGATCTATCATCCCGACTATGTGGCCAAGCGCATGGAGATCGGCGCGGTCATGGGAGCCGCCCCGAGAAAAGACGTGATCCGCGAGACGTCCGACCCCGGCGACATCATCATCCTGCTGGGAGGCCGGACCGGACGCGACGGCTGCGGCGGAGCCACCGGCTCCTCCAAGGTGCACACGGAGGCATCCATCGAGACGTGCGGCGCCGAGGTGCAGAAAGGAAACGCGCCCACGGAGCGCAAGATCCAGAGACTGTTCCGCCGTCCGGAGGTGACGCGGCTCATCAGAAAGTGCAACGATTTCGGCGCAGGCGGCGTGTCCGTGGCCATCGGGGAGCTGGCGGCCGGGCTGGTGGTGGATCTGGACAAGGTCCCAAAGAAGTACGAGGGTCTGGACGGCACGGAGCTTGCCATCTCCGAGTCCCAGGAGCGCATGGCCGTGGTGGTGGACCCGAAGGACGTGGACGCGTTCATGAAATACGCCTCCGAGGAGAATCTCGAGGCGGTGTGCGTGGCCGAGGTGACCGAGGAGCCGAGGCTCGTGCTCAAGTGGAGAGGAAAAGAGATCGTCAACATTTCCCGCGCGTTTCTGGACACCAACGGCGCGCATCAGGAGACCAGCGTGGCTGTGGACATGCCTTCCGAGACGGAGCGGTATTTTGAGAGAAAAGAGGTGGGCGACGTCCGGGAGAAATGGCTGGAGACGCTTAAAGATCTCAACGTGTGTTCCCAGAAGGGGCTTGTGGAGATGTTCGACGGCTCCATCGGCGCGGGCAGCGTATTGATGCCCTACGGCGGAAAATACCAGCTGACCGAGACGCAGGCCATGGTGGCGAAGCTGCCTGTTCTGGAAGGAAAGACCGACACGGTCACCATGATGAGCTACGGCTTCGATCCGTACCTGTCCAGCTGGTCGCCGTATCACGGAGCGGTCTACGCGGTACTGGAGTCGGTGGCAAGGATCGTGGCTGCCGGAGGCGATTACCGGAAGATCCGCTTCACGTTCCAGGAGTATTTCCGGAGGATGACGGAGGATCCGCACCGCTGGAGCCAGCCCTTTGCGGCGCTTCTGGGCGCGTACAGCGCGCAGCTTGGCTTCGGGCTTCCGTCCATCGGAGGAAAGGACAGCATGTCCGGCACGTTCAACGACATCGACGTGCCGCCGACGCTGGTATCCTTCGCGGTGGATATCGCCAGCGACAGGACGATCCTGACGCCGGAGCTGAAAAGGCCGGGCAGCAAGCTGGTGCTCCTGCGGCTCGACCGGGATAAGTACGATCTGCCGGATTACGGACAGGCGTGCGATCAATACGGCAAATTCTTTGAGGACGTGAAGGCGGGCCGGATCCTGTCGGCCTATGCGCTGGACGGACACGGCATCGTCCCGGCGGTCAGCAAGATGGCTTTCGGAAACCGGCTGGGCGTGAAGCTCGAGCACAATCTGGATCCGAGGGACGCGTTCGCGCCGGGCTTCGGCTCCATCGTGGCGGAGGTGCCCGACGGACGGCAGGGCGAGCTGGCCATCACCTACACGCTGATCGGCGAGGTGACGGAGAGCGGCTTCTCCTACGGAAATGTGTCGATCTCCACGGACGAGGCGCTGGAGGCGTGGAAGGGCACGCTGGAGAAGGTGTTCCCGACCGTGGCCGTGAAGGACGACCGAACGCTCGATACGCCGGTTTACAAGGCGGACAGCGTCTATGTATGCCGTCATAAGGTCGCGAGACCGACGGTCTTTATCCCGGTCTTCCCGGGAACCAACTGCGAGTACGACAGCGCGAAGGCGTTCCAGAGGGCCGGGGCCGACGTGGTGACGAAGGTGTTCAAAAACTTAAGCGGCGGCGACATCCGGGAGTCGGTGGACGCCTTTGAGAAAGCTATTGCGCAGGCCCAGATCATCATGTTCCCGGGAGGCTTCTCGGCGGGCGACGAGCCGGACGGCTCTGCCAAATTCTTCGCGACGGCCTTCCAGAACGAGAAGATCCGGGAGGCGGTCATGAAGCTTCTGAACGAGCGCGACGGTCTGGCGCTGGGCATCTGCAACGGCTTCCAGGCGCTGATCAAGCTGGGGCTCGTGCCGGGCGGCGAGATCGCAGGACAGACGGAGGACTCCCCGACGCTGACCTTCAACACGATCAACCGCCACATCTCCAAGATGGTTTGCACGAAGGTGGTGAGCGACAAGTCCCCGTGGCTTGCGAAGGCTAAGCTGGGCGGCGTCTATGTCAATCCGGCCTCCCATGGCGAGGGACGTTTCGTGGCCCCGAAGGAGTGGATCGACCGGCTGTTTGCCAACGGCCAGGTGGCCACGCAGTACGTGGATCCGGAAGGGACGCCCACCATGGACGAGGAGTGGAACGTGAACGGTTCCTACGCCGCCATCGAGGGCATCACAAGTCCCGACGGCCGCGTTTTCGGAAAGATGGCCCACAGCGAGCGCAGAGGCGACTCGGTGGCGATCAACATCTACGGCGAGCAGGATATGAAGATCTTTGAGTCCGGAGTGAGCTATTTCGGCTGACGGAGCGGCAAAGCGCAGGGGCGGCGCAGCCTTCGGGCTGCGCCGTCAGTGTTTTTGGAGGCCGGCGCGGGCGGCGGACGGGGGAGCATCAGAAGACGGAGGGAAACGCATGAGAACACACAACGTGATCAGCCCCACGGGGAACCTGATCCATATGGAACCGCTGGACGAGGTGGCGGGCTTTGAGGTGCGGCCGGGGATCTATGAGCTGAACGGAGCCAGAGCGATCCCGGGCGGCGTCAATTTTACGGTGCACTCCATGGGGGCAACCCGGTGCGAGCTGCTCCTGTTCCGTCGGACGGAGGAGGTCCCCTATGCGGTGCTGCCTTTTCCGGAGCACTACCGGATCGGCAAGGTCTACTCCATGATCGTCTTCGGACTGGACGTGGAGGAGTTTGAGTACGCGTACCGGCTGGACGGCCCGTACGACCCGGCGAAGGGGCTTCTGTTCGACAAAGACAAGATTCTTCTCGATATTTACGCCAAGGCGGTCACCGGGCAGAGCGTCTGGGGCAAGAAAAACGAGGGACATTTCTATAAGGCGCGGGTGGTGAAGGACACCTTCGACTGGGGCAAGGACAGAAATCCGCTGATCCCCATGGAAGACCTGGTGATCTACGAGCTCCATGTGCGGGGCTTTACCAGACACGGCTCGTCGGGGGTGGAGCATCCGGGCACGTTCGCGGGACTGATGGAAAAAATCCCCTACTTAAAGGAGCTGGGCGTTAACGCGGTGGAGCTCATGCCGATCTTTGAGTTTGACGAGATGAAGGACAGCCGGATCGTGGACGGCAGGCAGGTCATGGACTACTGGGGCTACAATACGGTCAGCTTTTTTGCGCCCAACACCAGCTATGCCGGGACGGTGGAGTACAACCGGGAGGGGACGGAGCTCAAGACGCTGATCAAGGCGCTGAACGACAACGGCATCGAATGCATCCTCGACGTGGTGTTCAACCACACGGCGGAGGGCAACGAGCTGGGGCCGTGCATCTCGTTCAAGGGCTTTGACAACAATATTTACTATATGCTGACGCCGGACGGCTACTATTACAATTTCAGCGGCTGCGGAAATACGCTGAACTGCAACCACCCCATCGTCCAGCAGATGATCATAGAGTGCCTGCGGTACTGGACCACGGCCTACCATGTGGACGGCTTCCGCTTCGATCTGGCCAGCATCCTCGGGCGCAACGAGGATGGATCGCCCATGAGCAAGCCGCCTCTGCTGCAAAGTCTGGCCTTTGACCCGATCCTTCGGGACGTGAAGCTCATCGCCGAGGCGTGGGACGCGGGCGGACTTTATCAGGTGGGAAGCTTTCCCGCGTGGAACCGCTGGGCAGAGTGGAACGGGCGGTACCGGGACGATATGAGAAATTATCTGAAGGGCGATCTGGGACTTCTCCGGACGGCGGCGGAGCGGATCACAGGCTCGCCGGACATGTACGATCCGAAGTACCGGGGCCATAACGCGTCGGTCAATTTCCTGAACTGCCACGACGGCTTCACGCTGTGGGATATGTACGCTTACAGCCGGAAGCACAACGAGGCCAACGGATGGAACAACACGGACGGCAGCGACGACAACCGGAGCTGGAACTGCGGCGAGGAGGGGGAGACAGACCGGGAGGACGTGCTGTCGCTCCGCCGCCGGATGGCGAAGAACGCCATGACGGCGCTGCTTCTGAGCCGGGGCACGCCCATGTTTCTGGCCGGGGACGAGTTTTTAAACTCCCAGCGCGGCAACAACAACGCCTACTGTCAGGACAACGAGATCTCGTGGCTTGACTGGGGCGATCTTGAGAGAAACAGAGAGCATTTTGCGTATGTGAAATATCTGATCCGGTTCCGGAAGGAGCACGCCGTGATCCGGAGCTTTTCCGGGCGCTGCTCCTTCGGGCTTCCGGAGATCCTCGTGCCGGATACCGGCTCGCACGTGCTTATGGTGATCTATGCCGGGCGGACTCCGGACGATACGGCGGACGACGTGGTCTGCCTGGCGCTCAACGTGTTCTGGGAGGAACAGAGCGTTTCCCTGCCCGCGCTGCCCGAGGGCATGGCGTGGCGCGTGGCGGCGGACACATCCGGACGGTATCTGGAGAGAGGGATCCCGGACGGGGACGCGCCCGCTGTGAACGACCCTGCGCGGATCGTTATGGCCCCGCGCTCGGCGCTGGCGCTGACGGCGGGGCGCGTCCTTCCTTGACAAACGCTTTCGTTTTCCCCTATACTAGAGCGTGTTCATGCGCAGGCGGCGGAGCGGATCCGAAGGCTTGTCTGAAATACGGAACGACGAGGAGGAGCATCGTGGCAGATTGGAAGAAAGAGATAGAGAAGAGACGGACGTTTGCGATCATTTCGCATCCTGACGCGGGAAAGACGACGCTGACGGAAAAGTTCTTATTATATGGAGGGGCCATCAATTTGGCCGGATCGGTCAAGGGGAAGGCGACGGCCCGGCACGCGGTGTCGGACTGGATGGAGATCGAAAAGGAGAGAGGAATCTCCGTGACCTCCTCAGTCCTTCAGTTTAACTACGACAACTACTGCATCAACATTCTCGACACGCCGGGACATCAGGATTTCTCCGAGGATACCTACCGGACGCTGATGGCGGCGGACTCGGCGGTCATGGTCATCGACGGGAGCAAGGGCGTGGAGGCCCAGACGAGAAAGCTGTTCAAGGTGTGCGTCATGCGGCACATCCCGATCTTTACGTTCATCAACAAGATGGACCGGGACGCCATGGACACCTTCGAGCTTCTGGACGACATCGAGAAGGAGCTGGGGATCGCCACCTGCCCGGTCAACTGGCCCATCGGCTCCGGAAAGGAATTTAAGGGCGTCTACGACCGCAGCGCCCGCAGGATCCACGTGTTCTCCGACACCGAGAAGGGAACGAAGGAGGGCGAGGACCGGGTGCTCTCTCTGGACGAGGCGGAAGGCGTGCTTTTAGAGGGCCAGAAGGAGAAGCTGGAGGAGGAGATCGATCTTCTGGACGGAGCCAGCGCGGAGTTCGATCAGGAGCTGGTGGACAAGGGCGAGCTTTCGCCGGTGTTTTTCGGCTCGGCGCTGACCAACTTCGGCGTGGAGATCTTCCTCCGGCATTTCCTTAAGATGACCACGTCCCCGCTGCCGCGGCAGGCCGACGTGGGGCTCATCGACCCTATGAAGGAGGAGTTTTCGGGCTTTATCTTCAAGATCCAGGCGAACATGAACAAGGCCCACCGGGATCGGATCGCGTTCATGCGTATCTGCTCCGGCAAATTCGAGGCGGGCATGGAGGTGCTCCATGTGCAGGACAATAAAAAGATCCGCCTGTCCCAGCCCCAGCAGATGATGGCGCAGGACCGCAAGATCGTGGAGGAGGCGTATGCCGGGGACATCATCGGCCTGTTCGACCCGGGCATTTTCTCCATCGGAGATACGGTCTGTATGCCGGGAAAGCGGATCCAGTACGAGGGGATCCCCACCTTCGCGCCGGAGCATTTCGCGAGGGTGCGTCAGGTGGACACCATGAAGAGAAAGCAGTTCGTCAAGGGCATCGAGCAGATCGCCCAGGAGGGAGCCATCCAGATCTTCCAGGAGTACAACACCGGCATGGAGGAGATCATCGTGGGCGTGGTGGGCGTCCTGCAGTTCGACGTGCTGAAATACCGTCTGAACAACGAGTACAACGTGGAGATCCTTCTGGAAAATCTGCCCTATGAGCACATCCGCTGGATCGAAAATCCGCAGATCGACATGGATCAGATCAACGGCACGTCCGACATGAAAAAGATCCGCGACCTCAAAGGCCGTCCGCTGCTTTTGTGGATCAACAGCTGGAGCATCGGCATGACGCTGGACCGGAACGAGGGACTGAAGCTTTCCGAGTTTGGACGCTGACGGGAGAGTGCAGGGGATACGATTCACAGCCCTCCGCCCCCATGCGCAGTCGTCGCCTCTGCGGGGCTCCATATCGGCTGCGAATCGTAACTGCGGGGCTGAAATTCCCCCTTTTCAAAACCAGTGAGTTTTGATATACTGACACTAGGAAAAGCTGTGAACAGTAACGTACGTATACGAAAATGTCATAGTTCAGGAGGTATATGGGATGGAAAAAATCGACAGGGCCACACATGTATTGAAGATAGACGGGGACAGAGGCGAGGTCCGGATCGCGGACGAGGTCGTGGCGATCATCGCGGGCATGGCGGCCACCGAGGTGAGGGGAGTCGCGTCCATGGCGGGCAACATCAAGAACGAGCTCGTGGCCATGATGGGAATGAAAAATCTCTCCAAGGGCGTGAAGGTGGACGTGACCGACGCGGACGTCAGGGTGGATCTGACGCTGAACCTGCAGTTTGAAGCGAATATCCTCAAGGTGTCCGGCGTCGTGCAGGACAAGGTGAAAGCCGCCATTGAGAACATGACCGGCATGAAGGTGTCCGAGGTGAATGTCCGGGTGGCCGGCATCGTGCTGGAGTAAATCAGGTCAGGACGGATGGAAAAGGGTGCCTTTCCGGCATCCTTTTACTATATTTGGAACGATAACGTTACGATTCACAGCCGATATGGAGCTGCGGACAGACTCGTCATGCTCGCATGTAAGAGGCTGGCTGCAGACCCATATCGAGCCTGCGAAGCAGGAACTTCGCCCCCATAAGCAGTCTTAGCTCCGAAGGAGCGGGACTGGAGCCTCGCAGAGGCGACGAGTGCGCATGGGGGCGGAGGGCTGTGAATCGTAGCTCCCAGCCGCGCAAGCGGCGGGGAGCGCGTCAGCGCGGCTTTGCGAATGGCGCGTGCTGAACGTCGTTGTATATGCGAATATGACATGCGCGGCGGCGGACCGCCGCCGTCACGGGCGCAGGCTCCCGTGCGGGAGCCGCCCGGTTTGGGAGGACAGAATGAAGAGACGAGAACTGAGAGAGCATATTTTCCAGCTGCTGTTCCGCGTGGAATTTAACGGGCAGGAGGAGATGGCGGAGCAGGTCGGCCTGTATGTGGACGACATGAAGGAGGAGCAGCAGGTGAGTCCTGAGGACGAGGCCTACATCGCCGGAAAATACGAAAAGATCGTGGAGCAGCTTCCGAAGCTGGACGCCATGCTGGAGGAGGCGTCCAAAGGATGGAAGCTTTCCCGCATGAACAAGGTGGATCTGACCGTGCTTCGGCTGGCGGCTTACGAGATGAAATGCGACGAGGACATCCCCGAGCGGGTCGCCATCAACGAGGCCGTGGAGCTGGCGAAAAAATTCGGCGGGGACGAGTCTCCCGCCTTTGTGAACGGCGTGCTGGGCAAGCTGACGGAACGATGAGAGATGGCGAAAAACGTATATTCCGTAGGACAGGTCAACGCCTATATTAAAAATATGTTCGTTCAGGATTTTATGCTGAACCGCATCTATGTGAAGGGCGAGGTGTCCAACTGTAAATACCACACGTCGGGGCACCTTTATTTCTCCCTGAAGGACGGGACCGGGGCCATCGCCTGCGTCATGTTCGCGGGCGACCGGCGCGCGGGGCTTGGCTTCCGGATGCAGGAGGGACAGAAGGTCATCGTCCTCGGCAGCGTCAGCGTCTATGAGAGGGACGGCAGATACCAGCTCTACGCAAGGGAGATCGTGCCGGACGGCGAGGGCGACCTCTATCTTAAGTACGAGCGTCTGAAGAGGGAGCTGGAGGAGATGGGCATGTTCGCTCAGGAATATAAGCGGCCCATCCCGTTTTACAGCCGGACCGTCGGCGTCGTGACCGCTCCTACCGGGGCGGCCGTCCGGGACATCATGAACATTTCCCACCGAAGAAATCCTTATGTGCAGCTCATCCTCTACCCGGCGCTGGTGCAGGGAGAGCGGGCGGCGGAGAGCATCGTCCGGGGCATCCGGACGCTGGACGACTACGGCGTGGACGTGATCATCGTCGGACGGGGCGGCGGCTCCATCGAGGATCTGTGGGCGTTCAACGAGGAGGCGGTGGCGCGGGCCATCTTTGAGTGCCGGACGCCGGTGATCTCGGCGGTGGGCCACGAGACGGACACGACGATCGCCGACTACGCGGCGGACTTAAGAGCCCCGACCCCGTCGGCCGCGGCGGAGCTGGCCGTGGCGGACTACCGGACGCTGACGGGCAATCTGGAGATCTACCGGAACCAGCTGGCGGACCGGGTGGAGCAAAAGCTTCTGCTTGCCAGAGGCCGGGCGGAGTATCTGCACGCCCGTCTGCAGCAGCAAAGCCCCGCGTACCGGCTCCGGGAGAAGCGGATGTACGCGGCGGAGCTGACGGACCGGCTCTCCCAGACGGTCGAAAGAACGCTCCGGGAGCGGCGGCACCGGCTGGAGCTGCTGGCGGGCAGGCTGGAAGGCTGCTCGCCTCTGAGGAAGCTCAGCCAGGGATATTCCTACACGGAGACAGAGGACGGGAAAGCGCTCAGGAGCATCGGGCAGGTAACGGCCGGCGACCGGCTGACGATCCATGTGACCGACGGGACGGTGACGGCCCGGGCGGAGGAGTGCAGGGCGGCGGAAAGGAACGGGTGATCTATGGGAAAGAAGGAGACGGAGCGGAAGCCGGAGGAGTTCCGGCTGGAGGAGGCCTTTGAGCGGATCGAAGGGCTTCTGGGAAAGCTTCAGGAGAAGGACGTGACGCTGGAGGAATCCTTCTCTCTGTATCAGGAGGGAATGCAGCTTCTCAAGCTCTGCAACGAGAAGATCGACCATGTGGAGAAGCGGATGCTTCAGATCGACGAGGAGGGACAGACACATGAATTTTCATGAGGAACTGGTGGTGAGGACGTCGCAGGTGCGGGAGACGGTGGAACGGTTCCTGCCCCGGGAGGAGGGCCCCCAGAGAGAGATCATGGAGGCGATGAATTACAGCGTGACGGCGGGAGGAAAGCGGCTGCGGCCGCTCCTGATGCTGGAGACCTACCGGCTCTTCGGCGGGGACGGAAAGGCGATCGAGCCGTTCATGGCGGCCATAGAGATGATCCACACCTACTCTCTCGTCCACGACGACCTTCCGGCCATGGACAACGACGAGTACCGGAGAGGGAAGCTGACCACCCACGCAAAGTTCGGGCACGCCATGGGCGTGCTGGCCGGAGACGCCCTTTTGAACTACGCGTTTGAGACGGCCGCGGGGGCGTTCGACTGTGGCGGGGATCCGAAACGCACGGCGAGGGCCCTTCAGATATTGGCCCGCAAGGCGGGGATCTACGGCATGATCGGCGGGCAGGTGGTGGACGTACAGTCCACGGGACACGCCGTCTCGCAGGACCGGCTGGACTTTATCTATGAGCTCAAGACCGGCGCGCTCCTCGAGGCGTCCATGATGATCGGCGCGGTGCTGGCCGGGGCGTCCGACGGGCAGGTGGAGACGGCGGAGCGGATCGCCTCCGACGTGGGACTGGCGTTCCAGATCCGGGACGACATTCTTGACGTGACCAGCACGATGGAGACGCTGGGCAAGCCAATCCGCAGCGACGACCGGAACGAGAAGACGACCTATGTGACCCTCCGGGGCGTCGATCAGGCGTCCGCGGACGTGGAGGAGATCTCGCAGAGGGCGCTTGAGCGCCTCGGCGCGCTTCCGGGCAGAAACGAATTTTTGACGGAGCTGATAAAGTCTCTGATCTACAGAGAGAAGTAGGAGTGACGTTATGGTTTTGGAGAAGATCGATCAGGCAGGCGATATCAAACAGATCCCCCCGGAGGAGTACCGGCTTCTGGCGGAGGAGATCCGGAGCTTTCTCGTGGAGAAGATCAGCCGGACCGGCGGCCATCTGGCCTCCAATCTGGGCGTGGTGGAGCTTACGATGGCGCTCCACCTGTGCTTTGATTTCCCGAAGGACAAGGTGGTGTGGGACGTGGGACATCAGGCCTACACCCACAAGCTTCTGACCGGGCGCAAGGCCGGCTTTGACGAGCTGCGCAAGTACGGCGGCATGAGCGGCTTTCCGAAGCGCAAGGAGAGCGACTGCGACTGCTTTGACACGGGCCACAGCTCCACGTCCATCTCGGCCGGGATCGGTCTGGTGGCGGCCAGAGACCTGCTGGGAGAGAGCGGGTATGTGATCTCGGTCATCGGCGACGGCGCGCTGACGGGCGGGATGGCCTACGAGGCGCTGAACAACGCGTCCCTGCTCAGGAAAAATTTCATCATCGTGCTCAACGACAACAATATGTCCATCGCGGAGAACGTGGGCGGCATGTCCGAATATCTGAACGGGCTTCGGACCAACGAGCGGTATACCAGCTTCAAGACCGGCGTAGAGCAGTCTCTGAACCGGATTCCCGGGGGCGTTCACCTGGCCAACCAATTAAAAAAGACCAAGAGCGGCATCAAGCAGCTGTTCATCCCGGGCATGTTTTTCGAGGATATGGGCGTGACCTATCTGGGGCCGGTGGACGGCCACGACGTGGGAAAACTCATGGATGTGTTCGCGCAGGCAAAGCGCGTCAGGGGAGCGGTCCTCGTCCATGTGCTGACGAGAAAGGGAGAGGGATACGCCCCGGCGGAGCGCCATCCGGCCAGATTCCATGGGGCGGAACCCTTCGACATCGCGACCGGCCTGCCGCTGAACAAGAGAAAGAAAGCCAACTATCAGGATGTGTTTTCCACCTGCATGGTGAAGCTTGGGCAGCGCAACGACAAGGTGGTGGCCATCACGGCGGCCATGCCCGACGGGACGGGCCTCAAGCGGTTCAAGAACCTTTATCCGGACCGGTTTTTCGACGTGGGGATCGCCGAGGAGCACGCGGTGACGTTTGCGGCCGGACTGGCGGCGGGAGGGATGCGGCCGATCTTCGCGGTCTACTCCTCCTTCCTGCAGAGGGCGTACGATCAGGTGCTGCACGACGTGTGCATCCAGAACCTGCCCGTCGTGTTCGCCATCGACCGGGCGGGCCTCGTGGGCAGCGACGGGGAGACCCACCAGGGCATCTTCGACCTGTCCTATCTGTCCAGCATCCCGAACATGCATATCATGGCTCCCAAGAACAAGTGGGAGCTGTCGGACATGCTGAAATTCGCGGTGGAGTTTGACGGCCCCATCGCGCTGCGCT
Source organism: Eubacteriales bacterium (assembly GCA_030524125.1). GTDB lineage: Bacteria > Bacillota > Clostridia > Lachnospirales > Lachnospiraceae > Hominiventricola. Next base: position 101,082 of record JAUNHB010000001.1, on the reverse strand, counting down.
ACCCGAGAGGGGAGGCGTACGACGGGCTGAAGGAGTTCCGATGTCCCATCGTGTACGGAAAGAGCGAGATCGTCTACGAGGAGGAGGATATCGCGCTTCTGGCGGTGGGCAGCATGGTGAAGACCGCGGAGCAGGTCCGCCGGAAGCTAAAGGAGATCGGCTACAGCTGCACACTGGTCAACGCCCGGTTCGTAAAGCCCATCGACACGGACGTGCTGGACGAGCTGGCGGGAAGCCACCGGCTGTTCGTGACGCTGGAGGAAAATGTAGCCAGCGGCGGCTACGGCGAGAAGGTGAGAGCTTACCTGACGGAGAAAGAGCTTCCGGTCAGGACGCTGTGCGTGACGCTTCCCGACGAGTATGTGGAGCATGGAAATGTGGCTCTCCTCTATGAAGAGGTGGGCATCGACGCCGAGTCCGTGACCAAGCGGATCATCGAGAAATACATTACGTGCTGAAAGGAGCGGGGAGGTTATGAAGACAAGGCTGGACGTTCTGATGACGGAGCGGGGACTGGCGGAGTCCAGAGAGAAGGCCAAGGCCATCATCATGTCCGGAAACGTGTTCGTGGACGGGCAGAGGGAGGACAAGGCCGGAGCCTCGTTTTCGGAGAAAGCGGTCATCGAGGTGAAGGGAACGCCGCTCAAATACGTGAGCCGGGGCGGCCTGAAGCTGGAGAAGGCCATGAGTCATTTTGACGTGTCGCTGACGGACCGGGTGTGCATGGACGTGGGCGCCTCCACGGGCGGATTTACGGACTGTATGCTCCAGAACGGGGCGCGGAAGGTGTACGCGGTGGACGTGGGAAACGGGCAGCTGGCGTGGAAGCTTCGGCAGGACGAACGGGTCGTCTGCATGGAGAAGACCAACATCCGGTACGTGACGCCGGAGCAGATCGGAGAGCCGGTGGAGTTCGCGTCCATCGACGTGGCGTTCATCTCGCTGACAAAGGTGCTGGAGCCGGTGAAGGCGCTCCTGTCGCCGGACGGTCAGGTGGTGGCGCTCATCAAGCCCCAGTTTGAGGCCGGGCGGGAGCAGGTGGGAAAAAAAGGCGTGGTGCGGGACAGGGCCGTTCACCTGCAGGTGATCGAGCGGGTGCTCGCCTACGCGAAGGAGCTGGGCTTTACCGTGGAAAATCTGGAATTTTCCCCCATCAAGGGGCCCGAGGGGAACATCGAGTATCTGGCGCATCTAAAGAATCATGAGGAAGGAACGCGAGGGGAGAGCGCGCCGGTGGATCCAAAGGCCGTCGTGGAGCAGGCCCACCAGGTGTTGTGATATGCGGACGAAGACATTTTATATCATTGCGAACAGCGACAAGGACGAGAATCTGGAGCTGGCCCGCGGGGTGAGGGACTATCTGGAGCAGAAGGGCGCAAAGGGCGTCATCCGGGCCGGGGAGCAGGAGCGGACGGAGGACTATGCGGATCTTCCGGACGACACGTGCGGGATCCTTGTGCTGGGCGGAGACGGGACGCTTCTGCGGGCGGCGAGAGAGCTGGCCGGGCGGAGCATCCCGTTTCTTGGGATCAATCTGGGCCATCTCGGCTATCTGGCGGAGATCGAGCGGCAGAATGTGAGGCCGGCTCTGGACAGCCTGATCGCGGGCGGATATACGGTGGAGGAGCGCATGATGCTGCGGGGCGTCGTCCATTCCGGCGGAAAGCTGGTCACGGAGGACGTTGCGCTGAACGACATCGTGCTGAACCGGTGCGGAAGCCTCCGGGTGGTGGATTATAAGGTGTACGTCAACGGGGAGTATCTGAACTCCTTCACGGCGGACGGCATGATCGTGTCCACGCCGACAGGTTCCACAGGATACAGCCTGTCGGCGGGAGGCCCCATCGTCTCCCCCACGGCGTCCATGCTGGTGCTCACGCCCATCTGTCCCCACACGCTGAACTCGCGGAGCATCGTGTTCTCCGGAGAGGACCGGATCCGGATCGAGATCGGAGAGGGCAGGAGAGGCGGCCCGGACGAGGCGTGCGCCACCTTCGACGGGGATACGTGCATTCCCATGCGGACGGGAGACTACGTGGAGATCGGGCGCTCCGCGGAGGTGACCTACATCCTGAAGATCAATCAGGTCAGTTTCCTGGAGGTGCTCCGGAACAAGCTGAGCCGGAGCTGAGAAAGGATATGGCAGTATGAGAGTGAAACGTCATGAGAAGATTATAGAGCTGATCGAGAAATATGACATCGAGACGCAGGACGAGCTTTCGGAGCATCTGAAGGAGGAGGGCTTTCCGGTGACGCAGGCCACGATCTCCCGGGACATCCGGAAGCTCTCCCTCTCCAAGGTGCCGGGAAAGGAAGGACGGCAGAAATACGCGCTCCTCTCCGGGCAGGATCACAAGATGGCCGAGAAATACGAGGGGATCCTCCGGGAGGCGTTCGTCTCCATGGACTGCGCCCAGAACATTCTGGTCATCAAGACCGTGTCCGGCATGGCCATGGCCGTGGCCGCGGCGCTGGACAACATCGACTGGAAGGAGATCGTGGGCTGTATCGCCGGGGACGACACGATCCTGTGCGCGATCCGGACGGCGGAGGACACCCGCACGGTCATGGAGGCGCTGGAGAAGATAGTGAGGAGGTAGGAACGTTGCTGCTTCATCTGCATGTGAAAAATCTCGCCCTGATCCGGGAAGCGGAGATCGACTTTTCGGAGGGGCTCAATATACTGACCGGAGAGACCGGAGCCGGAAAATCCATTCTGATCGGCTCCATGACCATGGCGCTGGGAGGCAAGGTGTCCCGGGAGCTGGTGCGGGAGGGCGCGGACTACGCCCTGTCGGAGCTGGTCTTTGACACGCAGGATCCCCGGATCCTGCAGGCGCTGGAGGAGATGGGCGCGCCCGCGGAGGACGGGCAGATCATTCTCTCCCGCCGCATCAGCGGTTCCCGGAGCATCTGCCGCCTGAACGGGGAGACCGTCAGCGCGTCGACGCTCAAGGAGGCGGCGTCTCTGCTGATCGATATCCACGGCCAGCACGAACACCAGTCGCTCCTCAACAAGAAAAAGCATCTGGAGATCCTGGACGAGTACGCCCATCAGGAGATGGGACAGGTGAAGGAAGAGCTGAAGAAGCGGTACGAAGCGTGCCGGAAGCTCAAGGAGGAGCTGGAGCGTCTGTCCATGGACGAGAGCGCAAGAATGCGGGAGCAGTCCCTTCTGGAGTTTGAGCTTCAGGAGATCGGGGAGGCCGGACTTCAGGAGGGGGAGGATGCGGCGCTGGAGCAGTCCTACCGCAGGATGTCCAACAGCCGCAGGATCATGGAAGCGCTGGGCGCCGTGCGGCAGCTCTGCGCGGAGGGAGAGCCGTCCGCGTCGGAGCTGATCGGGCGTGCGTGCCGGGAGCTTCAGGGAATCGCGCGCCTGGACGAAGAGGCGGAGCGGCTGAACGGACAGCTTCAGGAGCTGGATTCCATGCTGGCGGATTTTGACCGGGAGCTGGAGCGATCCATGGAGGATATGGAATTTTCTGAGGAGGACTTTCAGCGGGCGGAGGAGCGGCTCAACCAGATCAATCATCTGAAGGCCAAATACGGCCCGACCATTCCGGAGATCCTCGAAGCGGCCGGAGAGCGGCGGGAGCGGCTGGAGCTTCTGGCCGATCTGGACCTCCACAGAGAGCGGACCGGGCGGGAGCTTCGGGAGGCGCAGGAGGAGCTTGCCGCCCTGTGCCGGCAGGCGCACGATATCCGGGAGCGGGCGGCCTCGCGGCTCGGAGAGCAGATGAGAGAACAGCTCTCAGAGCTTAACTTTCTGGACGTGCGGTTTGAGATCGCGGTGCGGGAGACGGAGCAGCCCGGAGCGGACGGCTGGGACGACGTGGAATTTCTCATATCCGCCAATCCGGGCGAGCCTCTGAAGCCGCTGGGAAAGATCGCGTCCGGCGGCGAGCTGTCCAGGATCATGCTGGCCATCAAGACGGTGCTGGCCGACCAGGACGCCATCGGCACGGTGATCTTCGACGAGATCGACACGGGCATCAGCGGACGGACGGCCCAGAGGGTATCGGAGAAGCTGGCGGTCATCGGAAGGAGCCGTCAGGTCATCTGCATCACCCATCTGGCCCAGCTGGCGGCCATGGCGGACAGCCACTACTGCATCGAAAAGAGCGCGGAGGACGGCGTGACGCAGACGAGGATCCGGAAGCTCAAGGAGCAGGAGACGACGGAGGAGCTGGCCCGCATTCTGGGCGGCGCGCAGATCACCGGGGCGGTCCTTGACAACGCCCGGGAGATGAAGAAGCTGGCGCACGAATATAAAACTTCCAATCATTTCCAGTAAAATCAGACGGTTTTGTGCAGACACTAACCAAAAAGCGTGAAAGGTGTGACTGCATGAACCGTCTGAAAATTTATCGAGCCTGTCTGTGCGTCGCACTCCTGATCAGTGCTCTGACGTTATATGGCTACGTCCGATGGTATCTGGATACCCGCGTCCCGGATCTGATCCGGGTGGGCATGGACGAGGAGGAGGCCCAGACGCTGGATCTGGGCGTCAAAGAGGTGTCCGTGCAGGTGGTGAAGCGGATGCGCGTGACGCCCGGCGGGATCCCGGTGGGCATCTATATGGAGACCGAGGGCGTCTATGTGGTCGGCACCGCGGCGGTGGAGGCCAGAGACGGCCTTTCCTATGAACCGGCCTATCAGGCAGTGCAGGCCGGGGACTATATTCTGGCCGTCAACGGACTTCAGATCCGCACGAAGGACGAGCTGATCGCCTGCATACAGGCAAACCGGACCGACACGATGATCCTGAAGCTGTCCAGAAACGAGCAGGAGATCCGGGTGCGGGTCAGCGCGGTGGAGGCCGCGGACGACAGCTACAAGCTGGGGATCTGGGTCAAGGACGACATTCAGGGGATCGGGACTCTTACTTATATCACCCAGGACCGGCGCTTCGGCGCGCTGGGCCACGGGATCACGGACACGGACACCGGAGAGCTTCTGGACGTGGCGGGCGGAGCGCTCTACGACACGAGCATCCTGGAGATCGTGCGGGGCGAGAAGGGATCGCCCGGGGAGATCAGCGGCGTGATCACCTACTCTGACAGCCATGTGAGAGGCTCCATCGAAAAAAACACGGCGGCGGGGATCTACGGCGCGGCCGGGAGCACGCTGGGCAAGGAGCTGGACGGCGGACAGACCGAGGTGGCGTTCAAGCAGGAGGTGCAGACGGGACGGGCGTGGATCCGGAGCGCGGTCTCCGGGGAGCTCCGGGACTACGAGATCCAGATCCAGGAGCTCCGACTCAATGAGAACGACGTGAACAAGGGAATGGTGTTCCGAGTCACCGATCCGGAACTGCTTGCCCTGACCGGCGGCGTCATTCAGGGGATGAGCGGGTCGCCCATCCTCCAGAACGGCAGGCTGGCAGGGGCCGTGACCCACGTGTTTGTCAACGACCCCGCCAAGGGGTACGGGATCTTCGCGGAGACGATGATCAACCAGTCGCAGTAAAAGGAGGCGCGGGGCAGAGGCCCCGTACATAGAGAAGGAGAGACAAAGGATGAAAAGCCCGCTTACGACGCTCTGCTATATGGAGCGCGACGGAAAGTATCTGATGATGCATCGGATCAAAAAGAAAAATGATGTGAACGAAGGAAAATGGATCGGCGTAGGAGGACATTTCGAGCCGGGGGAGAGCCCTGAGGAATGCCTCTGCCGGGAGGTGAGAGAGGAGACGGGGGTCGTCCTGACGGACTGGCGCTTCCGCGGGATCGTCACGTTCACCTCCGACGACCATCCGACCGAGTATATGTGCCTGTACACGGCGAACGGCTGGGAGGGCTCTCCCTCCATGGACTGCGAGGAGGGGGAGCTTCGGTGGATCCCGAAGGAGGAGGTGACGGGTCTTCCGCTCTGGGAGGGAGACCGGATCTTCCTTCGGCTTCTGGCCGCGGACGCGCCGTTTTTCTCCCTGAAGCTGACCTACCGGAACGACCGGCTGACCGAGCGGAGCCTGAACGGAAAAGTGTAAAAATTTCCTTGCATAATCACAGCGATATGCTATACTGATTAGCGGTTCTTATGGACATTCAGCAGCAAAAGAGATAAATCCGCCTGCGGGCGGAGCGAAAAGTAAGAAAGCGGGGAAAATATGAACAATTACGACGTTATCATCATCGGAGCCGGGCCGGCCGGTATTTTTACGGCGCTGGAGCTGGTGAGGAACCATTCAGATAAAAAGATCCTTATGGTGGAAAAGGGAAAGCCAGTGGACAAGCGGCACTGTCCGAAGTCCGAGACTGGAAAATGCATGAACTGCAAGCCCAACTGCATGATCACGACCGGATTTTCAGGCGCGGGGGCGTTTTCCGACGGAAAGCTGAGCCTTTCCTGCGAGGTGGGCGGCGAGCTGCCCACGCTGATCGGAGAGGAGTTCGCGCAGGAGCTGATCGACTATACCGATAAAATCTATCTGGAGTTCGGCGCGGACGAGCATGTGGAGGGCGTCTACGAGGGCGAGGAGATCAAGGAGATCCGCAAGCGCGCCATCCGGGCGGGGCTTCAGCTCGTCAACTGTCCGATCCGCCATCTGGGGACGGAGAAGGCGCAGGAGCTCTATCTGAACATCCAGAATTATCTGCAGGAAAAGGGCGTGGAGATGCTCTTCCACACGGAGTGCGAGAACATCATCCTGGAGGACGGCGTCTGCAGAGGCGTGCGCATCGCGGACAAGGCCGGGGCGCGGGAGCTGTTCGCGCCGGAGATCGTCATCGGCACGGGACGCAGAGGGGCGGACTGGCTGGAGAGGGTCTGTCAGGAAAACGGCATCGCCCACAAGCCGGGCACCGTGGACATCGGCGTGCGCGTGGAGTGCCGCAACGAGGTGATGGAGATGGTCAACAAGGTGCTCTACGAGGGCAAGCTCATCGGCTATCCGAAGCCATGGAAAAACAAAGTCCGGACCTTCTGCCAGAATCCCGGAGGCTTCGTGGCGCAGGAGAACTATGACAACGATCTGGCGGTGGTCAACGGCCACAGCTACAAGGATCTGAAGAGCGAGAATACCAACCTGTCCATTCTGGTGAGCCACAATTTCACGGAGCCTTTCAATCAGCCCATCGCCTACGCGCAGAAAGTGGGAGAGCTGACCAACATGCTGGGAGCCGGACATATTCTGGTGCAGCGCTACGGCGACATCCTCGACGGAAAGCGCACGTGGGCCAAGGAGCTGGCCCGCTCCAACGTGAAGCCCACGCTGAAGGATGCGGTGGCCGGAGACATCACGGCGGCCATGCCCTACCGGGCCATGACCAATATCATCGAGTTTATCCGGATGCTGGATGAGGTCGTGCCGGGCTTTGCCAGCGGAGAGACGCTTCTGTACAGCCCGGAGCTGAAATTCTACTCCAATAAAGTGAAGATGGACACGGACCTGAACACGAACATTCAGGGGCTGCACTGTCTGGGAGATTCTTCGGGCTGGACGAGGGGGCTGATGATGGCTTCTGCCATGGGAGTCCTGATGGGACGCAAGCTTCTGGAGAAGGAATCCCGGTAGCTTTCACAAAAAGTTCACAGATAAAAACAAACGCAGGCTATTGACAGCCTGCGTTTGAAATGCTATCATTTGATCTGTGAGCAGGAGGAACAAGGAGATGGAACAAAGAGAGCTTCACTGCGGAGACCTGATCAAACGGATCAGCGATATCATGGAGCGGGAAGGCAATCAGAAAATGCAGGCGCTGGACATTACCCACGCGCAGATGAAGATGCTGCTGATCCTGTACCACACACAGGACGGGAGCGCGACGCTGAAGGAGCTGGAGCGGTATTTTCATGTGGCCCAGTCCACGACGGCGGGGATCGCGGCAAGGCTGGAGAAAAAAAGGCTCCTGGAGGGCTACGGAGACCCGCAGGACCGGCGTGTCAAGCATGTGCGCATCACGCAGGAGGGTCGAAAGCTCTGTCTGAACGCGCGGGAGATCATGGAGGAAGGCGAGAGAAGGCTTCTGGCAGGACTTGACGGGCAGGAACAGCAGCAGCTCAAGGCGCTGCTTCAGAAGGTCTACAATACGCTCAAATGAGAATACGCTTTCGGCTCCGGGAACGGAAGGCACGGGCGTTTTTTCTTGGACAAAATAAAAGCTTGCTATCAATAGCGAGCAGTCAAAGAAAGGAGACAAAAAGGTATGATCAAAATACTGGGAAAACAGATCCGGGGCTATCAAAAAGCGACGATCCTCGCCCCGGTCTTTACGGCGCTGGAGGTGCTGATGGAGATCCTGATCCCGTTCATCACGGCGTCCATCATCGATCAGGGGATCGAGGCGGGAGACATGGGAAAGGTGTATCTGTACGGAGGGATCATGCTGGCCTTCGCATTTCTGAGCCTGTGCTTCGGCGTGCTGGCCGGACGATACGCGGCTTCGGCCTCGGCGGGCTTCGCCTGCAACCTGCGGGACGGCATGTATGAAAATATCCAGCGGTTTTCCTTTTCCAACATCGACAAATACAGCACGGCCGGGCTGGTCACCCGTATGACGACGGACGTGACCAACGTGCAGAACGCGTTTCAGATGATCCTCAGGATCGCGGTCCGGGCGCCGCTGATGCTCGTGTGCAGCATGGTCATGTGCTTTGTCATCAACGCGAAGATGAGCCTCGTCTTTCTGGCGGCGCTTGTCTTTCTCGGGGCGGTGCTCATGCTGATCATGACGAGGACGCTCCCGATCTTCCGGAAGGTATTCCGGAAATACGACGACCTGAACGCCAGCGTGCAGGAAAACGTGTCGGGCATCCGCGTGGTGAAGGCGTTTGTCCGCGAGTCATATGAGGACGAAAAATTTACGAAGGCGGCGGAAAATCTGTACCGGCTGTTTGTGAAGGCGGAGGGTCTGCTGGCTTTTAACAGTCCGGTCATGATGCTGGCGGTGTACGGCTGCATCATCGGGCTGTCGTGGTTCGGGGCCCACTTCATCGTGGCCGGGACGCTGACCACCGGAAATCTGACCTCGCTGTTCAGCTATGTCATGAGCATGATGATGTCGCTTATGATGCTTTCCATGATCTTCGTCATGGTGTCCATGAGCGCGGCCAGCGCGGAGCGGATCGCGGAGGTGCTGGCGGAGGAGCCGGACATGGAGGAGCCCGCCGCCGGTGTGAAAACGGTGGAAAACGGGAGCATTGACTTTGACCATGTGAGCTTTTCCTACAAGAGCGGGAGCGGGGAGGCGGTCCTCCGGGATATCGACCTTCACATCCGGGCCGGGGAGACCGTGGGGATCATCGGCGGCACCGGCTGCGGGAAATCCAGTCTGGTCAGCCTCATCAGCCGCCTGTACGACGCGACCGAAGGAGCCGTCCGGGTGGGCGGACGCGACGTGCGGGAGTACGATCTGGAAGCTCTCCGGGATCAGGTGGCCGTGGTGCTGCAGAAGAACGTGCTGTTCTCCGGGACGATCCTCGACAACCTGCGCTGGGGCAAGGAGGACGCCTCCGAGGAGGAGTGCGAGGACGCGTGCCGTCAGGCGTGCGCCGACGAGTTTATCCGGAGATTCCCGGACGGGTACGGGACGTGGATCGAGCAGGGAGGAAGCAACGTGTCGGGCGGCCAGAAGCAGCGGCTCTGTATCGCGAGAGCGCTTCTGAAAAAGCCGAAGGTGCTGATCCTGGACGACTCCACCAGCGCGGTGGACACGGCCACGGACGCCATGATCCGGGAGGCGTTTGCAAAGAGGATCCCCGGGACGACGAAACTGATCATCTCCCAGCGGATCTCCAGCGTGCAGGACGCGGACCGGATCCTCGTGCTGGAGGACGGGCAGGTCAGCGGGTTCGACACCCACGAGGCCCTGCTGGAGAAGAACGACATTTACCGGGAGATCTACGACGCGCAGATGAAGAGCGGCGGGGATTTTGACGAAAACAGTTCAGCCGGTCGGGAGTGACAGATCACGAGCAAAGATAGCTGCGCAGCAGCACCCGTTACTGTTCCAATCAGCCTCAAACACTCGCTGTTTGAGGCGTGAGAACGTGATTCAGGTGTGAGCGGGCTCCTTTTGCGAAGCAAAACTTCAAATGAGCCCGCGAATGTTCCTGTTTACAGGGCACCTGTGAACAGGAACAGCGCGTCAGCGCGGCTTTGCGAATGGCGCGGGCTGAACGGTCATTCAGACAGAGAAAGGAGACGGAAGGAATATGAAGGAACAGAAGGATCGGCGAAGCTTCGGAGAAAGCTTTGCTTCGCTTGGCAGAGTCCTCGCCTATATACTGAAGCATTACAAAGGAGCGTGCGCGGCGGTGGCGGCGGGGATCCTGTTTTCCGCGCTGGCGACGCTGTGCGGGACGCTCTTTATGCAGCGGCTCATCGACGACTATGTGATGCCGCTTCTGGCGCAGAGCGCGCCGGACTACGGGCCTCTGGCGCAGGCGCTCCTGAAGCTGGCGGCGGCGCTGGCCGTGGGCGTCGTGTGCGCTTACGGCTACAACCGGATCATGGTAAACGTCAGCCAGGGGACGATGAAGCGGCTCCGGGTGGAGCTGTTCACCCATATGGAGTCGCTGCCTATCAAATATTTTGACACTCACGCCCACGGCGACATCATGTCGGTTTACACCAACGACGTGGATACGCTTCGGCAGCTGGTGAGCCAGAGTATGCCGCAGCTTTTGAATTCCATGATCACGCTGGCGTCCACGTTTGTCAGCATGGTCGTGCTGGACGTATCTCTGGCGGGCGTGTCGCTCTGCATGGTGTGCCTGATGGTGTTCGTTACCTCCAGACTGAGCGGACTCTCCGCCAGACATTTTGCAAGCCAGCAGAAGCATCTGGGGGAGGTCAACGGCTATATCGAGGAGATGATGGAGGGCCAGAAGGTTGTCAAGGTGTTCTGCCATGAGGAGAAGAGTCTGGAGCAGTTCCGGAAGCTGAACGAGCAGCTCCGAAAGAGCGCCGAAGGGGCCAACCAGATCGCCAACATCACGATGCCCATCAACGCCAACCTTGGAAATATCAACTATGTGCTGATCGCCGTCATCGGGGCGATCCTGTCGCTGAGCGGCGATACGGGTCTTACGGTGGGAACGCTGGTGGCGTTCTTAAGCCTGAGCAAGAGCTTCACCCAGCCGGTGACCCAGATCAGCCAGCAGCTCAACAACGTGCTGATGGCGGGAGCGGGAGCCGAACGGATCTTTGCGCTGCTGGACGAGGAGTCCGAGCGGGACGATGGCTACGTGGAGCTGGTGAACGTCGCGGAGGCGCCGGACGGAACGCTCACCGAGACGGAGCAGAAGACGGGCGTGTGGGCGTGGAGACATCCCCACAGGGCGGACGGAACAGTCACCTACACGAAGCTTGAGGGGGACGTGACGTTCGACGGCGTGGACTTCGGATACGACGAGTCCAAGACCGTGCTGCACGACATCCGCATGTACGCCACGCCGGGACAGAAGATCGCGTTCGTGGGCAGCACGGGCGCGGGCAAGACGACCATCACTAACCTGATCAACCGGTTTTACGACATACAGGACGGAAAGATCCGCTACGACGGGATCAATATCAACAAGATCAAAAAGCCGGAGCTTAGAAGGTCGCTGGGTATGGTGCTGCAGGATACGCACCTGTTTACCGGGACCGTCATGGACAATATCCGGTACGGCAGGCTGGACGCCACCGACGAGGAGTGCATCGCGGCCGCGAAGCTGGCCAACGCCCACGGGTTTATCAGGAGGCTGCCGGACGGCTACGACACGATGCTCACCGGGGACGGCGGCAATCTGAGCCAGGGGCAGAGACAGCTTCTGGCCATCGCCAGGGCCGCCGTGGCGGATCCGCCGGTGCTGATCCTCGACGAGGCCACGTCCTCCATCGACACCCGGACGGAGACGCTGGTGCAGAAGGGAATGGACGCTCTGATGAAGGGCCGCACGTCCTTTGTCATCGCCCACAGGCTTTCCACCGTCAAAAACGCGGACTGCATCATGGTCATGGAGCAGGGGCGCATCATCGAGAGAGGGACCCACGATCAGCTCATGGAGCAGAAGGGGCGCTACTATCAGCTCTACACGGGAAACGCCATCAGCGCATAAAAGAGACGCCGCGGGACGACCGGATATCCGGAAGTCCCGCGGCGTCCGCCGTGAAAGGGCCGTGAGAGACAGCCCGCTATTTTTTCTTGCGCTTGCGGTATTTCTCCTCGCAGTATTTGCACCGGTAGATGCCCTTGACCGGGTCCGTCAGCACGAACACATGGTCAAGCTCCTGCTCGATGGACGTGATGCAGCGCGGATTTTTGCATTTGACCACGTTGCAGATCTCCTGCGGGAGCGAGAGACGCTTCTTCTCCACGATCCGGTCGTCCTGAATGATGTTGACCGTGATGTTGTGGTCGATGAAGCCAAGCGCCTCCAGATCGATCTGATCGACGGGGCATTCGATCTTGATGATGTCCTTTTTGCCCATCTTGTTGCTGCGGGCGTTTTTGATGATGGCGACGCAGCAGTCGAATTTGTCCAGCCCTAAATATTTGTAGATCTCCATGCTCTTGCCGGCCTCGATGTGGTCCAGCACGAAGCCCTCGTGAAGTCCTCCGATGTTCAGCATACGTTCACCTCCAGCAGTGTGAGAATCAGGGCCATGCGCACGTAGACGCCGTACTGCACCTGACGGAAATAGGCGGCTCTGGGATCCTTGTCCACCTCCACGGAGATCTCGTTGACTCTCGGAAGCGGATGCATGACGATCATGTCGTCCTTGGCCAGCTTCATTTTCCTGTTGTTCAGGATGTAGAAATCCTTCAGGCGGACATAATCCTCCTCGTTGAAGAACCGCTCTTTCTGCACGCGGGTCATGTAGAGGATGTCAAGCTCCGGCATCACGTCCTCGATGCGCTCCACCTCCCGGAATGGGATGCCCTGCGCCTCCAGCACGTCCTCCTTGATGTATTCGGGGACCTTCAGCTCCTCGGGGGAGATGAAGATGAAGCGCACGCCCTCGTAGCGGGCCAGAGCGCGCACCAGCGAGTGTACGGTGCGCCCGAACTTCAGGTCGCCGCACAGGCCGATGGTGAAGTGATCCAGCCGGCCCTTCAGCGAACGGATCGTCAGAAGGTCGGTCAGCGTCTGGGTGGGGTGCTGGTGTCCGCCGTCGCCCGCGTTGATCACCGGGATCGAGGAGACCGCGCTGGCAACCATGGGAGCTCCCTCTTTTGGATGACGCATGGCACATATATCGGCATAACAGGAAATCATACGAATGGTATCAGAAACGCTCTCGCCCTTGGAAGCGGAGCTGCTGGCCGCAGAAGAAAAACCAAAAATATTGCCGCCGAGATTCAGCATGGCAGCTTCAAAACTAAGACGGGTGCGGGTACTTGGCTCATAGAACAGGGTCGCGAGCTTTTTGCCGTCACAGGCGTGGGCGTATTTCTCCGGATGAAGTTCAATATCGTGAGCCAGATCGAGAAGCTTGTCCAGTTCTTCGACACTGAAATCCAGAGGACTCATCAGATGTCTCATAGATACCTCCTAATAAGAAATTTTGCGACGCCGGAGAGGAAGTCTCCGAAATCTTTCTAACCCAAAAGAATACACCATGCGGGGACAAAAAGCAACTGTTACTTTTTTCGAGATGCATGACTGGACAGTAATATTTCATCAGGAATGCTCGGACGCCCCGGAGCGCCGGCTGTCGAGGAACATTTTCACATTCCAGACCAGCACGGCGGCCATCAGCACAAGCACCACATAGAATTCCGGCCGGTAGTTGGAGAAAATATTCGGATCCCGGAAGATGTTCAGGAGGGTTTTCGGGCCAAAGAGATTTATCAGCAGGGGAAGGTCGAACTCATAAATGGTATAAGGAACATAGAACAAAGACAGTCCGTAGAGCAGCTGCTGCAGCGCTCCCAGAAGGGCGTACCGCGGCGCTTTGGCCGTCAGAAACTGGATGATCCAGCAGAAAATGTAGAGAAGCAGTCCTGCGAAATTCCCGGCGCGCATGAAGTAAAAGCCCGTAAACGAGGCGGGCAGCTCGGAGAACGTGGGGCTTACGAAATTGTCGTACAGTTCAGCGGAAGCAGCGCCAGCATGCCTGTGAATAAAATAAGATTCAGGTGTTTTTTCAGAATTAGAGTCATCCTGTCCCTCCTTGCAGAAAATGCAGATTATCCGTTGCAGTAATTGATTATTTTTGTTAAATCATATCATATTCCTGACTTTTTCTCTATATATTTCTAAAAAATAACACCGTCTATTTTATATGTTCCGACGTCGGGGCGGAGGGGAGAAGCACCCGCTCGAACAGAAGCCCCGCCGCGAACCAGAGGGGAGCGAAGTCCAGCCGGACGAGCCCCTGATAGTGGAGCGGGCTGTGGCTGTAATCCCACGGGCACAGCCCCCGGCTTCTGAGCAGGCTGCCGCTTAAAAATTCGCCCGCGTAGATGCAGGACATATAGACCAGTCCCCGTTTCCAGATACACATTTTTTGCAGCAGCCGCATGACGGGGAACAAAAACGCGGCGCAGCCGTAGATCGGGAACATCCAGAGGGAGGAGCTCCCCATAAGCTTCGGATCCTTCAGGCGCATGGCCTGCAGGCCGGTCCAGAAGATCTCCATGCTCCATCCGAGGATCCCGCACCGGAAAAAATTTTGTCTCATCATGGCCATAGTATTTGAAATATAGAGGAAATTATACTATACTATAAAAGACTTTGACGATATCAGGATGAAGGTGCAACGAGAGATGACATACGAAGAGGCGAAAGCTTTTCTGGCGGACTGCAACCGCTATGCGGGTGAGATCACGCTCGCGCCGCTTGAGCGGCTCCTTGAGCTCCTGGGCGACCCGCAGGAGGAGACGACGTACGTCCATATTGCGGGGACCAACGGAAAGGGCTCCGTGCTGGCGTACGTATCCTCCGCGCTTCGGGATGCGGGCCGCCGGGTGGGCCGCTATATTTCCCCCACGATCTTCAGCTACCGGGAGAGGATCCAGGTAAATGAGGAGTATATTTCCAGAGAGGCGCTGGCGCGGCTGACCGCGCGCATCCGGGAGGCCGGAGAGCGGATGCTGGCCGCGGGAGAAGGGCATCCCACGATGTTCGAGGCGGAGACGGCGCTGGCGTTCCTTTACTTTGCGGAGCAGAAATGCGATCTGGTGGTGCTGGAGACCGGGATGGGCGGCACGACCGACGCCACCAACGTGATCAGGCGCACGGCGGCGGCTGTGATCTCCTCCGTCAGCATGGACCATATCGGCGTGCTGGGAAATACGCTCGGAGAGATCGCCGGGCACAAGGCCGGGATCATCAAACCGGGCTGCCGGGTCGTCAGCGCTGCGCAGGAGCCGGAGGCGGAGGAGGTCATCCGGGAGAAGGCCGCTCAGGAGGGATGCCCTGTGACGTGGACGGACCTTCCAAGCCTCGTCGTGCGCAGGCGCGGGCTGGACGGGCAGGCGTTCGATTACCGGGGGCGCAGGCAGGTGGAAATCTCCCTGGCCGGGGAGTATCAGTTCCGAAATGCGGCCCTTGCGCTGGACGCGCTGGACGCCCTCCGGGAGAGCGGATACGCCGTGCCGGAAGAGGCGGTGCGCTCCGGGCTTAAGAGAGCCGCATGGCCCGCCCGGTTCAGCGTCATTGCGAGGGAGCCGCTCTTCCTTCTGGACGGGGCCCACAACCCGGACGCGGCCCGGATGCTCCGGGAGAGCGTCGAGCGCGATCTGCCCGGCAGGAGGCTCGTGTTTATCATGGGCGTGCTGGCAGACAAGGAGTATGAGGAAGTGGTGCGCCGGACGGTCCCGCTGGCCGCCGAGGTGGTGACGGTCATGACGCCGGACAATCCGCGGGCGCTCCCGGCGGAGGAGCTGGCGGAGACAGTGAGAAAATACAACGGCCGCGTGCGCGTATCATCTGGCCTTTCGGAGGCCGTGGAGACGGCTTATTCGCTGGCGGGCAGGGAGGACGCGATCCTCGCCTTCGGCTCCCTGTCCTATCTGGGAGAGCTGGCGCGCATCGTGGAGAGAAGGAACGGGCAGGGAGGAACCGCATGGAAGATTTGACAAAGCTGAGAGAAGAGATCGACCGGATCGACCGGGAGATGGTGCGTCTGTTCGAGGAGCGGATGGACGTGAGCCGCCGGGTGGCCGAGTACAAGATCGCCAACGGCAGGAAGGTGCTGGACAAGGCGCGGGAGGAGGAGAAGCTCCGGACGCTTGGCGAGCTGGCCCACAGCCCGTTCAACCGGCACGGCATCCGGGAGCTGTTCCAGCAGATCATGGCCATGAGCCGCAAGCTCCAGTACCAGCTCCTGGCCGCGGAGGGCGTGTCGGGAAGCCTGCCCTTTACGCGGGTCGACCGCATCGACAGAACGCACTGCCGCGTGGTCTATCAGGGCGTGGAGGGAGCCTACCAGCATGAGGCGGCCTTGCAGTATTTCGGGCCGGACGTGAACATTTTTCATATGGACACATGGAAGGACTGCATGGAGGCCATCAAGGAGGGCATGGCGGACTATGCGGTGCTGCCCATCGAAAATTCCTCCGCCGGGGAGGTTAACGACATCTACGACCTGCTGGAGGAATATGACAACTACATCGTAGGAGAGCAGATCCTGAAGATCAGCCACGCCCTTGTGGCGCTGCCGGGGACGGAACTTACGGACATCCGGACCGTCTACTCCCATCCGCAGGCGCTGATGCAGTGCGCGGTCTATCTGAGAGAGGAGCATCCGCAGTGGAAGCAGATCAGCCTGCCGAACACGGCCATGGCGGCGCGGAAGGTGGCGGAGGACGGGGACAGGAGACAGGCGGCCATCGCCAGCGCCTCGGCGGCCCGCTATCACGGGCTCCAGGTGCTCCGCCAGCCCATCAACCACAACCGGTTCAATTCCACGCGCTTCATCATCGTGACGAACCGGAAGATGTACGAGGCGGACGCGAAAAAGGTGAGCATCTGCTTCGAGCTGCCCCACACGAGCGGAAGCCTGTACAATATTTTGTCCCACATTATTTACAACGACCTGAATATGTGCAAGATCGAGTCGCGCCCGATCCCGGAGCGCAACTGGGAATATCACTTTTTTGTGGATTTTGAAGGAAATCTCAACGACAGCGCCGTGAAGAACGCGATCCGCGGGATCATGGAGGAGGCTGTGAATTTCAAGATCCTCGGCAATTATTAAGGAGGAATGTATGATGAGACCATATGTGATCACCACTGACAGCAGCGCCGATCTTCCGGCGTCCTATCTGGAGGAGAAGGGGATCCCCATGACCTCTTTGAGCTGTCTTCTGGACGGAGAGACCTACAACGGGGATCATCCCATCGGGGCAAAAGAGCTGTACCAGCGGATCCGCGAGGGAGCTATGCCGACCACGTCGCAGGTGAACCCGGAGCAGGCGAGAGCCATGTTCGAGCCGCTGGTGAAGGAGGGAAAGGACGTGCTCCATCTGGCGTTCTCCTCGGGCCTGAGCGGGAGCTGCCAGAGCGCGGCCGTGGCGGCGCAGGAGCTGATGGAGGAATATCCGGAGTGCAGGATCGTCGTCGTGGACACTCTGCTGGCGTCTCTGGGACAGGGGCTTCTCGTCTATAAGGCGCAGGAGCTTAAGGAGAGCGGAGCGTCCCTCGACGAGACGGCCCGCTGGTGCGAGGAGGCAAAGGAGCGGATCGCTTCCTATGTGACGGTAGACGATCTGTATCATCTCTACCGGGGAGGCCGGGTGTCCAGAAGTAGCGCGGTGCTCGGAAGCATGGTGGGGATCAAGCCGATCATCCGCGTGAACGAGGAAGGAAAGCTGGAGGTCATCGGGAAGGTGCGCGGCCGCAGAAAAGCGATCCAGACCATCGTCGGAAAGCTGATGGACGGCATCGCGGACGGGGAGACGACCGTGTTCATCAGCCACGGAGACTGTCTGGAGGAGGCGGAGGCCATCCGCGACCAGCTCAAATCCCAGTACGGGATCCAGAACGTGCTGATCGATTTCGTGGGACCGGTCATCGGCGCGCACACGGGAGCTGGCGTGCTGGCCATCTTCGCGCTGTCCAAGACCCGGTAGAACGCAGCCGTCTGAACGATTTTTTAACAGATTCTCGATTGACAGAACGGCCGCTAAAGAGTATGATGTGAAAGATGGTTATTTTTTTAACATACTTAGTCTGAAAATACAGGAGGAGATCAAACATGGATTACGCAAAAGAGTCTTTGAGACTTCATAAAGAGTGGAAGGGCAAGATCGAGGTAGTGGCTACCGTTCCGGTTGAGACGAAGGACGATCTGTCGCTTGCTTATACGCCGGGCGTGGCGCAGCCCTGCCTGGAGATCCAGAAGGATGTGGAGAAGAGCTATGAGCTGACCCGCCGCCATAACCTGTGTCTGGTTGTCACGGACGGAACCGCCGTGCTCGGACTGGGCGACATCGGGCCGGAGGCCGGTATGCCGGTCATGGAAGGAAAATGCGTACTGTTCAAGGCGTTCGGCGACGTGGATGCGTTCCCGCTGTGCGTCAAGAGCAAGGATGTGGACGAGATCGTCAACACCATCTATATGATCTCCGGAAGCTTCGCGGGCGTCAATCTGGAGGACATCTCCGCTCCCCGCTGCTTTGAGATCGAGAAGAAGCTGAAAGAGAAATGCGATATCCCGATCTTCCATGACGACCAGCACGGAACCGCCATCATCACGCTGGCGGGTCTGACCAACGCGCTGAAGCTGGTAGGAAAGAAGAAGGACGAGGTGAAGGTCGTAGTCAACGGAGCGGGCGCAGCGGCGATCTCCATCACCAAGCTTCTCCTGACCGCAGGCGTGAAGAACGTCGTCCTGTGCGACCGTAAGGGCGCCATCTACGAGGGACGCGCCGAGGGCATGAACCCGGTGAAAGAGGAGATGGCAAAGGTGACCAACCTGGAGAAGAAGAGCGGAAGCCTTGCCGATATGCTGGTGGGCGCGGACGTGTTCATCGGCGTGAGCGCGCCGGGAACCGTGACGCCCGACATGGTGAAGACTATGAACAAAGACGCGATCATCTTCGCGTGCGCGAACCCGACGCCGGAGATCTTCCCGGACGAGGCGAAAGCGGGCGGAGCGAGAGTCGTAGCGACCGGACGCAGCGATTTCCCGAACCAGATCAACAACGTGCTGGCATTCCCGGGTATCTTCCGCGGCACCTTCGACGTGCGCGCCAGAGATATCAACGACGAGATGAAGCTGGCGGCCTCCGACGCGCTGGCCAACCTGATCTCCGACGAGGAGCTGAGCGAGGAGTATATCATCCCGAAGGCGTTCGACAAGAGAGTCGGAAAGGCCGTGGCCGCCGCCGTGGCAGAGGCCGCGAGAAAGACCGGAGTGGCGAGACTGTAAGGACGAACGGCTGCACCCCTGATTCTTTGAAGTAACCGGTTCAGCCGGCTGCAAAAGCGCGTCAGCGCGGCTTTGCGGCCGGCTGAACGATTATTTCCCGGGGGCGCAGCCGTTTGACGTTTCCTGAAAGGAGGGACAGGGACGAAATGAAAAATCATTGCGCGGCGCTTCTATTAGGCGCATCCCTGCTGGCAGTGTCCGGCTGCGGCGCGCAGGCCGGGCTGGCAGAAAAAATGGCACAGGCGGCAGAAGAAGCGGAAGAGACGGACACGGAGCAGACGGGGGACGCGGCAGAGCCGGAAGAGGCGGACGCGGAGCAGGCGGGGAACGCGGCCGGAACAGAAGAGGATGCGGGAAGCGGCACAGACGGGACGGAAGAAGCTTCCGCCCCGCCTGTGTCCCTCTCCGGGGCGGCGGCCGGCGCGTACCGCTCCGTTCTGGAGGATATTTTCTATGAGCACCGCTTTCCGGACGGGCAGGATTACGGGTTTGAATATGGCGGGGATGTCACGACAAACAAATTTGCCGTATGCGATGCGGATCAGGACGGCAGGCAGGAGCTTGTGATCTTCTATCAGACGACTACCATGGCGGGCAAGCGGTTTCTGATTTATGATTTTGACGAGGAGCAGGACGCCGTGCGGGAGGAATTTTCGGAGTTTCCGTCTGTGACCTTTTATGAAAACGGATATGTAAAGGCGAAGCTGTCCCACAATCATGGACTGGCGCCCTATGGAGATTTCTGGCCCTACACCCTGTACCGCTACGACGCGGAGGGCGATACCTATACGGTAACAGCCTCTGTGGACGCATGGGAGAAGGAATGGTCAGAGACAGATTATCAGGGAAATCCCTTTCCGGAGGAGGCCGATACAAGCGGCGCGGGAATCGTCTACTACGCGACGCCGGAAGGCGAGGAGGACACGGCCCCCATGGATCAATCTGTCTATGAGGAATGGGTGGCGGACTGGATGGGCGACGCCCGGATCATGGAGTTTCCCTTTGAATACCTCACCGAGGAGAACATCAAAAAGATAAACCAGACATAAGGCAAGGAGACGCTCCGCACCCGGCCATGGAAACGGCGAAAAAAGTGCTTGCATTTGCGCCGGGTTGTGTTATACTTGATTTAACATGATGCGTAGACTTAAGAAAGGGGTGGACAAAAGTCCACTCCTTCTTATGTATAAGGATTCGTCTTATACGTAAGAAGGAGCGCTCCGTTGAGGATCGCACTGCGGCGGAGAGGAAAAGCCGCCGCAGGCGCAGTTCCTGCAGGGGCAGGAACCATGAAGGAGCGCATTGCGGCGAATGGGAAAACCATGATGCATATAATAAGGAGGTCACTGATTGACAAAGAGGGAGACATACGAGCAGAGGACAGAAGCGCTGCTCCTTCCGATCGTGGAGGAGCGTCATTTTGAGCTGGTGGACGTGGAGTTTGTCAAGGAGGCGGGAAGCTGGTTTCTGAGAGCCTACATCGACAAGCCGGGCGGCATCACCATCGACGACTGCGAGGCCGTGAGCCGCGTGCTGTCGGATCTTCTGGATGAAGAAAACTATATTGAGGAAGCCTATATTCTGGAGGTCAGCTCTCCGGGTCTTGGCAGGCCTCTGAAGAAGGATAAGGATTTTGCCCGAAGCATCGGAGAGTCTGTGGATGTGAGACTGTTCCGGGCGGTGGAGAGGCAGAAGGAGTTTACGGGAATCCTGAAGGCATGGGACAAGGACACCGTGACGCTTGAATTTGAGGACGAAGCCACACTTGTGATCGAGCGGCCGAACATCGCGCTGATCCGGCTGGCGTTTGATTTTTAAGGAGGAAAGAGCACAAAATGAACACTGAACTGAAGACGGCACTGGAGATTCTGGAGAAGGAGAAGGACATCAGCAAGGATGTCATGCTGGACGCCATTGAGAATTCTCTGATCACCGCATGCAAAGGCCATTTCGGCAAGGACACGGACAATTTCCGCGTGGAGATCGACAGGGACACCTGCGACTTCCGGGTGTTTGCGGAGAAGACGGTCGTGGAGCAGGTGGAAAACGACGTGACGCAGATCAGTCTGGCGGAGGCCAAGCTTCTGGATCCCAAGTACGAGCTGGGAGACATTGTGCGCGAGGAGATCAAGTCAAAGGAGTTCGGACGGATCACCACGCAGAACGCCAGAAACGTGATCCTGCAGAAGATCCGCGAGGAGGAGCGCAAGGTACTGTTCAACCAGTACTATGCCAAGGAGAAGGATGTGGTCACCGGCGTGGTGCAGCGCTACATCGGCAGAAATGTCAGCGTGAACCTGGG
Source organism: Eubacteriales bacterium (assembly GCA_030524125.1). Taxonomy (GTDB): domain Bacteria; phylum Bacillota; class Clostridia; order Lachnospirales; family Lachnospiraceae; genus Hominiventricola. The sequence goes on along the minus strand of JAUNHB010000001.1, from coordinate 79,468 downwards.
CAAGGTGGACGCGATCCTCAACGAGAACGAGATGGTCAAGGGAGAGGTATTTACGCCCACCGAGCGCATCAAGGTCTATATTCTGGAGGTCAAGGACACCACCAAGGGGCCGCGGATCCTCGTATCCCGCACCCATCCGGAGCTGGTGAAGCGACTCTTTGAGTCGGAGGTGACCGAGGTGAGGGACGGCACGGTGGAGATCAAGAGCATCGCCAGAGAGGCCGGATCCAGAACGAAGATCGCAGTCTGGTCCAACGACCCGGACGTGGATCCGGTGGGAGCCTGCGTGGGACTCAACGGAGCCCGCGTCAACTCCATCGTGAGCGAGCTGAAGGGCGAGAAGATCGACATCATCAACTGGAACGAGAACCCGGCCCTGCTGATCGAGAACGCGCTGAGTCCGGCCAAGGTCGTGGTGGTACTGGCGGACGTGGAGGAGAAGACCGCAAAGGTGGTCGTCCCCGATTATCAGCTCTCCCTGGCCATCGGCAAGGAAGGCCAGAACGCGAGACTGGCCGCGAGACTGACCGGATTCAAGATCGACATCAAGAGCGAGAGCCAGGCCAACGCCATCGAAGGCTTCTACGAGGGCTTCTATGACGAGGACGAGGATGAAGAGTATGAGGACGAGTATGCGGAGGAGTCCTACGACGAGTCATACGCGGAGGACGACGGCGCATATTCTGAGGATACGGAGGAACAGGAGCAGGATTGGGAACAGTGAAAAAAGCGCCCATGCGGCAGTGCGTCGGGTGCGGTGAGATGAAGAGCAAAAAAGAGATGGTACGCATCCTTCGCACGGCGGAGGGGGAGATCGTACCGGACGCCACCGGGCGGAAGAACGGCAGAGGCGCATATCTGTGCGTCAGCCGGGAATGCCTCCGGAAAGCGATAAAATCCAAAGGTCTGGAACGGGCGCTGAAGGTTCCGATTCCGGAGGAGATCTACGAAGCTCTGGAAAAGGAGATGGAAGCTTTTGCAGGAGACTAAGATCCTTTCCTATATGGGGCTGGCCACCAGAGCGGGGCGGACCGTCAGCGGAGAATTTTCCGTGGAAAAATCCGTCCGTCAGGGAAGGGCAAGGCTGGTGCTCGTATCGGATGAGGCCTCTGAGAACGCAAAGAAAAAATTCCGCAATCTGTGCAGCCACTACAAGGTTCCCATGTACTGCTTCGGCAGCAGCGCGGAGCTGGGGGCGGCCTGCGGAAAGGAATTCCGGATGTCGGCGGCGGTGGAGGACGAAGGTCTGGCCGCGGCGATGGTCCGGATACTGGAACAGGAAGCAGGAACTGGAGGCGTCGGACAGAATGTCAAATAAAAACATCCGCGTGTATGAACTCGCGAAGGAACTGAACAAAACAAGCAAAGAAATCATGGCCGTACTGGCAGAGAAGAATATTGAGGTGACAACACATATGGCAACACTTGAAGATAATCAGGCAGAACAGGTGCGGGGCGAGCTGGCCGGCAGGCAGCAGGCAGAGGCTCCGAAGGAGGCCCGCAAGGCTGCTCCTGAAGGAGAGGCGGTGCAGAAGCCTCCCGTAAAGAAAAAGAAATTCGTGGTCGTGCACAATCCGGAGAACAGCCGGGACAGAAAAAGCCCCGAGCGCAGGACTCCGGCGGCGAGACCGCAGGGAACGAAGCCCGCGGGGGCCAAGAGCGCGCCTAGACGCGAGGGGGCGGCTCCCTCGACGGCCGCGCCGACATCCCGTCCGGCGGCCAAGGCGGCTCCGGGAGCAGAGCGTCCGGCGGCTCCGGCAGGACAGACCGCCCGTCCGGCGGCGAGACCGGAGACCAGACCGGAGCAGAGAGCGGAGGGAACGGCAAGAAGCGAGAGCAGACCGTCCGCCCGTCCAGCGGCGGGAGCAGGCCGTCCCGCAGGAGGGAACGGTGAGCGCCGTTCCTACGGAGACCGTCCGCAGGGAGCCCGCACGGAGGGCAGAGGAGACCGCCCGGGCTACGGCAGAGGCGACGGAAGAGGAGACCACGGCAGAGGCGACGGAAGAGGAGACCGTCCGGGCTATAACCGGAGCGGAGACCGTCCGCAGGGAACCCGCACAGACGGAAGAGGAGACCGCCCGGGTTATAACCGCAGCGGAGACCGTCCCGGCTTCAACAGAGGCGGAGACCGTCCGCAGGGAAGACCCGGAGACCGTCCGGGCTACGGCAGAGGCGCAGGCTCCCAGCAGGGACGCGGCGACGGCAGAGGCGCGCAGGGCGGCAGAGGCGGCCTTGGACGTCAGATGAAGGGCGCCTTTGAGACTCCGGTGGAGACCAAGCCGGAGGGAAGAAGATATGACAACCGCAACCACCAGAAGCAGGAGAAGCAGTACAAGGACGCGGACATCAGCAAGCTGAAGAATCGTCCGGGACGCTTCATCAAGCCGGAGACCCAGCCCGCGGCCAAAAAGGATTCCATGGAGCCCAAGAAGCTGGCGCTGCCGGAGATGATCAGCATTTCCGATCTGGCGGAGCGCATGAAGATCCAGCCGTCGGCGATCATCAAGAAGCTGTTCCTGGCAGGCAAGATGCTGACCGTGAACTCGGAGCTGGACTTCGACGCCGCGGGAGAGATCGCCATGGAATACAACTTTGATCCGGAGCCGGAGGTCAAGGAGGATGTGATCGGAAAGCTTCTGGAGGACACGGAGGACGCCGAGGATACGCTCGTATCGAGAGCGCCGGTCGTGTGCGTCATGGGACACGTAGACCACGGAAAGACCTCCCTTCTGGACGCGATCCGCGATACGAACGTGACCGACCGGGAGGCCGGCGGCATCACCCAGCACATCGGAGCCTACATGGTGACGGCGGCGGGACGCCAGATCACGTTTCTGGATACGCCGGGACACGAGGCGTTCACGGCCATGCGTATGAGAGGAGCCAACTCCACGGACATCGCGATCCTCGTGGTGGCTGCGGACGACGGCGTGAAGCCCCAGACGGTGGAGGCCATCAATCATGCGAAGGCCGCGGGCGTGGAGATCATCGTGGCCATCAACAAGATCGACAAGCCGGGAGCCAGCGTGGACCGCGTGAAGCAGGAGCTGACCGAGTACGGCCTTGTGGCCGAGGACTGGGGCGGCAGCACCATCTGCGTGCCGGTGTCCGCCAAATCCAGAGTCGGTATCGAGGAGCTTCTGGAGATGGTGCTTCTGACCGCCGACGTGCTGGAGCTGAAGTCCAACCCCGCGCGGCAGGCGAGAGGCCTTGTCATCGAGGCGGAGCTTGACAAAGGAAAGGGCCCGGTGGCCACCGTTCTCGTACAGAAGGGTACGCTGCATGTGGGAGACTTCATCGCGGCAGGCTCCTCCTACGGAAAAGTCCGCGCCATGATGGACGACAAGGGACGGCGCGTCAAGGAAGCCGGACCGTCCATGCCGGTGGAGATCCTCGGACTCAACGACGTGCCCATGGCCGGAGAGATCTTTATCTCGCCGGAGAGTGACAAGGAGGCAAGGACCTTTGCGGAGACCTTCATTAAGGAGAGCCGCGAGAAGATGCTGGAGGATACGAAGCTTAAGATGTCTCTGGACGATCTGTATTCCCAGATCCAGTCCGGCAGCTTAAAGGAGCTCAATCTGGTCATCAAGGCTGACGTGGCGGGCTCGGTGGAGGCTGTGAAGCAGTCCCTCCTGAAGCTGTCCAACGAGGAGGTCGTCGTCAAGTGCATCCACGGAGCGGTGGGAGCCATCAACGAGTCCGACGTGACGCTGGCGAGCGCGTCCTCGGCCATCATCATCGGCTTCAACGTGAAGGTGGACGCTACGGCCAAGGAAACCGCGGAGCGCGAGAAGGTGGATGTCCGACTGTACCGCGTGATCTACGACGCCATCGAGGATGTGGAGCGGGCCATGAAGGGCATGCTGGATCCGATCTTCGAGGAGAAGGTGCTGGGCCATGCGGAGATCCGTCAGATCTTCAAGGCGTCCGGCATCGGAAACATCGCCGGATCCTATGTGCTGGACGGCGTGTTCCAGAGAGGCTGCAAGGTCCGCATTTCCAGAGAGGGACAGCAGATCTATGAAGGAGAGCTGGCTTCCCTGAAGCGTTTCAAGGACGACGTAAAGGAAGTAAAGGCGGGCTTCGAGTGCGGTCTTGTATTTGAAAAATTCAACGACATCCAGGAACTGGATATCGTCGAGGCCTACACGATGGTAGAGGTGCCAAGATAGAATGAGAAAAAACAGTATTAAAAATACCCGTATCAACGGGGAGGTCCAAAAGGTGCTGTCCGAGATCATCCGCACGGAGATCAAGGACCCGCGCATCCATCCGATGACCTCGGTGGTGACCGTGGAGGTCGCCCCGGATCTGAAGACGTGCAAGGCTTATGTCAGCGTGCTGGGGGACGAGGAGTCCCAGCAGTCCACGCTGGCGGGACTTAAGAGCGCGGAGGGCTATATCCGCAGGCAGCTGGCAAGGGAGCTGAATCTTCGCAATACGCCGGAGGTTTCGTTTATCATGGACCAGTCCATCGCCTACGGAGTCAACATGTCGAGGCTGATCGACGAGGTCACCAGAGACATCGGCAGGGAAGAAGAGGATGAGGAAGCATGATGCAGCTTGAAAAGGAATTGCAGGGCGTCAGGACCGTAGCCATCGCAGGCCACATCCGTCCGGACGGCGACAGCGTGGGCGCGTGCATCGGCCTGTGGAATTACATCAGAGACAATTTTCCGGAGACGGAGGCGGACATCTGGCTGGAGAAGCCGGACGTGAAGTTTTCCCTGCTGGACGGCTTCGGAGAGATCCGCCAGCCCGACGGGGAGGAGCGCAGCTACGATCTGTTCATCAGCGTGGACTGCGCGTCTCTCGACCGGCTGGGGGGAGCGCTGCCTTATTTTGAGAAGGCGGGAAGGACGATCTGCGTGGATCATCACATCAGCAACCCCGGCTTTGCGCAGGAAAATGTGATCCTGCCGGACTCCAGCTCCACCTGCGAGGTGCTCTGCGGCCTGATGGAGCCGGAGAAGATCTCCGGGGCCGCGGCTGCGGCGCTCTACACGGGGATCGCCCACGACACGGGCGTGTTCCAGTACAGTTGCACGTCGCCCGCCACCATGCGCACGGCGGCCATGCTGATGGAGAAGGGCATTCCCTATTCCAGACTGCTGGAGGAGACCTATTACAAGAAGACCTACCGGCAGAATCAGGTGATGGGAAAGGCGCTGCTGGAGAGTATGCGCCTGCTGGACGGCAGGATCATCGTCAGCGTCATGCGCAAGCGGGAGATGGATTTCTTCGGCGTGACGGCCACGGATCTGGACGGCATCGTAAGCCAGCTGCGGCTGACCGAAGGCGTGGAGGTGGCGATCTTCCTGAATCAGATCGGAAATATGGAGTATAAAGTCTCTCTGCGCTCCAAGGAGCTGGTGGACGTAAGCCAGGTGGCCTCGTATTTCGGCGGCGGCGGACATGTCCGTGCGGCCGGCGTGACCATGCGGGGAACCTTCCACGATATCATCAACAATCTGACGCTGCATATCGAGCGCCAGATGCTGGAGCAGGAGGCAGAGTGAACGGGGTCGTCAACATCTACAAGGAACGGGGCTTCACCTCCCACGACGTGGTGGCGAAGCTCAGGGGAATTTTAAAACAGAAAAAAATCGGCCACACAGGAACTCTCGATCCGGAAGCGGAGGGAGTTCTTCCTGTCTGTCTCGGAAAGGCCACAAAGCTGTGCGAGCTGCTGGCCGGCCACGACAAGGTGTACGAGGCGGTGCTGCTGCTCGGACGTTCCACGGACACGCAGGACGTCACCGGGACGGTGACCGCCGAGGCTGAAGTGCGGGCGGACGAGGAGCAGGTGCGCCGGGCGATTTTAAGCTTTGAGGGAGTCTACGGGCAGATCCCGCCCATGTATTCGGCGCTGAAGGTCAACGGCCAGAAGCTGTGCGATCTGGCCAGAGCGGGAAAAGAGGTGGAGCGTAAGGCCAGGGAGGTGCGGATCTACGAGATCTGTATACTGGAAATGGAGCTTCCCAGGGTGCGGATGCGCGTGCACTGCTCCAGCGGCACCTACATCCGGACGCTCTGCCACGACATCGGCGAGAAGCTGGGCTGCCACGGCTGTATGGAAAGCCTTCTTCGCACGAGAGTGGAGCGGTTCTCCGTGGAGGACAGCGTGCGGCTTGATCAGGTGGAGGCGCTCCGGGACGCGGGGCGGCTCCCGGAGATCATCCTGCCCATCGACCGGATGTTCGACGGGTATCCGGCCGTCACGCTGTCGAAGGAGCTCTCGGCGCAGGCCCATAACGGAAATCCGCTGCCGCTCCAGGCAGGAGATGTTGGAGGGGCAGACTGCGGCTGCGCTGCGCCGGAGAGCCCCGTTGGGACAGGGCTGCCGGGAGTGGATCCGGCAGGCGCTCCGGAGACGGGGCGCGTCCGCGTCTACGACCATGAGGGCCGGTTCGTGGGGATCTACGGGCGGGAGCGGGACCGCCTCCGCCTCGTGAAAATGTTTTACGAAAAATAGGGAAAAAACGGAATGGATTATGTGACGGGAACGATGCAATTTCATATGGACGGGCCGTCCGCGGTCAGTCTCGGAAAATTTGACGGTCTGCACCGGGGGCACCAAAAGCTTCTGGAGCATCTGGCAAAGCAGAAGGCGAGAGGCCTTTCGGCGGTGATCTTTACGTTTCAGCAGAATCCCACGAGAGAGCTCTCGGGGCTGTCCGCCCAGAATATCCTGACCAACGAGGAACGGCGGGAGCTTTTGGAAAAAGCAGGCGCGGATACGCTTCTGGAATGTCCCTTCGTTCCGGAGCTGGCCCACATGGAGCCGGAACGCTTTGTGGAGGAGATCCTTGTGGGACAGCTTCACATGCGCTTTGCGGCGGTGGGAAGCGATTTCCGGTTCGGCTACCGAAGGAGAGGCGACGGCGGGCTGCTCCGGAAGCTGGGGGAGCGCCTGGGCTTCTCGGTGGAGATCGTGGAGAAGGAGCAGAGTCACGGCCGGGACATCAGCAGCACTTATGTGCGGGAGGCGCTTCACGACGGCAATATCCCGCTGGTCAACGAGCTTCTGGGATACCCGTATTTTACGGAGGAGATCGTGCGGCACGGCAGGCAGATCGGGCGGACGCTCGGCATGCCCACCACCAATCTGGCGCCGCCGGAGGACAAGCTGCTCCCCCGGGGAGGGGTGTACCTGACCCGGACGGAGGTGGGAGAGGACGAGTATTACGGCATCACCAACGTGGGTTACAAGCCCACCGTGGGAGGCGAGACCCGAAAAGGAGTGGAAACGTATCTCTTTGATTTCGACGGGGATCTGTACGGCAGGCGGCTGAAGGTGGAATTTCTGGAGTTTCGGCGTCCGGAGCAGAAGTTTCGGTCGCTGGACGAGCTGAAGGCGCATATTCTGGCGGACGTCAGCTGGGGAAAGCATCTGGTGCGGACAGGAAAAGCGCAGCCATGACGAAGGATCTGTCGGCAGACCGGGAAACATATCCTGGCTGCTTGACAGATCCTTTTTGCCGTGGTATAACATTCTCAACAGGACACCCCGGTGGGGTATCTGAGAGAGGAGAGACGTTCGATGAAGCAGAAATTCAACGTGACCGGCATGAGCTGCAGCGCGTGCAGCGCCCATGTGGAAAAGGCAGTGAGCAAGGTGCCGGGTGTGGATAAGGTACAGGTCAATCTTCTGCAAAATTCCATGGTGGTGGAATACGCGGAAGGGGCCGCGGACGAGCGGACGATCGTGTCCGCCGTGGAAGCGGCCGGATACGGCGCGTCGGCGCAGGACGGCGGAAGCGAGAGGAAGCAGGACAACGACCTTCAGAAAAAGGCGGCCATGGAGGCCGGGCAGATGAAGCGCAGGCTTGGCTGGTCCATCGCGTTTCTGGCCGTGCTCATGTATGTGTCCATGGGGCATATGCTTGGCTGGCCGCTGCCGGGGATCCTGCTGGGCCATGAGAACATGATGATCTTTTCGCTGACGCAGCTTTTCCTGACGCTTCCGGTCATGTATCTGAACCGGAAATATTTTGAGAACGGTTTCCGGTCGCTTCTTCATCGGTCGCCCAACATGGACACGCTGGTGGCCATGGGATCCACGGCGGCCTTCGTATACAGCGCAAGTCGCCTGTTCGTCATGGCGTACGCGCTGGGGCGGGGCGACATGGAGACGGCCCACGGGGCGGCTATGAATCTGTACTTTGAGTCGGCGGCCATGATCCTGGCGCTGGTCACGATCGGAAAATATCTGGAATCCCGGTCGAAGAGCAGGACGTCGGACGCCATCACGAAGCTCATGGATCTGGCTCCCAAGACCGCGCTGGTGGAGCGGGACGGAACGGAGCAGGAGATTCCGGCGGAGCAGGTGCAGGTGGGAGACATCGTCATCGTAAAGCCCGGACAGGGCATCCCGGTGGACGGCGTGATCGTCGAGGGCACAGGAACGGTGGACGAGTCGGCCATCACCGGCGAGAGCATCCCGGCGGAGAAGAAGGCCGGCGACCGGGTGACCGGCGCGACCGTGAACCGGGCGGGGTATTTCCGGATGCGCACGGACCGGGTCGGCGCGGATACGACTCTCGCCCAGATCATCCGGCTGGTGGAGGACGCCGGAGGCAGCAAGGCTCCCATCGCAAAGCTGGCGGACAAGGTCAGCGGCGTCTTCGTGCCGGTGGTGATCGGCATCGCGCTGGTCACGATCGCGGTGTGGCTCCTTCTGGGAGCCGGCATGAGCTTCGCGCTGGCGTCCGGCATCGCGGTGCTGGTCATCTCCTGCCCGTGCGCGCTGGGGCTTGCCACGCCCACGGCCATCATGGTGGGAACGGGCCGCGGAGCGGAGCAGGGGATCCTGATCAAGTCCGGAGAGAGCCTGGAGACCGCGCATCTGGTGGACACGGTGGTGCTTGACAAAACCGGTACGATCACGGAGGGGCACCCCGCCGTGACCGATGTGATCCCTGCGCCGGGCGCGGACGGGACGGCGCTGCTTCGGCTGGCGGCGTCGATCGAGAAGGCGTCGGAGCATCCGCTGGCGGAGGCCATTGTCCGCAGGGCGCAGGAGGACGGGATCGAGCCCGGCAAAGCGGAGGATTTCGCGGCGGAGCCGGGACAGGGCGTGTCCGGAACCGTGGAGGGCAGACGGGTGCTGGCCGGCAACCGCAGGATGATGGAGACGCAGGGCGTGGCGCTTTCGGGCATGGAGGCGCAGGAGGAGCGTCTGTCGGAGGCGGGCCGCACCGTGCTCTATATTGCGGCGGACGGAGCGCTTCTTGGGCTCGTGGCGGTGGCCGATCCGGTGAAGGCCACAAGCGCGCAGGCGATCCGGGAGATGGAGCGCATGGGACTTTCCGTCGTCATGCTGACCGGGGACAACGAGCGGACGGCGAAGGCGATCCAGCGCCAGCTCGGCATCAGCCGCGTGGTGGCGCAGGTGCTGCCGCAGGATAAGGAGCGCGAGGTGCGCAGGCTTCAGGAGGAAGGCCACAAGGTCGCCATGGTGGGAGACGGCATCAACGACGCTCCGGCGCTGGCCCGGGCGGATCTGGGCGTCGCCATCGGAGCGGGCACGGACGTGGCCATCGAGTCGGCGGACGTCGTGCTGATGAAGAGCGATCTTCTGGACGCCGCAGCCGCCGTCCAGCTGAGTCGGGCGGTCATCCGGAACATCAAGGAAAATCTGTTCTGGGCGTTTTGCTACAACGCGGTCGGGATTCCGCTGGCGGCAGGCGTATTTTATCCGCTGCTGGGCTGGCAGTTAAGCCCCATGTTCGGAAGCGCGGCCATGAGCTTCAGCTCGGTGTTCGTCGTGTGCAACGCTCTGAGGCTGCGGGGCTTCCGCCCGGATTTCGCAAAGCGGAAGGCGAAGGACGAAAGACCGGCGGCGTCCGGCGTCGCGCCGGCGCAGGCCGCGGAGAAGAGCGGAAACATGGAGCGGGAGCCGCAGAGTACGGAACGCGCCGGGAGCACGAAACCGCAGGCCGCGGAGACGGCCGGCGAAAGCAGGCAGGAAAAACAGGAAAGCAAGGAGGAAAAGAAAATGGAGAAAACGATCAGGATCGAAGGCATGATGTGCGCCCACTGCACGGGCAGAGTGGACAAGGCGCTCAACGCCATGGACGGCGTCACGGCGAGGGTGAGCCTTGAGGACAAGGCGGCGTATGTGACCGCGGCGGCCGGCGTCAGCGACGAGCAGCTGAAAAAAGCGGTGGAGGACGCCGGATACGAGGTCGTCGGCATCGAGTAAGAGAAAGGATTCGGCAGAATGCAGGCAGACAGAAAGAAAGTGGAGCGGCTCCTGAAGACGGCGCGGGGGCAGATCGACGGGATCCTGCGCATGGTGGAGGAGGACCGCTACTGTATGGACATTTCCGCGCAGATCATGGCCACGGACGCCATTTTGAGAAAGGTGAACAACGAGGTGATCCGCGCGCACATGAAGGGCTGTGTCAAATCCGCCATTCTGGACGGAGCCGGGGACGAGAAGATCGACGAGCTGATGCAGGTGGTGGATAAGCTGAGCAGATGACGGCTGGCTTTGCTCATGGGTTGGCGATCGTTCAGGCCGCGCCATTCGAGGAGCCGCGCTGGCGCGCTCCCCGCCGCTTGCGCGGCTACATTGTTACGATTCACAGCCCTCCGCCCCCATGCGCAGTCGTCGCCTCTGCGAGGCTCCAGTTCCGCTCCTTCGGAGCTAAGACTGCTTATGTGGGCGGAGTTCCTGCTTCGCAGGCTCGATATGGCTCTGCAGCCAGCCTCTTACATGCAAGCATGACGAGCCTGTCCGCAGAGCCATATCGGCTGTGAATCGTAACATTATCTTTGCTCATGAGCTGGCGCTCCCTCAGTCGAAAGCAGCAAATCAAAATTCGTGCAAGCACGATTTTGACCTGCCGCTTTCGGCTGGCTGAACTGTTGTCAAACAAATAAGTAGTTGCCATGTTTCTTTGCGGCCTTTATAATAGGGACAGTATATAACTGTGGAGGTCCATTATGAAAAAAGTGATTACCATAGCCCGGGAATTTGGCGCGGGCGGAGGAGAGATCGGAAGAAGAGTGGCAAAGGAGCTGGGGCTTCAGTTCTACGATAAAGACATCATCATCCGGACCGCGCTGGCGGATCCGAAGCTGAATCCGGAGCAGGTGCGCAAGTGGGACGAGAGAGTCCCCAGCAGCTTCGGCTTTGCCCAGAGTCTGTTTGACTTTTACAACAAGCCGCTGGATGAGCAGCTCTGGCAGGCGCAGCGGGATGCTATCCGCGACATGGCCAACCATGAGAACTGCGTGATCGTCGGGCGCAACAGCGAGTATATTTTAAGCGAGTTCGACCATTGTCTGCGGGTGTTCGCCCATGCAGGCTTCCAGTGGAGGGTGAACCGCATGGCCGGCATGATGCCGGGGGTGCCGCTGGAGCAGGTGGCCTCCGACGTGCGGCAGGCGGACCGGGCCCGGAAAAAGAGCTGCGAGTACTACACGGGAACGATCTACGGCGACGCGCGCAACTACGACCTGACGGTCAACACGGAGAAGCTGGGCGTGGACCGCGCCGTGGAGCTGGTGCTGGCCGCGGCGGCGGAGATCTGAGAAGGGCGTGCTCATTCAGCCATGCAGCTCGAAAGCCCGCTGCTTCGCAGCTCTCCCGGCGCTGCGCGCCTGCTTTCTCGCTCACGGCTGAGCGCTGGAAGGGAATAGCTCAGCCCGCGCCATTCGCAAAGCCGCGCTGACGCGCTCCCCGCCGCTCACGCGGCTATCTTTGCTCATAATCCGGCGCTCCCTCAGCCGGGAACAGCAGACCAAAATTCGTGCGAGCACGATTTTGCCCTGTCGCTCCCGGCCGGCTGAGCTGTTACAATAAGTATTACCATACGTGTATACAATAAAACATTGGGGCTTGACAAGCAGGACGGAAAAAATTATACTTTAAAGTGCAGCATCAAAGGCGGTGTATAGGGCATACATCGCCTTTATGTGTAAAAAGGACCGGCGACAGGCCGGGGAAAAGGAGTGTACATATTATGAAAAAGTTAGTAGTGCTTTCTATGGTCGCATGCATGGCGGTTACGTCCGTTGCCTGCGGATCCACCTCTACCGACTCCACCGAGGCTGCAGATACGGCGCAGACCGAGGCGACGGATGAGGCTGCCGCAGATGCAGACGCCGACGCAGCTGACGCCGATACGGCGGAGGCGACCGGCGACACCTATGTGATCGCGATGGATACGGTGTTCAGACCGTTTGAGTTTACCAATGAGAGCGGCGAGTTCGTAGGAATCGACGTGGACATCCTGAAGGCAGTCGCCGAAGATCAGGGCGTGACCTTCGAGCTGAACAGCCTTGGCTGGGACGCGGCCGTGGCTGCCGTACAGGCAGGACAGGCGGACGCGCTGATGGCAGGAGCCAGCATCACCGAGGAGCGCGAGGCGTCCGGATGGATCTTCTCCGACTCCTACTATGATTCCAGCCAGATCTTTACCGTGAAGAGCGACAGCGACATCGCGAGCTTCGAGGATCTGGAGGGTAAGACGGTTGCCGTAAAGAACGGAACGCAGGGCGCTTCGTTTGCGGACAGTCTGAAGGATGAGTATGGATTTACTGTGACCGTATATGAGGATTCACCGACCATGTATCAGGCTGTCGAGCTGGGACAGGCGGACGCGTGCGTCGAGGATAAGCCGATCATGGCCGACTCCATCAAGACCGGAAGCCTGAACCTGAAGACCGTGGAGGGAATGGAGAGCGAGACCGCTCCGTACGGCTTCGCGATCATGAACGAGGCAAATCAGGGACTGCTTGACTTGTTCAATGCAGGACTTGCCAACATCAAGGCAAACGGAACCTACGACGAGATCATCGCAACCTATCTCGGCGAGTAATCGAAAACAGTCATAAGCGGAGCAGCCGCGCCCGGCGCGGCTGCTTCCTGCACTGTGGAAGCTCCCGGATCGGAGGTTTCCACAGAGCAAGAAGCATTCCGCAGAACAGACGGAGAAATACAAAAAGTAAGGAGAGAAAACATATGGCAGCTATTATTCAAGTGTATGGCACCATGCTGCTGCGTGCGTTGGGGCAGACGCTCCTGCTGACGCTGCTTTCGCTGCTGTTTGCCATCGTCATCGGTATGGTATTCGGACTGATGAACGTGGGACACAATCGGGTGCTCAACCTGATCGGAACCATCTACGTGGATGCGGTCCGCGGCGTACCGCTGATCGTGTTGGCGTATTTTATTTTCTTCGGCATTCCTGCCGGAATACAGGGAATCGGCATCACGGGCTTTCGTCTGAGCGCGCTTCAGGCGGGCACGATCGCCCTGTCCATGAACTGCGGTGCGTATATGGCGGAGATCATCCGCGCCGGTATCGAGAGCGTGGACCGCGGACAGATGGAGGCGGCGAGAAGCCTCGGGCTTTCCTACGGGGCGGCCATGGCGCTGGTGGTGGTGCCGCAGGCGGTGCGGACGATGATCCCGTCCATCATCAACCAGTTTATCATCACGCTGAAAGATACGTCGATCCTCTCCGTTATCGGATTCCCCGAGCTGACCAACGTAGGTAAGACGATCATGGGCAACACCTTCAAAAACTTACAGACATGGGCGATCGTAGGCGTCATGTATATGGTCGTCATCGTCACGCTGAGCAAGGTGGCCAAGTCCATCGAGAGGAGGGTGAACCGTGGAAGATAAGCAGCTGAAGATCCATGTGAGCAGGCTGAAGAAAAATTTTGGCAAGCTGGAGGTCTTAAAGGACATCAGTCTGGACATCCACGAGGGCGAGGTCGTGGTCCTCTTAGGCCCGTCCGGCAGCGGAAAATCTACGCTGCTGCGCTGTCTCAACCAGCTGGAGACGGCCACCGACGGCCAGATCCTGATCGACGGTCACAACGTGACTGACAAGCGCACCGACATGAATAAAGTGCGCGAGAATATCGGCATGGTGTTCCAGCATTTCAATCTGTTCAATCATCTGACGGTCATGGACAACATGACGCTGGCTCCGGTTCATTTAAAACTGATGAACAAGGAGGAGGCCCGCGCGCAGGCGAAGAAGCTTCTGGAGCGGGTCGGCCTGTCCGACAAGGCGGACGCGTTTCCGAGCCAGCTGTCCGGCGGACAGAAGCAGCGCGTGGCCATCGCCAGAGCGCTGGAGATGAAGCCTGACATCATGCTCTTCGACGAGCCGACCAGCGCGCTGGATCCGGAAATGGTGGGCGAGGTGCTGGAGGTTATGAAGGAGCTGGCAAGAGAGGGTATGACCATGGTGGTGGTCACCCACGAGATCGGATTTGCCAGAGAGGTGGCGAGCCGCGTCATCTTCATGGAGGGCGGCTACATCGTGGAGGAGGGAACGCCCGAGGAGGTGCTTCTCAACCCGAAGGAGCCAAGAACCATCGATTTCCTGAGCAAGGTGCTCTAAGAGTTAAAAGAGATGAGAAAATAAAGAAGTCTGCGGCGGGCAAGATTCCTGCCTGTGGGCTTCTTTTTTTGCGCGATATGCCCTGCAAGCGGCTGCCGTGCTTGCACGAGCAGCCATTTGCAGGGCAACGGACAGCGAACAGCTTTGCTGTGAGACTGAGGGAGCGCCGGATTATGAGCAAAGATAGCCGCGTAGCGGCGGGGAGCGCTTCAGCGCGGCTTTGCGAATGGCGCGGGCTGAACGGTTACCTGCCCGCCCGGATTTTGTCGCGTTAGCAGTTGACTTTTTTGCGTTAAAGCGCTATAATCTTAAACGGCTACAAAAGTAGCAAAAGGAAACACAGAAATGGAGGAAATACTATGAAAAAGATTCTTGCTCTTGCTATGGCGGCGACGATGGCATTCGGCCTCGCAGCCTGCGGAAGCAGCGATACGGCTGCAGAGTCCGGAGCTGCTGCGGAGGAGACCGCGGACGCTGCGGATACGGCGGACACGGCGGACACTGCCGCTGCGGACGGAGACGCGACTTACCTGATCGGTATCTGCCAGCTGGTACAGCACGACGCGCTCGACGCGGCGACCCAGGGCTTCAAGGACGCTCTCGTGGAGGAGTTCGGCGACGCGGTACAGTTTGACGAGCAGAACGCACAGGGCGATTCCAACACCTGCGCGACGATCATCAACGGATTTGTCTCGGAGGAGACCGATCTGATCCTTGCAAATGCGACGGCTGCCCTTCAGGCGGCGCAGGCCGGCACCGACACGATCCCGGTTCTGGGAACGTCCGTGACCGAGTACGGCGTGGCGCTTGGTATCGACGATTTTAACGGCACCGTGGGAGGCAACATCTCCGGTACGTCCGATCTGGCTCCGCTGGATCAGCAGGCTGCCATGGTGCAGGAACTGTTCCCGGACGCGCAGAACGTAGGACTTCTGTACTGCACGGCTGAGGCGAACTCTCAGTATCAGGTGGACGAGGTCCAGAAATATCTGGAGGAGATGGGATATACCTGTACCCAGTACGGATTCTCTGATTCCAACGATCTGTCCTCCGTGGCGACCACGGCGGCGGATGCAAGCGACGTGATCTATGTTCCGACCGACAACACGGTGGCCAACAACACCGAGATCGTCAGAAACATCTGCGGCGACAGCGTCCCGGTAGTGGCAGGCGAGGAAGGCATCTGCAGAGGCTGCGGAGTCGCTACCCTCTCCATCAGCTACTATGACCTGGGCGTGGCGACCGGACAGATGGCGGTGAAGATCCTGAACGGCGAGGCGAACATTTCCGAGATGCCCATCGAATATGCTCCGCAGTTCACGAAGGAGTACAACGCAGAGCTCTGCGAGGCTCTGGGCGTGACCGTTCCGGACGACTATGTGGAGATCCCGGCAGCGGAGTAAATAAGACGGCAAAGGCTTCGCGGGCGTTTCCCGCGCGGCGTAAGACAGGTAAAGACGGCAGCGAGACCGGGGCATCCGATCTCGCTGCTGCCGCTGTATGCGGCGGGGGCCCAGGGGCGGCGATTGCAGGTCCGGAAGTCCCGACAAAGGATAGTTAGAGGTGACAGGAAAATGAATATTGTAAGTTTATTGAACGCTCTGCCGGGTGCGGCCGCGCAGGGACTGATCTGGGGAATCATGGCGATTGGGGTCTATATCACCTTCCGCATTCTGGATATTGCAGATCTGACCGTGGACGGTACGCTCTGTACCGGAGGCGCGGTGTGTATTATGATGATGCAGAGCGGACACAGCGTCTGGGTGTCTCTGCTGTTTGCGATGATCGCGGGACTTCTGGCCGGTATGGTCACAGGGCTTCTGCACACCTTTATGGGAATCCCGGCCATTCTCGCCGGTATCCTGACGCAGCTTGGGCTGTATTCTGTGAATTTGAAAATAATGGGAAAATCCAATCAGGCCATCAACGTGGACAAATATGACCTGCTGGTTTCCCTTCGCTATATTAAAGACGTTCCGCTTTACCGGAATACGATCCTGATCGTGGCAGTGGTCACCGCGATCCTGATCGTCGTCCTCTACTGGTTCTTCGGCACGGAGCTTGGATGCTCCCTCCGGGCGACCGGCTGCAACGACCGGATGTCCAGAGCGCAGGGCATCAACACGGATTTCAACCGGGTGCTGGGACTGATGATCTCCAACGGGCTGGTGGCGTTCTCGGGCGCGCTTTTAAGCCAGTATCAGGGATTTGCCGACATCAACATGGGACGCGGCGCCATCGTCATCGGACTGGCGGCGGTCATCATCGGCGAGGCCGCCTTTGGCAAGATCTTCCGGAATTTCGGCTTCCGTCTGCTGGGCGTGGCGTTCGGATCCATCATCTACTATGTGGTGCTGCAGGTCGTGATCTGGAGAGGCATCGACACAGATCTTCTGAAGCTTCTGTCGGCAGCGGTAGTGGCGGTGTTCCTTGCGATTCCTTTCTGGAAGAGCAAATACTTTTCCAAGCCGGTGAGAAGGGGAGGTGACAAATAATGCTGGAGATCAAAAAAATTTACAAAACCTTTAATGCGGGAACGGTCAATGAAAAATGCGCCCTGCGGGGAGTGAGCCTGACGCTGGAGGACGGCGATTTTGTCACGGTCATCGGCGGAAACGGCGCAGGAAAATCCACGCTTTTGAACGCCATCGCGGGCGTGTGGCCTGTGGACGAGGGCGAGATCCTCATCGACGGACAGAATGTGACGAAGCTTCCGGAGCACAAGCGGGCGGCGTTTCTGGGACGGGTGTTCCAGGATCCCATGAACGGCACGGCGGCCACCATGGGTATCGAGGAAAATCTGGCGCTGGCGCTCCGCAGAGGGCAGAGCCGGACGCTCCGCGCGGGGATCAAGTCCAACGAGCGGGAGGCGTACAGGAAGCTCCTCGCCACGCTGGGGCTTGGTCTGGAGGATCGTCTGACCTCCAAGGTAGGGCTTTTGTCCGGCGGACAGAGACAGGCGCTGACCCTTCTCATGGCTACGATCAAGAAGCCGAAGCTTTTGCTTCTGGACGAGCACACGGCGGCGCTGGACCCGAAGACGGCGGCCAAGGTGCTGGAGACGACGGAGACCATCGTGAACCGGGACAAGCTGACGACGCTGATGATCACCCACAATATGAAGGACGCCATCGTCCACGGAAACCGTCTGATCATGATGATGGACGGACGCATCATCCTCGACATCCGCGGCGAGGAGAAGAAAAACCTGACCGTGGAGGATCTGCTCCACAAGTTCGAGGAGGTCAGCGGCGAGCAGTTTGCCAGCGACAAGGCGATCCTCGGTTAAAAACAGCCATTTTCAGTGATGTATCAAAAGCCTCCGGCCTGCTCCGCAAAAAAAGCGGAGCAGGCCGGAGGTTTTTTGCGCGATACGCCCTGCAAGATCACCATTGACATACAGATATTTATATGATATGATTTTGATATCAAAAAGAGGAGGAGTGAACGATCATGAAGGAAAAGGTATTACAGAACAAGAAAAACGGGATCGCCATGCTGTTGCTGCTCCTGGTCCAGTATGCGGGAGCGGGGGTATTGACGGCGGTGGGAGCCGTGCTGCTGGACCGGCAGGGAGGCGTGCCGGCGGGAGCGCTGCTGACGGTCGGCATCGTCTGGCTCGCGCTTGGCTGGATCCCGTTCTGCGGGCTGAAGGTGCTCAAGCCGCAGGAGGCGCTGGTGCTGACGCTGTTCGGAAAGTATGTGGGAACGCTGAAGGAGGAGGGCTTCTACTATGTGAATCCGTTCTGCTCCGCGGTGAACCCGGCGGCCAAGACCCGCCTGAACCAGAGCGGAGACGTGGACGGCGGGACGGCGAAGGCGGCCGCGGCGGCAGCCTCGCAGATGGGAGAGGCCGCAGGCAGGCGGATCTCCATGAAGATCATGACGCTCAACAACAACCGCCAGAAGATCAACGACTGTCTCGGAAATCCGGTGGAGATCGGGATCGCGGTCATGTGGCGGGTGGTGGACACGGCCAAAGCGGTGTTCGACGTGGATAATTACAAAGAATACCTGTCTCTCCAGTGCGACAGCGCCCTTCGGAACATCGTGCGGATCTATCCCTACGACGTGGCGCCGGGCGTGGACACGACCGGGGACGGCGTCGCCGACGAAGGAAGCCTCCGGGGATCCAGCGAGGTAGTGGCGGAGCGGATCCGCAGGGAGATCCAGAACAAGGTCAGCGACGCGGGGCTGGAGATCCTCGAGGCCCGCATCACCTATCTGGCCTACGCGCCGGAGATCGCGGCCGTCATGCTCCAGAGACAGCAGGCATCGGCCATCATCGACGCCCGGAAGATGATCGTGGACGGGGCGGTCGGCATGGTGGAGATGGCGCTGGAGCGTCTGGCGGAAAAGAATACGGTGGAGCTGGACGACGAGAGGAAGGCGGCCATGGTCTCCAACCTGCTGGTGGTGCTGTGCGGCAACCACGACGCCCAGCCGGTCGTCAATTCGGGGAGCCTGTACTGATCCTTGGCTGAAAATCAGAAAAAACAGATTCCGCTCAGACTGTCCACGAAGCTTTACAACCAGATCGCCGCATGGGCCGAGGACGATTTCCGTTCGGTGAACGGCCAGATCGAATATCTGCTGACCGAGTGCGTCCGCCAGAGAAAGAAAAACGGAAAATATGTGTCCGAGGAGCTGGATCAGCCGCTGGACATCCATATCGACTGAGCCGGCCGCCCGGCCGCGCATCTTGCGCGGCCGGGCGGCGCTGCTGTCTCACGCCGGGGAGAGCAAGTGCTAGAGGCTGGCCTGAACAGCAGCTGCGGACGCAGCCGCCCTCGTCCCGCCGAAGAAAGCAGTTGAATTTTCCATAAAACCGGTCTATGCTTATAAGCGGATCCCCTTTGGGCGACAGCGGGGAAATACGACGGAAAAGAGGAATCACTTTCAATGGAACGGAAGAATGCATGGAATACTTACGATACGGAAACGGAGCAGCGCCTTTTTGAGATCGCGGAGCAGTACCGGCAGTTCATCTCCGACTGCAAGACCGAGAGGGAGTGCGTGAAACGGACGGTGGAGATGGCCCGGGAGGCCGGATATATTTCTCTGGAGGAGGCGCTGGAGGGCGGAAAGCGGCTCGCGCCAGGCGATAAAGTGTACGCGGTCCATAAGAAAAAGCTGGCGGTGCTGTTCCAGCTCGGGACGGAGCCCATGGAGAAGGGAATGAACATCCTGGGAGCCCACATCGACTCCCCGCGGCTCGACTTGAAGCAGAATCCGCTCTATGAGGACGGGGAGATGGCGCTTCTCGACACTCATTATTACGGCGGCATCAAGAAATACCAGTGGGCGGCCATCCCTCTGGCGCTCCACGGCGTGGCGGTGAAAAAGGACGGCACGGTGATCGAGATCTCCGTGGGCGAGCGTCCGGAAGATCCGGTGCTCGGCATTTCCGACCTGCTGATCCATCTGTCGGGCGAGCAGCTCCAGAAGAAGGCCGCCGTGGTGGTGGAGGGAGAAAATCTGAATATCATTGCGGGAAGCCGTCCGATCCGGGAATCCGATGAGAAGGAGAAGAAGGAACGGATCCGCAGAGGGGTCATGGAGCTTTTAAAGGAGCAGTACGGCATGGAGGAGGAGGATTTTCTGTCCGCCGAGCTGGAAGCCGTCCCGGCGGGTTCTGCAAGAGATTTCGGTCTGGACCGGAGCATGATCATGGGCTACGGACAGGACGACCGGATCTGTGCGTTCACGTCTCTGCTGGCTCAGCTGGAGGCTGACCGCCCGGCGAAGACCGCCGTGTGCCTGCTGACCGACAAGGAGGAGATCGGCAGCATGGGAGCCACCGGCATGCAGTCGCGGTATTTTGAAAATGTTGTGGCGGAGGTGATGGATCTGGCCGGACAGTATTCGGAGCTTTCGCTCAGAAGGTGCCTCCAGAATTCCCATATGCTGTCCTCGGACGTGAGCGCGGCCTTCGACCCCAACTACGCGTCGGCCTTCGAGAAGAAAAATATCGCTTATCTGGGACGGGGCATGGTGTTCAATAAATATACCGGTTCCCGCGGAAAATCCGGCTCCAACGACGCCTGCGCCGAGTATATCGGGCAGCTGCGCCGCGTCATGGACGAGGCCGGGGTCAACTGGCAGACTGCGGAGCTTGGAAAGGTGGATCAGGGAGGCGGCGGTACCATCGCCTACATCACGGCCAACTACGGCATGGACGTCATCGACAGCGGCGTGGCGCTCCTCAATATGCACAGCCCATGGGAGGTGTCCAGCAAGGCGGACATCTATGAGGCGTACCGGGGCTACGGCGCGTTTCTGAGGGCGGAGTGGTAGAGCGAAAAACGACGGAGAGAGGCCGGGAAGGACGGTTTCAGGCAGGAAGGAGAGGCGTATGGCGAGAGAGAGGCTGGAAAGACTGAGGGAGAGGATGCGGGATGCGGGGATCGGGGTCTATGTGATCCCGTCCACCGACTGCCACGAGTCGGAGTACGTCTGCCCCCATTACCGGGCGCGGGAATATCTCACGGGCTTTACCGGGTCGGCGGGGACGGCGGTGGTGACGCCAGAGGAGGCCGGGCTTTGGACGGACGGCCGCTATTTCCTGCAGGCGGAGCGGCAGCTTCAGGGAAGCGGCGTCCGGCTGTTTCGTATGGGCGAGCCGGACACGCCGGATGTGGAGACGTATGTGGAGAGCCGCCTCGCGGGAACGGGGGCGCTCGGCTTCGACGGGCGGACCATGGGAGAGGCAAGAGCCGGGCGGCTTCGGGCGGCTGCGGCGCGGGCCGGAGCGACGGTGCGGACCGACCGGGATCTGGTGGGCGAGATCTGGACCGGGCGGCCGGACATCCCGGATGGACGGTCGTGGGTACTGGAGGAACGCTGGAGCGGGGAGAGCGCCGAAAGCAAGCTTGCGCGGCTGCGGGAGCAGATGGAGAGAGCGGGCGCGGACGTCCATGTGCTGGCCTCCCTGTGCGACATCGCGTGGCTTTTGAACGTGCGCGGATCGGACATCCCGTGCGTGCCGGTGACGCTCTCGTTTCTGACGGTGACGCGGGAGCGCTGTGTCTGGTATGCGCGGCCCTCGGCGGCGGACGGCGTCCGGGCGTATCTGGAGAGCCTCGGCGTGGACGTCCGGGACTACGAGGAGATCTACGGGGATCTGAAGAAGCTTCCGGCAGAGAGCCGCGTCCTTCTGGACCGGCGGAACGTCAACAGCCTTCTGGTGACCAGCCTTCCGGCGGGCGCGCAGGTGATCGACCGGCCGAATCCGACGGAGCTTATGAAGGCGGTGAAAAATGAGACGGAGCTTGAAAATCTGCGGGAGGCACACCGGAAGGAGAGCGTCGCGTTCACCCGGTTCATGTACTGGCTCAAGACGACCGATGAGGAGATCACCGAGCTGTCCGCCGCGGCGTATCTGGAGGCGCGCCGGAGGGAGCAGGAGCATTATCTGGAGCAGAGCTTCGCGCCCATCTGCGCCTACGGGGAGCACGGGGCCGTCGTTCACTATTCGGCCACGGAGGAGAGCAGCGTCCCGGTGGAGCGGAAGGGTTTTCTGCTCGTGGACGCCGGAGGGCATTATCTGGAAGGAACGACCGATACGACCCGCACCTTCGCCATGGGGCCTCTGACGGACGAGGAAAGGCGGATGTACACCGCCGTCTGCCGCGGAAATCTGCGGCTGGCCCACGCGCGGTTTCTCCGGGGCTGCACGGGGCTTACGCTGGACGTCCTCTGCCGGGAGCCGCTGTGGGAGCTGGGGATGGATTACCGCCACGGCACGGGTCACGGGGTCGGGTATCTTCTGAACGTCCACGAGGGGCCAAACGCGTTCCGCTGGAGAAATCCGGCCGGGGAGACGCCGGCGCCGCTGGAGCCGGGCATGGTGACCACGGACGAGCCCGGCGTCTATCCGGAGGGGCGCTTCGGCGTCCGGCTGGAAAACGAGCTGGTCTGCCGGGAGCTGGAGGAAAATGAATACGGCCGGTTCCTGCAGTTTGAGATCCTGACGAAGATCCCGTTCGATCTGGACGCGATCGACGCCGGACAGCTGACGGAGCAGGAGAAAACGTGGCTGAACGACTACCACCGGAGCGTGTATGAGACGGTGTCGCCGTTCCTTCCGGAGGAGGAGCGGATCTGGCTGCAACAGTTCAGCCAGCCGGGAGCGGCGGGGCAAAATCGTGCTCGCACGAATTTTGATCTGCTGCTTTCGGCTGAGGGAGCGCCAGATCATGAGCAAAGGTAGCCGCGCAGCGGCGGGGAGCGCGTTAGCGCGGCTTTGCGAATGGCGCGGGCTGAACAGTTACATCTGGCTGGAAAAATCTACGCGGAAACATTGACAAACGGAGAGCCAGAGACTATAATCGCATTCGACTTTAGAAAAGGGAGAATGGATATGACGAAGGATATGACGGCCGGTTCCCCGGCCAGGCTGATTCTGGAATTTGCGGTTCCGATGTTTCTCGGCATGCTGTTCCAGCAGTTTTACAGTATGGTGGACACGTTGGTGGTGGGCCGTTTTCTGGGCGTCAACCCTCTGGCGGGCGTGGGCTCCACCAGCTCGCTCAACTTTATGGTGATCGGTTTCTGCACCGGCGTGTGCAACGGCTTTGCGATCCCGGTGGCTCAGATGTTCGGGGCGCAGGAGGAAGGCCGTCTGCGCAAATATGTGACCAACAGTTTTCTGCTGTGCATCGCGTTTTCCGTGGTGATGACGCTCGGCGTGGTGGCGGCCTGCCGTCCGATCCTCACGCTTATGAGCACGCCCGAGGATATTTTCGAGTACGCATATGTGTACATCGTAATTGTGTTCTGGGGGATCCCGTGTACTTTCTTATATAATATACTGGCCGGGATCATCCGGTCGCTGGGAGACAGCCGGACGCCGGTGGTATTTCTGGCGCTGTCGTCGGTCATCAATATCGTCCTCGATCTGGTGTCGGTGCTGTGGCTGGGCATGGGCGTGGAGGGCCCGGCCATCGCGACGGTGCTCTCGCAGGGCATCTCGGGCGTCGTCTGTCTTTGGTACATGTACCGGCGCTTTCCGATCCTCCGGGCGTCGAAGGAGGAGTGGAAGCCGGAGCCGGCTTATATGGGAAAGCTCTGCTACATCGGGATTCCCATGGGGCTTCAGTATTCTGTGACGGCCATCGGCACGCTGGTGCTTCAGGCGGCCATCAACGGGCTTGGAGCCACGGTCGTGGCGGGCGTCACGGCGGCCCAGAAGATCCATGCGTTTCTCGCCTGTCCCACGGACGCGCTGGGCCAGACGATGGCTCCCTACGCAGGCCAGAACGTGGGCGCGGGAAAATTTGACCGGATCGACAAGGGTCTGAAGGCGGCCTCTCTCGTGGGATTTGTCACGGCGGGGATCTGTCTGGTGATCGTGCTTCTGTTCGGCAGGGAGCTGACGCTTTTGTTCGTGGATGCGGGAGAGACGGAGATCATCGAGTATTCATACCGGTTTCTTTTGTTCTGCACGGGCGGCTACTGCCTGCTGACGCTGGTGAACACGGTGCGCTTTACGATTCAGGGGATGGGTTTTTCGGTGTTCGCCATCATCTCCGGCGTCATGGAGATGGTGGCCCGCGTGGCGGCGGCCATGGTCATCGCGCCGATCGTGGGCTTTGTCGGCATCTGTCTGGCGCACCCTCTGGCGTGGCTGGCCGCGGATATTTTCCTCATACCGGCCTTTGTCTTCTGCAGGAAACGGGTGCAGAGGGGCGTCGGAGAAGTGCGGACAGGCGTATAGAGTGCGGGAGGGATCCCCGGGAAGTCTTGAGAAGAGACTTTCCGGGGATCCTTTTTGCGTGGAGAAAATGGATGTCCGCCCGGGAGGGAGGTGAAAGCCGATTGCTCCGCACTGCGTGCTCCCGCAATCGCCGGAAGGATTCGCAATCCGGGCTGCCGCCCTGCTTGCTCATCCTTCCTAGCCCGTCCAATGTGAACATGTCGCCGCAAGCAAGCTTGCGCTCCATGTTCCCACAGTCCGGGGCTTTCACTTGGGACTTTACAAAAATTTCACATGAAGATGATTTTAGATTTTACTTTCGGTGTGTATGATGGGGGATGTACTTGAGAGACAGAGAAATCTGAAAGTGATGAAGGAGAGTAATATTATGAAAAAAGCAATGGTAGCGATGATGTTGATGGCGATGACCGCGACGGCGGTGGTAGGATGCGGAAGCAGCGATACGGCGGCGGATACGACGACTACGACGACGGATGCGGCGGATGAGAGCGCGGCGGAGGATGCGACGGCAGCGGACGATACCGCGGCGGCAGGAGCCATGAGCGGAGCGATCACGGTGCTGTCCAGAGAGGACGGATCCGGTACGAGAGGCGCGTTTATCGAGCTGTTCGGGATCGAGCAGGAGGATGAAAGCGGCGAGAAAGTCGATATGACCATCGACAGCGCGGAGATCACCAACAGCACCTCCGTCATGATGACGACGGTGGCGGGCAATGCCAACGCCATCGGATATGTATCCCTCGGCTCTCTGGACGAGACGCAGGTGAAGGCGCTCCTGATCGACGGAGCGGAGGCGACTGCGGACAACGTAAAGAGCGGCGACTATAAAGTTTCCCGTCCGTTCAACATCGCGACCAAGGGCGAGCCGGACGGCGTGGCGAAGGACTTCATCGACTTTATCCTGAGCGATGAAGGGCAGGCAGTCGTCGAGGAGAACGGATATGTCAGCGAAAGCAGCACCGGCGCCTTCGAGGGAACCCAGCCGGAAGGAAAGATCACTGTGGGCGGTTCTTCTTCTGTGACTCCGGTGATGGAGAAGCTGAAGGAGGCTTATGCAGAGGTAAATCCCAACGCCACCATCGAGGTGCAGCAGAGCGACTCGACGACCGGTATGACCTCCGCCATCGACGGAACCTATGATATCGGAATGGCGTCCCGCGAGCTGAAGGACGAGGAGGCCGCCGAGCTGAACGCACAGGTGATCGCGCTGGACGGCATCGCGGTGATCGTAAATAAGGAGAACACGATCAACGAGCTGACCTCCGACGATGTGCTTGGCATCTACACCGGAACGATCACCGACTGGTCCCAGATCGCACAGTAAACAGATACAGACGGATTTGCAGGGGCCGATTACAAAGCCGCGCTGACGCGCTTTTTGCCGACGCGCGGCTGCCCTTTGTTCATAGATCTGGCGCTCCCGGTCGGCTGAAGATTTGATCGGGCCTGTGCGCGCCTGTGCGGAGGAGAACCCTTATGAAGGATTTGAAAGAAGCTTTAATGCACGTCGTTTTCATGATCGCAGCCTGCGTCTCCATTCTGGCGGTGGCGCTGATCTGCATCTTCCTGTTTGCCAACGGACTTCCGGCTATCGCCAAGATCGGCCCGGTGGAGTTTCTGACAGGAATGAGATGGAAACCGATGAACGAAATATTCGGGATCTTCCCTATGATCGTGGGAAGTATCTACGTGACCGCCGGAGCCATCGTCGTAGGAGTTCCCGTGGGAATCCTGTGCGCGGTCTATATGGCAAAATTTTGCCCGAAGAAAATCTATCCCATCTTAAAACCGGCGATCGAGCTGATGGCAGGGATCCCGTCCATCGTCTACGGATTTTTCGGACTGGTCGTGATCGTTCCCATCGTGCAGGATCTGACCGGGAGCAGCGGAAAGAGCATGCTGACCGCCTCGATCCTGTTGGGGATCATGATCCTGCCCACGATCATCGGCGTGTCGGAGAGCGCGATCCGGGCCGTTCCGGAGAGCTATTATGAAGGAGCGCTGGCGCTTGGCGACACCCATGAGAGGAGCGTTTTCTTTGCGGTGCTCCCGGCGGCGAAATCCGGGATCATGGCGGGCGTCATTCTGGGCGTGGGACGCGCCATCGGCGAGACCATGGCCGTGATCATGGTAGCCGGCAATCAGCCGATCATACCGGGCAGTCTTTTGGAGGGCGTGCGAACCATGACCGCAAACATCGTACTGGAGATGGGCTATGCGGCCGGACTCCACCGGGAGGCGCTGATCGCCACGGGCGTGGTGCTGTTTGTGTTCATTCTGATCATCAACCTTCTGTTTTCACTGATCAAGAAGGGAGACAACAATGGTTAAGACGATGAAGACGAAAGAAAATCTCAGGAAAGAAAAAGACAATCTCAGAAGTCAGAAAATAACCGCGGGCATTCTGCGGGGTCTGGTGAGCATCTCCATGCTGATCACCGTGGCGGTCCTCATTGCGCTGATCGGATATATCCTGATCAAGGGGATCCCGAACCTGAAGCCCAGTCTGTTCGCGTGGGAATATAATACCGAAAACGTGTCCATGACGCCGGCCATCATCAACACGATCGTCATGACGTTCGCGGCCCTGCTGTTCGCGGTGCCGGTGGGCGTGTTTTCCGCGATCTATCTGGTGGAGTACGCCAGGAGAGGAAATAAGCTGGTGGGGATCGTCCGGATGACCACCGAGACGCTGTCGGGCATTCCGTCCATCGTCTACGGCCTGTTCGGCTACCTGATGTTCGGCGTGGCCTTTCACTGGGGCTACTCCATGCTGAGCGGAGCCCTGACGCTGGCCATCATGGTGCTGCCCTCCGTCATGCGCACCACCGAGGAGGCGCTGAAGGCCGTCCCGGATTCCTACCGGGAGGGAAGCTTCGGACTCGGAGCGGGAAGACTGCGCACCGTGTTCGTCATCATTCTGCCCAGCGCGATCCCGGGGATCCTGGCAGGCGTGATCCTGGCCATCGGCCGTATCACCGGAGAGACGGCCGCGCTGATCTACACGGCGGGAACGGTGGCCGGGATCCCGACGACGAGTCTGGGAGGCGTCTCCGTCTACGACATGATGGGATCGGGGCGGACGCTGGCCATCCATATGTACGCGCTGCTGAACGAAGGACTGTATATGAACGAGGCATACGCCACGGCCGTGGTGCTGCTGGTGATGGTGCTTCTGATCAATGCGCTTTCCGCGTTTGTCGCGAAGAAGTTTACGAGGAGCTAAGAGAACTATGGGAAAATTCAATGTATCAAATCTGGATCTGTATTACGGTGATTTTCACGCGCTGAAAAACGTAAATCTGGATCTTCCGGAAAAAGAGATCACCGCGTTCATCGGTCCGTCCGGATGCGGAAAATCCACGCTGCTCAAGTCCTTAAACCGGATGAACGACCTCGTGGAAGGGTGCAGGATCACCGGCGAGGTGACGCTGGACGGCGCCAATATCTATAAAAACATGGATGTGAACCTCTTGAGAAAGCGGGTCGGCATGGTATTCCAGAAGCCGAATCCCTTCCCCATGAGCATCTACGACAACATCGCCTACGGCCCCCGCACGCACGGGATCCACAGCAAGGCGAAGCTGGACGACATCGTGGAGAAATCCCTTCGCGGGGCAGCCATCTGGGACGAGGTGAAAGACCGGCTGAAAAAGAGCGCCCTCGGCATGTCCGGCGGCCAGCAGCAGAGACTCTGCATCGCCCGCGCGCTGGCAGTGCAGCCGGACGTGCTTCTGATGGACGAGCCGACGTCCGCGCTGGATCCCATCTCCACCTCCAAAGTGGAAGATCTGGCCATGGAGCTCAAAAAGGATTACACGATCATCATGGTGACCCACAACATGCAGCAGGCGGCCCGTATTTCCGACAACACGGCCTTCTTCCTTCTGGGAGAGGTGATCGAGTTCGACAAGACGGAAAAACTGTTCTCCATGCCCGCGGACAAGCGGACGGAGGATTACATTACAGGAAGGTTTGGTTGACGATATGAGAAATAAATTTGACCAGCAGCTGGAGCGGCTGAACGAGGATCTGATCGAGATGGGAGCGCTGTGCAAGGAGGCGGTGGCGGACGCCATGACCGCCCTACTGAAATCCGACAAACAGGCGCGGCAGAAAGCGTTTCTGGCCGAGTACGAGATCGACAACAAGGAGCGGGAGATCGAGACGCTCTGCATGAAGCTTCTGCTTCAGCAGCAGCCGGTGGCGAGGGATCTGAGAAATATTTCCGCAGCGCTCAAACTGATCTCCGACATGGAGCGGATCGGCGATCAGGCGTCGGACATTGCGGATATCACAAAATTTCTGGAGGGAAGCGACCTGACCCATCATGTGCATATCCAGCAGATGGCGGAGGCGTCCATGCAGATGCTCACCGACAGCATCACGGCTTTTGTGAAAAAGGATCTTCTTCTGGCAAGAAGAGTCATGGAGGCGGACGACCAGGTGGACGATCTGTTCAATCAGATCAAGGACGAGCTGATCCAGCTGATCGGGCAAAACCCGACGCAGGGAGAGCTGTGCATCGACATGATGATGATCGCGAAATACTTCGAGCGCATCGGCGACCATGTGGTCAATATCGCGGAGTGGGTGGAGTACTCCGTGACGGGAGAGCACAGGACCAAGGAATAGAGAAAAGGGCGGGGGCTGAACTGTTGCAATACCCCGGGAAATCTTTTATCATAATTGGACTTTGAAATTTGTCCATGCTATACAATACAAACGCTTGTCAGAGGATTTGCAGTCAAAAAGCTTGTGGAAGCGGGATAAGACCGATCAGGGTTTTATCCCGCTTTTTGTATTTTGATGCGGAGGTGGATTGATGAATACGAAAGTGAAATTCTTATGTAATGATATGTTTCCGACCATCACGGTTTTTTTCATTCTCCCGTCAGCAGATTTTCTACATGAAGGATTGTCATCATATTTAGCGCGAATGTTAACATCCGTTCCTTGCCAAAAATGTCTTTTGATTCTAAAATCGAAAGTGCGAAGCAGCTTTGTCTTGGGAGGGAACGATGAAGATCGGAGAAAAAATCAGTAAGATTAGAAAAATGTCAAGAATGACGCAGGAAGAACTGGCAGAAAAAATCCATGTATCCAGACAGACCATCTCCAAATGGGAAAAAGGAACTTCTTCCCCTGATCTGGAAAGTGCCGTAGCACTATGCCGGTTTTTTCAGATTTCTCTGGATGATTTTATGGAGAAGGGAGGGGAAATGGAACATAAACCGAAAGAAGGCATTTCACTGGAGGATCTGATAAAAATCCACAGACGCATGCAGTATATGACCATTCTGTTGCTTGGCGGTCTGTTTTTCCTTGTCATAGGAATCATGGCTGCATTGTTTCTTGCATCACTGAGCAATGTGGCAGAAAGCATGGAGTATATGATGTACCGATATATCGTAACTGGTCAGTATGCATATGCTCCCGTCGATTACTTCAGTCTTCTTGCACCCGCCATTATATTGACGGGAATCGGGATTTTGTTATGCGGCGCTTATATTTTGATCAATATTTCAGAAAAAAGAAAGGAATCGGTATGCCATGAGAAAAACAACGATACCATTTGCGGGGACGATCATCGGTCTGATCATACTTAGCATGATCGGCATCTGCCTGACAGCCTGCGGAGCTGCCGCCGTCGATTCGGGGGACGAAAACCTCTACGTCTCCCTGATCGCCGATCTGGGAGACGAGGATGCTTATGCGCTCCTGGAAATGGAGTACTCCTGCCATGTCTTCGTTACTTCCGACAGGATCTATGACGCGGGTTCTGAAAGTCAGGCAGCCGTCGCCTGTGATGTGTATTATTATACGGGAACGAAGCCTGAGAAGCTTGGAACTGTCATGAGCGAAGGGACGGCATACCCCGTCTCCTTTTCCAAAGACGGTATCTACGCCGCATCCGGACATCATATAGAAAAATATGCGGTATCAGAAGAAGACGGCGTCCTGTATCTGGAAAAAGGCGTTTATGAAACATTTGACGACAACGGCAACGCGCATTATACCTGTATTCTCGGCACAGAAGAACAGGACTCCACAGAGCAGGAATTTACGGAAATGGCGGAAGAATATGCCGCAGGCCAGATCATTCATTTTGCTTATGGCGCATCCGATGGCTGTCTTAACCATATTTTGTAGGGGAGTTTCGTCCTGACAGGCAGCATAAGCATTGAGAAATTTGTGGCTGTATACTATAATGAGTTTATCAAACAGGGCGGTATAGAGGGATTAGAAATGGCGATGGGACAAAAGGCGAACATATCCCTGATAACTGAAATAACATATAACTGGGAATCTTGGGTATTACTATCATGTATAGATTAGAATCTAAGTACAGTAAATTCTATTCGGGCAAAGATCCAAAGTTTGTGGAGGGAGACGTATTTCGGATTATTGTACCGTTGGATGAGATGTATTCCTTTGATTATGGACAAATGGAGGTATCCGTTCCTACAATCAAGAGATTGTTGTCTAAACTGCAAAAGGAAAATATAGTTGTTCGGGAAGGTAATAACCGAAAGGGAAAATGGCTTATAAAAAGCGGTAGAGACGGAGGATAAGGAAAATGAGTAAACGGTACACTTTAAAGGTTTATCCTAAGGGACTGGGCAGGGATGTCTACCGGGTTTTGGAGATATCCGGGAAGGATACGCTGGATGATTTGTGTGAGGACATCATGAATGCTTTTGATTTCGTACATGAGCATCTCTATGAATTTAATATGGATAACCGTATGTATGGCAGTAAGTGGAGCTACCGATGCAATCCAGATCCATGGTTCGGGTTGGAGGATGGTCGGTCAACAGATATCGAAATAGGGAATATGAACTTGGCTAAGGGACAGAAATTTTCTCTGCACTATGACTTTGGGGACGACTGGATGTTCGTGATCACGGTTCAGGGCATCTCTGACGAAGCAAGACGTACATCATCAAAAGTGATCAAGTCTAAAGGAGGAGTTAAGCAGTACCCGGACTGGGATGACGATGACGAGGAAATTTGATCATCAGGAAAACCGAAAAAGCCGGGTTTGAGAGTTGATTTTTCCGGGAAGTCAAGTAGTACTTGCTTAAAAAGAAATTAGCACTCGCCTCTTGACAGTGCTAACAACATATGTTATAGTACGTTTAGAACAAAAAAGATGATACCTCCGGCGTCGGGCATCCGATGCCGGTTATGCGAGGAGGCGAGCATATGAATATACAGAAATTTACGCAGAAATCCATGCAGGCGGTCAACAATCTGGAGAAGATCGCCATGGAGTACGGCAATCAGGAGATCGAGCAGGAGCACCTGATGTACAGCCTGCTGACGCAGGAGGAAAGCCTGATCGCCAGACTGATCTCCAAGATGGAGATCGACGAGGCGTATTTCCGGGAGCAGGTGGAGCAGGCGCTGAACCGGCGGGTGAAGGTGTCCGGCGGGCAGCCTTATGTGGGCCAGTATTTGAACAAGGCGCTGATCAGCGCCGAGGACGAGGCGAAGCGCATGGGCGACGAGTATGTGTCTGTGGAGCATCTGTTTCTGGCGCTGCTGGACAATCCGAGCCCTGCGGTCAAGACGTTGTTTAAAGAAAACGGCGTCACGCGGGACAAATTTTTGCAGGCGCTCTCCACGGTTCGCGGAAACCAGAGAGTGACCAGCGACAACCCGGAGGCCACTTACGACACGCTGAACAAATATGGCTACGATCTGGTGGAGCGGGCGAGAGAACAGAAGCTCGACCCGGTCATCGGAAGGGACGCGGAGATCCGCAACGTGATCCGCATCCTGTCCCGGAAAACGAAGAACAACCCGGTGCTGATCGGAGAGCCCGGCGTCGGCAAGACTGCCGTTGTGGAAGGGCTGGCCCAGCGGATCGTCCGCGGCGACGTGCCGGAGGGATTGAAGGATAAGAAGGTATTTGCGCTGGATATGGGCGCGCTCGTGGCCGGAGCCAAGTACCGGGGCGAGTTTGAGGAGCGTCTGAAAGCGGTGCTGGAGGAGGTAAGAAAGAGCGAGGGACAGATCATCCTGTTCATCGACGAGCTCCATCTGATCGTGGGCGCAGGCAAGACCGAGGGAGCCATGGACGCGGGCAATATGTTGAAGCCGCTGCTGGCAAGAGGCGAGCTTCACTGCATCGGCGCGACGACGCTGGACGAGTACCGCCAGTACATCGAGAAGGACGCGGCGCTGGAGCGGCGTTTCCAGCAGGTGCTGGTGGATGAGCCTACGGTGGAGGACACGATCTCTATTCTGAGAGGCTTAAAGGAGCGCTACGAGGTGTTCCACGGCGTGAAGATCACCGACTCGGCGCTGGTGGCGGCGGCGACTCTGTCCCATCGGTATATTTCCGAGCGGTTCCTGCCGGATAAGGCCATCGATCTGGTGGACGAGGCGTGCGCGCTGATCAAGACCGAGCTGGATTCCATGCCCACCGAGCTGGACGAGCTGCGCCGGAAGGTGCTGCAGCTGGAGATCGAGGAAGCCGCTTTGAAAAAGGAGACGGACCGGCTCAGCCAGGACCGTCTGGAAAGCCTTCAGAAGGAGCTGGCGGAGCTTCGGGATGAGTTTACCAACAAAAAAGCGCAGTGGGACGACGAAAAGAAATCGGTGGAAAATCTGTCCAGGCTCCGCGAGGAGATCGAGGACGTGAACAAGCAGATCCAGCTGGCGCAGCAGGGCTACGATCTGGAAAAGGCGGCTCAGCTTCAGTACGGCCGTCTGCCGGAGCTTCAAAAAGCGCTGGAGGATGAGGAGGAGAAGGTCAAAAACAAAGATCTGTCTCTCGTCCACGAGAGCGTCACCGACGAGGAGATCGCGAGGATCATTTCCCGGTGGACCGGCATTCCGGTGGCGAAGCTGACCGAGAGCGAGCGCAACAAGACGCTCCATCTGGACGAGGAACTTCACAAACGCGTGGTCGGGCAGGACGAGGGCGTGCAGAAGGTGACGGACGCCATCATCCGTTCCAAGGCGGGCATCAAAGATCCGTCTAAGCCCATCGGCTCGTTTTTGTTCCTTGGGCCTACGGGCGTGGGAAAGACCGAGCTTGCCAAGGCGCTGGCGGCCAGCCTCTTCGACGATGAGCAGAATATGGTCCGCATCGACATGAGCGAGTACATGGAGAAATACTCCGTGTCCCGACTGATCGGAGCGCCTCCCGGATATGTGGGATACGAGGAGGGCGGCCAGCTGACCGAGGCGGTCAGGAGACGTCCTTACTCCGTGGTGCTCTTCGACGAGGTGGAGAAGGCTCATCCGGACGTCTTCAACGTCCTTCTGCAGGTGTTGGACGACGGCCGGATCACCGATTCGCAGGGGAGGACCGTGGACTTTAAAAATACGATCCTGATCATGACCTCCAACATCGGCTCCACGTATCTTCTGGACGGCATCGACGAGAAGGGCGATATCCGGCCGGAGTGCGAGGCGCAGGTCATGAACGATCTGAGGGCCCACTTCCGTCCGGAGTTTTTGAACCGGCTGGACGAGACGATCCTCTTTAAGCCGCTGACGAAGGACAACATCAGCCACATCATCGATCTGATGATGGCGGATGTGAACCGGAGACTGGAGGAGAAGGAGCTGACCATCGAGCTCACCGACGCGGCGAAGGCCTACATCGTCGAGAACGGCTACGACCCGGTGTACGGCGCGCGGCCTCTGAAGCGGTATCTGCAGAAAAATGTGGAGACCATGGCGGCCAGATACATCCTGTCCGGCGAAGTGCACGCGGGAAGCGTCATGGTAGTGGACCGGGAAGGCGACGGCCTTGTGATCCGGACAAAATAAAACAGAGGTGGGAAGTAAGCGATATAAATGCCTCCGGTTGGAAAGAAATCTTCCAGCCGGAGGCATTTGACTGCCATTTGATTGTTATTTTGGATAAAATATGGTAATTTAATAGAGAATTACGGACATTGCGGCTGTGCAGGAGAGCAATGTTACTACATAGATTCAGAAAGTGCAAAGTTATGGGAGAGGGCAGGATAACCACAAAGGAAATTGCGTCCATGGCGGGCGTATCCATCGCAACGGTATCGCATGTGATCAATCGTACCCGGTATGTGAGCCCGGAGCTGGAAGAGCGGGTCATGGCGATCATAAAGGAGACGGGATACATTGAAAAGGTGGAAAATCGAGAGCGAAAGCTTAAGATAGGAAGAGGCTCCGTGATCGTGGGAGTATTTCCTAATATTGTGAGCGCAGTGTACAGAAATATGGCGATGGTGTTGAAAAAGCAGGTCAGCGCAAGGGGGTACCAGTTCATGATCGTCATCACAGATGACAATCTTGCCGAAGAACAGCAGCTGCTGGAAAGTCTGATCGTAAATAAGAAGGTGGCGGGGATCCTTCATGTGCCGGTCAGCGATGAGGCGGGAAATTACAGGAAACTGATTATGTCCAACGTGCCTTTTGTGTGTATGGAACGGAATATTCTGGGGGAACAGATCGATTCGGTAACTTTTCAGGATCGCAAGGCGCTTTTTGAGGGAACCACATATCTGATCGGATCCGGGCACAAAAATCTCCTGTTTCTCCGGGAAAAGGCAGAGACGACCACAAAGGAAGAACGGACCAGAGGATTTTTAGATGCGTTGAGAGAGCATCACATGAACGCTGGCGACGCCAATATGGTGGATGTGGATCTTGGGAAAACGGAGGAGGAATGTCAGAATATCATACAAAGAGCGCTCCGGAGAGTCATGCCTACCGCGGTGATCGCCGGAGGGAACCGGCTGACCACACAGCTTATGAAAACGATCCGGAACATGGGATTGAAATGTCCGGAGGAGCTGTCGGTCATCGGTTTCGGGGACGAGATGTGGACGGAGCTGATCGATCCTCCGCTGACCACGCTGGAAAGAGACGTAGAGGGACTGGGAAATCTGGCGGCCGCCATGCTGTTTGAAAAAATTTCCATGGGCAGAGTCATCACAAGAGAGCGATGCGGAGAAGTGTCTCTTCATGTGAGAAAGTCCACGAGGATGCTGGAGAACGGTCCCTGTGGGGAAAAAGCGGTGTCCCCGTCTGAAATCACGCTCTCACAGGAAGAGAAACGAAGGCTTCGGACAAGAAGGTACCGGGTAGCGATCTCCTTTCATTACACAGGGACGGCATGGGCAGAACTCCATGAGAAGGGGATTCGGGACGAACTGGAGCGGTATGGGATCGACGTGATCTCTGTGATGGACGCGCACTTTGACCCGGAGCTTCAGAATATGCAGCTTCAGGGGATTCTGGTGCAGAAGCCTGACGCGGTGATCGCGGTGCCGGCAGACGATAAAAAAACGGCGGATCGTTTTCGGGAACTGGCGTCTGTATCCAAGCTGGTATTTATCAGCAATCTGCCGGAGGAGATCGGAAGAAACAGCTATGTGTCGTGCGTCTCTGTAAATGAGGCGGAAAACGGAACCAGTGCTGGGCGTATGCTGGGCGAATATTTCAGGGGAAAGGAACAGGGGAAAGTGGGATTCCTGAACCATGGAGCGATTTTCTACGGGACGAGGGAGAGAGACGCGGCTGCGGAGAAGGCGCTGGACAGCTTTCCGAATGTGGAGATCGTCACCAGCAGGGGATTTGGACAGATCGGGAATGCCTACCAGGTGTGCAGGGATATGGTGGAGGCGCACCCGGAGATCCAGGCGCTGTATGTGAGCTGGGATCAGCCGGCCCTCGGGGCGATCAGAGCGCTTAAGGAGCTGGGCCGGGAGGATATCGCTGTGTTTACGACGGACCTGGGGCCGGAGATCGCCCGCTGCATGGAGGAGGGAATCGTGAAGGGGATCAGCACGCAGCGGTTTTATGAGCAGGGCCGGGCGGCGGCTCTGGCGGCGGCAAAATCTCTGGTGGACGAGTCGGTGCCAAAATACGTGGGAGTGCAGCCCTACGCCATCGAACCGGGGCAGCTTAGGAGGGCATGGAAGGAAATTTTCCATGAGTCGATGCCGGAGTCGTTCCCGCAAGCGTGATTCTGGATGGATAAGAAGGCGGAGAAGGGGCGAGCTCTTTGTTGAAAAATCTGAAAACAGCCTGTGAGATTGGCATATCCAATCCCACAGGCTGTTTTTACGTAAAAAGTAAAAAACTGATGACCGATATGGCAAAAAACCGAGAAGATAATTGTGATAAATGATGAAAAATACGTAAAAACAGATTTCTGGTTGACTTTTATGCGAAAAAATGATAATTTTTACGTAAAGAAAACGAGCTGCACGACTTGAATTTACGTAAAAATAGCGTGGGGCAAAAATGAAGAATCAAACAGGTCAGGAGGAATTACAAATGAAAAAGTTAGTTGTATGGAGTCTTTGCCTTTGCATGACGGCTTCTATGGCGGCAGGCTGCGGCGCTGCATCGGACACGCAGGAAGGGAGCGGCGCTTCGGCGGACACGGAAGCGGCTGCGGAAGACGGAAATGAGGAAGCTGCTTCCGATCTCTCGTTTGCGTTCTGCACGAACACGCTGAACAACACCTTCCAGAGCTCCATGGACGCTACGTTCAGCAGCCTGTGCGAGGAGGCGGGGATTTCCTACACCTGTCTGGATCCGGATTATGATCTGAACACCCAGTTAAGCCAGCTGTCCGATGTGGCAAACAGCGGTTACGACGCGGTATTCATCATTCCGGTAGATTCGGCGGGCATCACGTCGGGACTGGCGGAGATCCAGGCGGCCGGCATCCCGATCTTTAATGTGGACACGGCGGTCATCGACGAGGACATCGAGAGCTTTGTGACGCAGTTCGTGGGAACCAACGCCTATATGGCAGGACAGCTGGTAGGGGCGCAGATGGCGGAGGACTATCCGGACGGAGCGGACATCGCTGTGCTGGACTTCCCGTCCAACGAAAGCTGCGTGGACCGCGTGAACGGATTTATGGACGGACTTGGAGAGAACGCGGATAAGTTCAACATTGTGGCGCAGCAGGACGGCGAGGCGGCTCTGGATACCTCCCTCTCCCTTGCGGAGGACATCATCATCGCGAACCCGGATCTGGAGGCGTTCTTCTGCATCAACGACCCGTCGGCGCTGGGCGCGGCGGCTGCGGTGAAGGCGGCGAACAAGACGGGCTCCATCGGTGTGTACAGCATCGACGCTTCCCCGGACGGGAAACAGGCGCTTCTGGACGGCGAATTCTCCGCGGTGGCGGCGCAGGTCCCGATCCAGATCGCCGAGTATGCTTATGACGCGGCGGTAAAATACCTCGGCGGAGATACGGAGCTGGGCGACAAAAAGGTATATCTGGATTCCTTCCTTGTGACGAAAGACATTGCGGAGGAAACTCTGACAGACTGGCAGTAAGCGCAGCGGTGCATGACAGCAGACGCAAGGCGGACTGGGAAACTGCTTTGACAGAATATGGCGGATGCGGTGGTGGTTTCACCGCCGCATTTGTCTTGGATGGAGGAAAACTATGGGACAAACGGTTCTGGAGATGAAAGATATCAAGAAAAGCTTCTCCGGTATTTACGCGCTGAGCGGAATTGATTTTTCGCTGGAGCTGGGCGAGGTGCACGCTTTGCTTGGGGAGAACGGCGCGGGAAAATCCACGCTGATCAAGGTGCTGGGAGGGATTCATCAGCCGGACAGCGGGACGATCCGGATCAGAGGAAAAGAGGTCAGGATCCGTAACGTGCCGGAGGCGCGGGAAAACGGGATCGGGATCATCCATCAGGAGATTGTGCTGGTGCCGTATCTGACGGTGGCCCAGAATCTTTTTCTGGGGAGAGAGCTTGTAAAAAACGGCATGGTGGACATGGAGGAGATGAACCGGAGAGCCGCCGGGATGATCGCCTCGCTGGGGGTGGACATCCGTGCGGAGGAAATTGTGGAAAACCTCACCATCGCGCAGCAGCAGATGGTGGAGATCGTGAAGGCGGTGTCCTTCAACGGCAGCATTATCGTCATGGACGAGCCGACCTCGTCCCTCTCCAGCGAGGAGGTGGAGCAGCTCTTTGAGATCATCGCCACGCTGAAGGAAAAGAAGGTGAGCATCATCTACATTTCTCACCGGATGGAGGAGCTGTTCAGGATCTCCGACCGGGTGACGGTCATCCGTGACGGAGCATACGTGGGGACGCGCGTCACCCGCGAGACAAATCCCAACGAGCTGGTGGCCATGATGGTGGGTCGGGATCTGGAGAGCTTCTACGCCCGTGATTTTAAGGATCTGTCACAGGAGGAGACGGCTCTGGAAGTCAAAGGACTCACCAGCCAGGGAACCTTTGAGAATGTCAGCTTTCGGGTCCGCAGAGGAGAGATCCTCGGGTTTGCGGGGCTGGTGGGAGCGGGCAGGAGCGAGATCATGGAGAGTATCTTTGGAGCGCGGCCTTATCAGTCCGGAGAGATCCTCCTGCACGGCAGGAAAGTGAGCTTTAAAAATCCCATGGCGGCCATCAAGGCGGGGATCGCGCTTGTTCCGGAGGATCGCAAGAAGCAGGGGCTTGTGCTGGGAGGAAGCGTGGCGTTCAATCTGACGCTG
Organism: Eubacteriales bacterium; assembly: GCA_030524125.1. Lineage (GTDB taxonomy): Bacteria > Bacillota > Clostridia > Lachnospirales > Lachnospiraceae > Hominiventricola. Next base: position 40,887 of record JAUNHB010000001.1, on the reverse strand, counting down.
GCTTCGCTCCGGTTTTACATGAGCGGCATCGCGGTCAGCGAGAGAAAGAAAAAGACGGCCATCGAGGAGTATTTCCAGAAGCTGCGGATCAAGGCCGCTTCCCCGCAAATCGAGGCGGGAAGTCTGTCCGGCGGAAACCAGCAGAAGGTGGTGCTGGCCAAATGGCTGGCGACAAAACCGGATGTGCTGATTCTTGACGAACCGACCAGAGGCGTAGATGTAAACGCAAAATTTGAAATCTATTCCACGATCAACGAGCTTGCCCGGTCCGGCATCGCGATCATCATGGTATCCAGCGAGCTGCCGGAGATCATCAATATGTGCGACAATGTGTGCGTTGTCCGGGAAGGAAGGCTTGTGGGGACTCTGTCCAAGGACGAACTCAGTCAGGAAGAGATTATGAAATATGCAGCAGGAGGAGTGGAAAGCTATGAATCAGAAAAACAGTAAACCGGTCGTTTCCGCCAACCCTTTGGCGGCTATATTTAAAGGAAATACAGGAATTATTGCGGTACTGGTCATCATGTGCGTGATCGTGTCGCTGGCTACCGATAAGTTTTTGACGCCCAACAACCTCATATCGGTGCTGAGGCAGATTTCGATCAACACCTACATAGCGCTGGGCATGACACTGATCATCATACTCGGGCATATCGACCTCTCCGTGGGAGCTATCGTGGCCATGAGCGGCACTCTGACGGTGGGCTTTGCAGTCAATCAGGGAATGCCGGTCGGCGTAGCCATCGTGCTCGGACTGATCCTCGGCACGCTGGCCGGACTGGTCAGCGGCAGCATCGTTGCGGTCTTCCGGGTTCCGGCATTCATCATTACGATGGCGATGATGAACGTGTGCAGCGGCATCGCCTACGTCTATTCCGGCGGACAGTCCACACGTATCACGGATTCCTTCTTCGTGTCCATCGGAACAGGGTATTTCCTGAATGTGATCCCGCTTCCGGTTGTGTATATGGTAGTCCTGATCGCCGTGTTCAGCTTTGTGCTGGGAAAGACCAGATTCGGCACTTATGTGTACGCCATCGGCGGCAACCGGGAGGCGGCAAGACTGTCCGGCGTTCCGATCAAAAAGGTGGAGATCATCGTGTTTACGCTGTCCGGCCTTCTGTCGGCCTTTGCCGGTCTGGTGCTCTGCTCGAGAATGTATTCCGGGCAGCCGTCGGTGGGCGACGGCTATGAGCTGGACGCCATCGCGGCCTGCGTGCTGGGAGGAACCTCCATGTCGGGAGGAAAGGGACATATCAGCGGCACGGTGTTCGGCGCCATGGTCATCGGGATCATTTCCAACGGTCTCAATCTGATCGGCGTCAGCTCCTACTGGCAGCTGATCGTAAAAGGACTGATCATCGCCTGCGCGGTTCTGCTGGACGCACAGAAGGGCAGGCTGACGCTGATGAAGAAGAAAAAGGCCGCATAGCCGCATTTTTGATGAAAAGAGGTAAACGCCAGATGAATCTATTTCGGAAAATGTCTTTTGCAGATTCTACGGGGGATGCGATCCCCTTCTACCATGACGGCCAGTATCATATTTTTTCGCTGACCTCCCCTCCGGGAACCACCGTCTATCCGGCGAGACTGCGTACTACGTGGAGCCATTGCGTGTCGGACGATCTGGTGCACTGGACGGAGCTTCCCACGGCGATTTACCCCGGAGAAGGGGACGAACCGGACGCTTCCGGCGTGTGGACCGGCTCGGTGATCTACGGGGAAGGGAAATACCATGCGTTCTATACGGGATACTGCCTGAGCGCGGAATATCAGCAGACCATCTGTCATGCGGTCAGCGACGACGGCATCAGCTGGACGAAGGATCCGGCGAATCCGGTTATCACGCCCATGATCGAGCTGTATGAGAAGCTGGACTGGAGAGATCCTTACGTTTTCTATAATGAAGAGGACCGGTGCTACTGGATCCTCATTTCCGCCAGAAGACTGGATATGCCGGTGACGCGCAGGGGCTGCGTCGTGCTGTACCGCTCGACAGATCTGGTAAAATGGGATTACTACGGGCCGCTCTACTCGGCTGGGCATACCAACTGCCCGGAATGCCCGGAGATGTACAAGATCGGGGACAACTGGTATCTTTCCTACTCCAGATTCTCGGAATTTGGAAATACGATCTACCGCATGGCAAAATCGCCCTTTGGTCCGTGGAGGAAGCCGAAGAAAGACGGCATCGGAGGCCGCAGGTTCTACGCGGCAAAATCCATGCAGGACGACGCGGGCCGCAGATTCTATTTTGCGTGGATCCACGACCGGGCGGACAGAAGCGACACGGGAGAGTGGTACTGGGGCGGGACCTTCTGCGTGCCTCACGAGGTGGTTCCCGACGAAAACGGGGAGCTGGACGTGAAGATGCCGCAGGAATATGTCCGCGCGTTCACGGAGCCGGTTACGTGGAACTATGTGCCGGTGATGGGACAGCCGAAGCGGTACGGAGACAATGGTTTTGAGCTGGATTCCATTGGAACCTGCAGCTATGGATTTTTTGAGCACGGGGAGGAGCGCTTTCTGCTCCGGTGCAGGATCCGCCCATGGGAGATGCACGATCACTTCGGTATCCTGCTGAAATCGGACCGGGAGGCCAGCGGATGCCTGCTGCTGGAGTTTGATCCGGCCATGCAGCGGGTGTCGCTCCTGAATCTTCCCATGGCGGTTGATCCGTTCTGGGTGCAGTCCTGTCAGGCCGTGCCGCCTGCCACGGATCCCGGCCCCGACGGCGTGCGGGTGGCGGAGAAGCCCTTCGCCATCCGCCAGGGAGAGGCGATCGACATCAAGATCCTTGTGGACAGGGATATGGTGGAGGTGTTTGCAGGAGAACAGGCGGCCTTTACCTACCGGGTCTATGCCCGGCCGGAATATGAGGTCGGAATTCTGGCGCAGGATGCCCGCGTGGAATTTTACGACGTACAGATCACAAAATAGACGATGCTTGCAGGAACAGCGAAAAGGCCCCGGAGAGGGGCCTTTTCGCTGCGTAAAAATTACCCTTCCTTCTCCCGCCGGTAGGCGTCCGCCCCTTCCATGGCGTGGATCAGATCCACGATGAGGGAGTTGTACGGGACGGGAACGCCGTAGATCTTGGCCTGCTCCACGATGGCTCCGTTGATGGCGTCGATCTCGGTTCTGACGCCCCGCTTCCGGTCCTGATACATGGAGGAGTAGCCGTCCTTGGCGGCTTCGCATACCTGACGCACAGATTCCAGCACCTCCCGGCGGTCGAAGTAGGTGCCGTCCTCCTCGGCTACGTCCACGGCCTCGTAGACAAGGCGCTTGGCAAAATCCCAGGCGTACTTGTTTTCCAGCATATAGCCGATGGGCGTCTCGGTGATGGCCGTAAAGGTGTTGATGGACAGATTTACAAACAGCTTGCTCCAGATGATGCGCTGGATGTCGTCGGAAATGTCCGTCTCCAGCCCGCTCTCGTTGAACAGCGCGGCTGCCGTCTCCAGAATGTCATGGGAATCATGGTTGCTGCCGATGGTCGTGAGTCCGACCCCGGAGTGACGGCAGCAGCCGTTCCCGAGATTGACACAGTTGTGCTTGGTCGTTCCGATGATGATATTTTTCGCGTCAGCGTAACCGGCGATCATGCGGTCGTTTCCCGCTCCGTTCTGGAGCGTCATGACGATGGTGCCGGGGCCGAACAGCGCCCGGTTGGCGTCCAGAGCGGCTTTGGAGTAGGTGGACTTGACAAATAAAATGACAAGTCCGGGCTGCTCGTTGCATTCTCCGGACAGGCAGGCTCTGACGTCCGGGTAACGGACGACGCTGCCGTCGCATTCGGTGACGGAAATTCCGTGCTCATTGATGGCCCGGACCTGAGGCTCGTAGGAGTCGATCATGGTGACCTCGTTGTTCCGGCTCAGATAAGCGCCGTAGAGGCATCCCATGGCGCCTGCTCCGATGATGGCGATCTTCATACTGTATCCCTCGTTTCTTTTCAGTTTTTGGCAGTTCGTTCCGAGAGCGTCCTCTCACGGACGATCAATAGGAGGTCTGTACCTCCGTGCAGGGTTCGGCGCCGTAGAAGGCGAGCCGTCCTTCGCTGTATCCGTGGGCAAAATAGTGCTCCAGCAGTCCCTGCGCGTTGTTGCCGACGACTGCGGCCACGTCCGGATAGGTATTGTAATAGTAGATGGGATCGAGCTTGGGCAGGTCGCTGTCCGCGTTGTCAGGATCCGCGGGCGGGATCTGCATGAGAAATGCGGTCCGCTCTTCCACGGTGTCCACATGTCCGGCCGCCGCGCGCCACTCGGCCTGCGCGTTGGGGTAGCGTCCCTCCGCCATGCCGAAATTCTCGTAGTGTTCAAACAGCGCCCCTGGATCAAAACCGAGCGCTACGGCTACATCGGGGTATTTCCAGTAATAATAGTTGTAGTCGAAGGCCGTCGCGGCTTCGGCGGGGATCGCTGCGAAAGCGGAGCACAGGAATGCGGCGCTCAGAGCGCACAGCAGCATTTTTACTTTTTTGAATCTCAATGTTGTCACCTCCATATAGATCATCCGTTTTGTTTCTGCTTATAGAATACCATTCCCGCCGTCGGTTTTCAAGTGACTTGGGGCGGGCAATACCGGGAAAATGAAAATGTGACCGCTTAGCCGGAAGTAACAGATCAAAATTCGTGAGAGCACGATTTTGTCCTGCCGCTCCCGACTGGCAAAAGCTGGCGCAGCAAAAGTACTTTACAAAGGGCGCGCTTTATGTTAGAGTAACAGAGTATGAAATCAGCCGTCATTCAGAGTCTGGACACTCCGACCGGCCCTTGATGACCGGCGTTTAGAAGAACAGGAGGAAGCAACATGATTTCTAAGGAAAAGAAGCAGGCGATCATTGCCGAGTACGGACGCTGCGAGGGAGACACCGGATCACCGGAGGTACAGGTGGCGATCCTGACCGCGAGAATCCAGGAGCTGACCGAGCATCTGAAGGTGAACCAGAAGGATCATCACTCCAGAAGAGGACTTCTGAAGATGGTAGGACAGAGACGCGGTATGCTGGCATATCTGAAGAAAACGGATATCGAGAGATATCGTGCGCTGATCGCAAAATTAGGTCTTAGAAAATAAGAAACCAAGGGGCGGAGCTTTCTCCGCCCTGTTTTTAGTGGAAGATAAGCCCCGAGACCACTGAAAAGCACAGAAGCTGAGGGCGTCTGTATTTTTCAGTAGTTTCGGTATCTTCCACTAAGCCGCAAGGCACAGCAAATCTGAAAGGAGATACAGAATATGTACAAAAGTTACACAATGGAACTGGCCGGAAGAACTCTGAGAGTCGACATCGGCCGGGTAGCCGCGCAGGCAAGCGGCGCGGCGTTCATGCACTATGGCGACACCGTCGTGCTGTCCACCGCCACCGCGTCGGACAAGCCGAGGGACGGCATCGATTTCTTCCCGCTGAGCGTGGAGTTCGAGGAAAAAATGTATTCGGTCGGAAAGATTCCGGGCGGATTTAATAAGAGAGAGGGAAAGGCGTCCGAGAACGCGATCCTGACGTCCCGCGTCATCGACCGCCCCATGCGCCCGCTGTTCCCGAAGGATTACAGAAACGACGTGACGCTCAACAACATGGTGATGAGCGTGGATCCGTCCTGCCGTCCGGAGCTGGTGGCTATGCTGGGAGCGGCCATCGCCACCAGCATCTCGGATATCCCGTTCGACGGCCCCTGCGCCATGACGCAGATCGGCATGATCGACGGCGAATTTGTGGTCAACCCGTCCCAGGAGCAGTGGAAATGCGGCGACCTGAACCTGACGGTGGCTTCCACCAGAGAGAAGGTCATCATGATCGAGGCCGGAGCCAACGAGATCCCGGAGGACAAGATGATCGAGGCGATCTACATGGCGCACGGCGTGAATCAGGAGATCATCGCGTTTATCGACAAGATCGTGGCCGAGGTCGGAAAGCCGAAGCACGAGTACACGAGCTGCGCGGTTCCGGAGGAGCTGTTCGCGGCGATCAGGGAGATCGTACCGCCCGAAGAGATGGAGACGGCGGTGTTCACCGACGACAAGCAGACCCGCGAGGAAAATATCCGCGTGCTGACTGACAAGCTGACCGAGGCGTTCGCTGAGAACGAGGAGTGGCTGGCTGTGCTGGGAGAGGCAGTCTACCAGTATGAGAAGAAGACGGTCCGCAAGATGATCCTGAAGGATCACAAGCGTCCGGACGGACGCGAGATCACCCAGATCCGCCCGCTGGCGGCTGAGGTGGACATCATCCCGAGAGTGCACGGCTCCGCCATGTTTACCCGCGGACAGACGCAGATCTGCGACGTGTGTACGCTGGCTCCCCTGTCCGAGCAGCAGAGACTGGACGGACTGGACGAGAACGAAGTCAGCAAGAGATATATGCACCACTACAACTTCCCCAGCTATTCTGTGGGAGAGACGAAGCCCTCCAGAGGCCCGGGACGCCGCGAGATCGGCCACGGGGCGCTGGCGGAGAGAGCGCTGATCCCGGTGCTCCCCAGCGAGGAGGAGTTCCCGTACGCCATCCGCTGCGTGTCCGAGACGTTCGAGTCCAACGGTTCCACGTCCATGGCATCCACCTGCGCGTCCTGCATGTCCCTGATGGCGGCGGGCGTACCGATTAAGAAAATGGTGGCAGGTATTTCCTGCGGACTGGTGACCGGAGATACGGACGACGATTTTGTGCTTCTGACCGATATTCAGGGTCTGGAGGATTTCTTCGGCGATATGGACTTTAAGGTGACCGGTACGACCGACGGTATCACGGCGATCCAGATGGACATTAAGATTCACGGACTGACCAGACCGATCGTGGAGGGAGCCATCGCCAGATGCCGCGAGGCGAGAATGTTCATTATGGACACGTGCATGAAGCCGGCCATCGCGGAACCGAGAAAAGAGGTCGGACAGTATGCGCCGAAGATCATCCAGATGATGATCGATCCGCAGAAGATCGGCGATGTGGTCGGCCAGAGAGGCAAGACTATCAACGCGATCATCGAGCAGACCGGCGTCAAGATCGACATCAACGACGACGGAGCGGTGTCTATCTGCGGCACGGACAAGGCCATGATGGACAAGGCAAAGGATCTGATCACGATCATCGTGACCGACTTCGAGGAAGGACAGGTGTTCACGGGCAAGGTCGTCAGCATCAAGGAGTTCGGAGCATTCCTTGAGTTTGCTCCCGGAAAAGAGGGCATGGTCCACATCTCCAAGATCGCCAAAGAGCGCATCAACCGCGTGGAGGATGTGCTGACGCTGGGCGACATGGTGAAGGTCGTGTGCCTCGGCAAGGACAAGATGGGAAGGATCAGCTTCTCCATCAAGGACTGCAAGGAGAAATAAAAAATATCGTACGAACTGGGGCGGCCGAGAGGCCGCCCTTTTTGTGTTATAGGAAATCACTCCGTAATGTTCCTATAACACAAAAACGCTCCGCGAGGATCGCACTGCGGCGGATCGGAAACATGTCGCCAAAGCGACCCGCCGCAGGCGGAGAATCCTGCGTCGCAGGATTCTGTTTACGCAATACACCCTGTGAGCTGGCCGCGATTCTTTAGAATAAAACCTGTCCGCGCTCATATATTGAGATAAGGAGTGGGACAACATGCAGAGAGACAGGATTTTTTCGCTCTTCCCGGAGAAGCTTAGGGAGGCGCTGAGACAGATGAACGTGGAGGAGCAGGGACTTCAGGAGATCAGGATCCGGGTGGGCAGGCCGGTGGCCGCATGGTGCGAAGGGCGGGAGCGGCTGTCCGGAAGGAGCGTGGACCGGCAGGAGCTTCAGGAGCTTTTGGCTTATCTTGGAAACTATTCGCTCTACGCCTACGAGGACGAGATCCGGCAGGGCTTTCTCTCTCTGCCCGGCGGGCACCGGGTGGGGCTGGCGGGCAGGGTGATACTGGAAAACGGGCGGATCCGCACGATGACCGATATTTCTTCTCTGAATATCCGGTTTGCCAGACAGGTCGCCGGCTGCGGGGACGGGGTGCTGCCGTATCTGTGGCAGGACGGCAGGCTTTGCCACACGCTGATCGCGTCGGCGCCCGGAAAGGGAAAGACGACGCTCCTTCGGGACTGCATCCGGCAGATATCCAACGGCAGCTTGACGAAGCCGGGCATGACGGTGGGGCTGGTGGATGAGCGCTCAGAGATCGCCGGGACATGCCGGGGGGAGCCGGGCAGCGACGTGGGGCTTCGGACCGACGTGCTGGACGCCTGCCCGAAGGCCGAGGGTATGATGATGCTGATCCGTTCCATGGCGCCGAAGGTGGTGGCCGTGGATGAGATCGGAGGCCGGGACGACGCCGACGCGCTCCGCTACGCCATGAACTGCGGGTGCGTTCTTCTGGCCACGGTGCACGGCGGTTCCATGGAGGAGCTTTTGCGAAAGCCGGTGCTCCGGGAGCTGACCGGGGAGGGAATGTTTGAACGGTATGTATTTCTGCGGTCCAAAGGGCCTCCTGGGGTGGTGGAGCGGATCGCGGACAGGGAGGGTAGGACGCTTTGCTGAAGGCGGCGGGAATGTGTCTGATCCTGGCCGGGACGACGGGCATCGGAAATTCCATGGCCCGGGAGCTGGATCAGAGGACGGCTCAGATCCAGGAGCTCCAGCGGCTGACGCTCCTGCTCCAGGGGGAGATCCGGTGTGTCCGGCAGCCGCTTCCGGACGCGTTCCGGCGTCTGGGCGAGGAGGCGAACGAGCCCTTTTCCGATTTTTTCCGGGAGACGGCCAGAGAGCTGGAAAGCCGGAGCGGAGCCACCGCGTCGGGGATCTGGGAGAGAAATGTAAGGAGGATCCGGGGACGCCTTCGGCTGTCCGCCGGGGAGCTTAAGGAGCTTGAGGAGCTGGGATCCATGCTGGGGTATCTGGATGTGACGATGCAGCTGGAGACGCTTCGCTACTACGAGCGGCGGCTGGAGGCGGCCCTCGCACAGGCAAAGGAGACGGCGGACAGCAGGAGGAGACTCTACCGGTATCTGGGGGCGCTGGGAGGCGCGGCGATCGTGCTCCTCCTTCTCTGACCGGCAGGCGGACGCGGGAGGCTGTGCCGCGGCTGAGGGGCCGCCAACAAAAAGGACAGGATGGAGGTAGCGATGAGTGAAGCCTTGATATTTAAGATCGCCGCCGTGGGCATTCTCGTCTCTGTGCTGTCTCAGGTATTAAAGCACAGCGGGCGGGAGGAGCAGGCGTTTCTGACCAGTCTGGCAGGGCTTTTGCTGGTGCTGTTCTGGATCATTCCGTACGTGTACCAGTTGTTTGAGACCATGCAGCAGCTGTTCACACTCTGAGGGGAAAGGAGGATCCGCCATGATCCGCATTGCCATGATCGGGATCGCAGGCGTGCTGATGGCCCAGCAGCTGAAGGCGCTGAAGCCGGAGTACGGCGTCTATCTCTGTCTGGGCGTGAGTCTTCTGATCTTTCTTCAGGTGACCGACAGTCTCCGGACGGTCATCGAGGGGATCGAGGCGGTGAGGGAGAGCCTGCCGATCCGCGCGGGCTATGTCCGTATTCTGCTGAAGATCATCGGGATCACCTATATCGCGGAGTTTGCGTCGGATCTGTGCAAGGATGCGGGCTATCAGACGATCGCGGGGCAGATCCAGATGTTCGGAAAGCTGTCGGTGCTTGCGGTGAGCATCCCGGTGCTGACGGCGCTTCTGGACACGATCCGGACGTTTCTGGCTCCGTAGGAGATCCGGCGTCAGAGAAAAGAGGGCGGAGAAATATGGGAGAGATTGATTTCGGAGAGCTTCAGGAGGTTCTGGACGAGATGCTCGGAGGCGTCGTGAATTTTCAGGACATGGCGGAAAAGGGCGCCTCAGGAGAGAGCATTTTTTCGTGGAGCAGTCTTGCGGAAGCGTTTCAGAAGCTTTTGTTCCGGGAGCTTCTGGAACAGAAGCAGCTTTGGGTGCACATTCTGATCCTGGCCGTCGCGGCGGCGGTGCTGATCCACTTTGCAGACGTATTCCAGAACAAAAACGTCTCGCAGATCAGCTTCTGCATGATCTACATGATCTTGTTTCTGATCCTGATCGCCTCCTTCCGGAGCAGCCTGCAGGTGGCGGAGCACGTGCTGGGAGCCATGCGAAGCTTTATGACGGCGCTGGCCCCCGCGTATTTTTTAGCCATGATGCTGACCTCGTACACCATGTCGGCGGGAGTATATTACGAATTTATCCTGCTGCTCGTCTCAGCGCTGCAGCGCTTTCTGGAGCTCTTTGTCCTGCCCTGCGTGGAGATCTATGTGCTGCTGGTCCTGGCCAACCACCTTTCAAAGGAGGCGAGGCTTGGACGGTTCGCGGAGCTTATGGAGCTTCTTGTGGGGTGGAGCCTGAAGGCGGCGCTGGCGATCGTCATGGGATTTCATATGATCCAGGGGATGATCTCCCCGGCGGCGGACGCGTTCCGGGCCATGAGCGTAAGCCGGGGGCTTCAGATGGTGCCGGGCGTGGGGGACGTGTCCGGCTCGGTGACGGATATGGTGCTCGGCTCCGCCATGCTGATCAAAAACGGCGTCGGGGCGGCGGCGCTGGCGGCGCTGATCCTTCTGTGCATGGTCCCGCTGGTCAAGCTGGGGATCATCATGGCGGTCTACTATCTGTTGGCCGCCGTGCTGCAGCCGGTGTCGGACGAGCGGATCACAGGATGTCTGGCGGGAATGGCGTGCGGCATGAGACTTTTGTTCCAGACGGTGTTCACGGTGCTGGTGCTGTTTCTCCTGACGGTGGCGCTGGCTACCATGATGACGGGGCGCTGAAGGCGGCGCGGGAGGGAGCGGGATGCAGGAAATTCTGGAGATGGTCCGGGTGGTGGCGGTATTTTACCTGCTGGAGCAGGTGGTGCTGAACCTGCTGCCCGGAACAGGCTATGAAAAATATGTAAAATTTTATCTGGGTCTTCTCCTGGTCGTGCTTCTCTTGCAGCCCGTTTTCAGGATCTTCCGGCTGGCGGAGCAGATGGATGAGCAGGCGCTGACGCAGATGCTGGAATGGGAGGAGGAGCTGGAGTGACCGGGAAGGAATGGTACGGGAAGTTAAGAAAAAAATACTGGCCGCCCGGAAAGGAGCAGCTATTGATCCTGGTGCTTACGGGGCTTCTGCTGGCGGTGATCGCCCTTCCGGCGGAGCGAAAGGAGGAGACGGAGCAGGAGATCTCGGAGGATCAGGAGGCCGGGGAACCGGCTGGGGAGGCGGACTACGGGACCCGCATGGAACGCAGGCTCGAAGAGCTGCTCGCTTCGGTGGAGGGAGTGGGGGAGGTGCGCGTCATGCTGACCTTTGAGGGCACGGGAGAAGAACAGGTGGAGAAGGACAAGAGCAGGTCCTCGGACGGCACGCAGGAGGAGACGGTCTACGAGGAGACCGACGGGGACCGGACGCCGTACATATCGTCCCGGACCAACCCGAAGGTGACGGGAGTGCTGGTGATCGCGCAGGGGGGCGGGAGCACGTCGGTGCAGTCGGATATATTGGAGGCGGCGCAGGCATTATTTGGCATCGAGCCTCATAAGATTAAAATAATGAAAATGGGCAACAGTTCAGCCGGCCGGGAATAACAGGACGGAATCGTGCCTGCACGAATGGAGGCCTGCCGCTCCCGGCCGAGGGAGCGCCGGATCATGAGCAAAGACAGCCGCGCAAGCGGCGGGAAGCGCGTCAGCGCGGCTTTGCGAATGGCGCGGGCTGAACGGTTGCGAAAATGGAGGGAAGCAAGTGAAGCAGTTGTTGAAAAAACCTGTATTCAAGAAAAACCAGATGATCATCACCGCGCTGGCGGCCATGATCGCGGTGGCCGGCTACCTGAATTATTCGGGCACCACGCTGGACGGAGCGCTCCTGAGCGCGGGCAGCGCTTCCGTGGAGGATTCCGGGGAACTCTCGCTGGCGTCGGACATCTCCGATGAGGACATTTACGCCGGAACCGGGGAGGAGCAGGGAGACATCGCCAGTCTCGACGAGGACTACGATGCGGAGACGGCCGATGCCGGAGAAGACGCCGGCGAGACCGTGCTGGCCAGCAGTACGGCGGGGGCGGGACTGGTGTCGGAGGCGAGAGTGACGAGGGAGCAGACTCGTTCCCGAAACAAGGAGATCCTCATGGAGCTTATCAACAGCGCCGACATCACCGACGAGCAGAAGCAGGGAGCCATCGACGAGATGGTGGAGATGACCGACGTGGCCGAGAAAGAGCTGGCCGCCGAGACGCTTCTGGCCGCGCAGGGCTTTGACGACGTGGTGGTCAGCATCAGCGATTCCTGCGCGGACGTGGTAGTCAGCAGCACGCAGGTCAGCGACTCCCAGCGGGCGCAGATCGAGGACATCGTGAAGCGCAAGACCGGGATCGAGGCGGCGAACATCACGATCACGCCGGTGTCGGGAGATTAGGGTGTGAGAACATAAAAAGATTTGGAGATCCCTCGGATTTGGACAGATCCGGGGGATTTTTTTGTATCATAGGAAAGTACGTCCTATGATACAAAAATGCTCCGCAAGGATCGCACTGCGGCGGAATAGAATCATGTCGCTTAAGCGACCCGCCGCAGGCGGAGAATCCTGCGCGGCAGGATTCTTTTGAAATAAAAAAAGGTTGACATTCGGAAGATCATACAGTATTATTGTATTAAATAATTAGTACAAAAATACAGTCATACAAGAAAGGGGCGAAAAGATGGAATGGAAACTGGATGACAGCAGACCAATCTGGATACAGCTTCAGGAACAGCTCACCCGGCGGATTCTGTCGGGATGGTATAAGGCGGGAGAGCGGCTGCCAAGCGTCAGGGAGCTGGCGGCGGAGGCGGGCGTGAACCCGAATACGATGCAGCGGGCGCTGGCCGGGCTGGACGCCTCCGGGCTGTCGGAGACCAACCGGACGACGGGAAGGACTGTGACGGAGGACGAAGGGGTGCTGGAAGGGATGAGGACCGCGCTGGCGCAGGGGATCATCGACCAGTATTTTGAAGCGGCGGCAGAGCTTGGCTACACGCGGGAACAGGCAGTGGAATTGCTGGAAAGGGGAAAATAAAATGAGCGAGATATTGATACAGTGTCATGATCTGTGGAAAAGCTACGGCCGAAGGCCGGCGCTCAGGGGAGTGGATCTCCAGCTGGAGAGCGGGCGGATCGTGGGACTTCTGGGGCCCAACGGATCGGGGAAGACGACTCTGATCAAGATTTTGAACGGACTTTTGAAGCCGGATCAGGGAGTCGTCGCCATCGACAACGAGGAGCCGGGCGTCCACACGAAGTCGATCGTCAGCTATCTGCCCGACAAGCCGTATTTTGCAGGCTGGATGCGGGTGGACGACCTGCTGGATTTCTTTGCGGATTTCTACGAAGACTTCGACCGGGAGCGGGCGGAAAAGATGTGCGCGGAGCTTCAGATCGACACGGGTCTGAAGATGAAGACGCTCTCCAAGGGCACGAAAGAAAAGGTGCAGCTCATTCTGGTCATGAGCCGGAAGGCGCGGCTGTATCTGCTGGATGAACCGATCGCGGGCGTGGACCCGGCGGCGAGAGATTTTATTCTGACGACGATCCTGAACAACTACAATCCGGAAGGGACGGTGCTGATCTCCACCCATCTGATCTCCGATGTGGAGCGGGTGCTGGACGAGGTCGTGTTCCTTCAGGACGGGCAAGTGGTTCGTCAGGAGATGGTGGACGACATTCGGGAAAAGGAAGGGAAATCTGTGGACGAACTGTTCCGGGACGAATTCCGGACGGCTCCTTATGGCGGAGGTGAGTGGAAATGCTGAAAAAACTGATCAAATATGACATGAAATCCATGGTTCGGGTGTTTGCGCCGCTATGGCTGCTGGCGCCGATCCTCGCGCTGCTGTTCAGCTTTTCGATCCGGGGACTCGTGGAGGCGTCCTACGGGCAGAACGGCTTCTGGACGGATCTGGTGGAATCCAGAGGAGGACAGATCCTGATGATGGTGACAGGGTTGCTGTTTGTCAGCGTGGTGATCGCCATGTTCGTTGTCACTCTGATCCTTGTGATCCAGCGGTTTTGGAACGGACTTTTGAAGGAAGAAGGGTATCTGATGTTCACGCTTCCGGTCCGGACATGGCAGCTGATCACTGCAAAGGGGATCACCGCGACGATCGTGAATCTGATCAGCGGGTTGGTAGCCGTGATCTCGGCCCTTCTCCTCTTTGCAGGAGCCTCCCGGTTTGCGCTCAGAAACGCTTTTTGGGCGATGGGAGAGATGTGGGACAGAATACTGCAGGAGCTGGGCGGCTTCACGACTCCGATCATCCTGCTGCTGATTCTTCTGATCCTCGTGGATACGGCGTCCGGCGTCTATATCCTGTATGCGTCTATGGCGCTCGGACAGCTGTTTGAGGGGCACCGGGTAGCCGGATCGTTCGTCAGCTATGTGGGGATCAATGTAGTCGCTTCGGTGGCGGCCAGCGCAGGCGGGATCCTTCTGAACTTGGCTGTGCCACAGAGTCTTCTGGATGTGCTGGAAAGCAGCAGCGGCTTCTTCCTCACAGTCTTCCTGCTGGCGCTTCTGCTCTTTGCGGCTGTGCAGATCGCCGTGTGCCATCTCGTCACAGAGTACGTTCTGACGAGAAGGCTGAACCTCGAGTGACGCGGCCGTCGTGCAGGAGAGGGTTTGGAACATGGGCGGCGCGAAAAGGAACCTTTTCGCGCCGCCCATGCCTGCGGCTCAGTCGAGGATCCGTCCGTCGACGGACACGGTCACGACCTGTCTGGGGATCCGTTTGCCGCTGGCCTTCAGCGCGGCGAGAGCCGCGCGCTCGATCCCGCCGCAGCAAGGGACCTCCATGCGGACGACCGTCAGACTTCTGATGTCGTTTTCGGACAGGATCTGCGTCAGCTTCTCCGTGTAGTCCACGCTGTCCAGCTTCGGGCAGCCGATCAGGGCGATGCGTCCCCGGAGAAACTCCTGATGGAAGGCGGCGTACGCGTAGGCGGTGCAGTCCGCGGCGATCAGAAGATCGGCTCCCGCAAAATACGGAGCGGTGACGGGGACGAGTTTGATCTGTACCGGCCATTGGCGAAGCTCGGAAGGGATGTCCTCCCGCGCGCCAGCCGCCGTCGCCGTCGCCGTCCCTGTCTCCCGCAGCGCCCTTGCCGCGGAACCGGGGCAGGCGTGGACTTGGACTGCGGGCGCAGCTTCACGAAGCGTTTTCGCCGCGGAGCCGGGGCAGGCGTGGACGGGGTGGGCGGGCGCGGTGGCTTTTGCCGCCTTCCTCTGGTTGGCCAGCACGGCTTCCTCGTCGTAGGCGGCCGCCTCGCGCTCCACGAAGGAGATGGCTCCGGTAGGACAGGCGGGCAGGCAGTTGCCGAGGCCGTCGCAATAGTCGTCCCGCAGAAGCGCGGCCTTGCCGTCGACCATGCCGATGGCTCCCTCCTGACAGGCGCTGGCGCAGAGGCCGCAGCCGTTGCATTTTTCTGTATCGATCTGAATGATCCTGCGAATCATAAAATAAATTCCTCCTCTTTGTCCTGCGGAGGCCGGGCGTCGAAATAGCGCTTGCCCGCCTCTCTGAAACACAGTATAATGAAAACAGACCGAAAAGTATGTTGTCATAACAACAAAAGAAGCGAAAATTTTGACTGCTTAATCTGACGGAAGCCTCTGAAGCCAGTCTCTGACGTCCACGAGGGTTGGAAGGATCACATGGGCCAGTCGGCGCATCTCTTCATCCGGGGCGGCCATGTCGGGCACCATGATCGGCGTCATTCCCGCCCTGCTCGCCGCTCGGACGCCGTTGAAGGAATCCTCCACGGCGAAGGCTCTTTCCGGCTCGACTCCGAGATTTTCACAGGCTTTCAGGAAAATATCCGGCTCCGGCTTGCTGCGGGAGACCATGTCGCCGCAGGTCAGCGTGCCGAAAAAGGGAAGGAGCCCAGCGTCCGTGATCTCCTGAGTGACGACCGCGCGCCGGGTGGAGGAGGCCAGCCCCACGAGCCATCCGTTTTCGGACAGATAGGTGAGGAGACGGCGCACTCCCGGCTTGGTGGGAAGACGGCCGCCGTCGTAGCGGGAGTGAAAGAGATCGGACACCTCCTTCTGACATTCTTCGTATGGAAACGCCGTTCCGTAGCGCCGGAGGAAGGTTTCCCGGGTCAGGGCCGCGTTGATGCCCAGACATTGGATGCATACCTCTTCGATGTCCGGGATGCCGCGGCGGGAGGCCACCTCCTTCCAGGCTTCCGTCACCAGCCGTTCGGAGTCGAAGATGACGCCGTCCATATCAAAAATGACTGCTTCATAGCGCATAGCAGACTGCTCCTTTCGTTGCTTTTTCGTAACTGTTCAGCCATGCGGGAAATATGGAGTAGAGCTGCGAAGCAGCGGGCTTTCGAGATGCATGGCTGAACTGTTACGTTTTTTCTATATCATAACATACCGTCTGCAGAAATGAAAAGCCAAAAGGAGGGAACCCCCATGGATCTGTTTGACTATATGAGAACGAACACGATGAAGTCCGAAGCGCCGCTGGCCTCCCGCATGAGACCGGAGCGGCTGGAGGAGATCGTGGGACAGCAGCATATCATAGGAAAGGACACGCTGCTTTACCGGGCTATCAAGGCGGATAAGTTGCGTTCCGTCATTTTTTACGGCCCGCCCGGAACCGGCAAGACGACCATCGCAAAGGTGATCGCCCACACGACCAGCGCCGGGTTTACCCAGATCAACGCCACGGTGGCGGGAAAAAAGGATATGGAGGAGGTGGTCCGTCAGGCGAAGGACGACCTTGGCATGTACGGAAAGCGGACGATTCTCTTTGTGGACGAGATCCACCGGTTCAACAAGGGTCAGCAGGATTATCTCCTGCCCTTTGTGGAGGACGGCACGCTGATCCTCATCGGAGCCACCACGGAAAATCCTTATTTTGAGGTGAACGGAGCGCTTATCTCCCGCTCGATCATCTTTGAACTGAAGGCGCTGGAGCCTGCCGACATCAGAAAGCTTCTCGTGCGGGCGCTGACCGACGTGGAGAAGGGCATGGGCGCTTACGGGGCGGAGGCGGACGAGGACGCTCTGGATTTCCTTGCGGACATCGCGGGAGGAGACGCGAGGAACGCGCTGAACGCGCTGGAGCTTGGCGTCCTCACCACGAAAAAAAGCGGGGACGGAAAGATCCATATCACGCTGGCCGTGGCGTCGGAGTGCATCCAGAAGAAAGTCGTCCGCTACGACAAGGGCGGCGACAACCACTACGACACGATCTCCGCGTTCATCAAGAGTATGAGGGGCTCCGACCCGGACGCGGCCGTCTACTACCTGGCGAGAATGCTCTACGCGGGGGAGGACATTAAGTTTATCGCCCGGCGGATCATGATCTGCGCCTCGGAGGATGTGGGAAACGCGGATCCGCAGGCGCTTCAGGTGGCCGTGGCCGCGGCGCAGGCCGTGGAGCGCGTGGGGATGCCGGAGGCCCAGATCATCCTGTCGCAGGCCGTGTCCTATGTGGCGGGAGCGCCCAAGAGCAACGCGGCCTGCAACGCGGTGTACGAGGCCATGGAGGCGGTCCGGACGACGACGGCCTCCGTCCCGTCCCACCTTCAGGACCGGCATTACAGCGGCGCCGGAAAGCTGGGGCACGGGGACGGCTATCTGTACGCCCACGATTATCCGGAGCACTACGTGAAGCAGCAGTATCTGCCGGACGAGCTGGTGGGAAGGACGTTCTACCATCCCACAGACATCGGCTATGAGAAGGTGATCGCAGAGCGGCTGCGGAGGCTGAGGGAAAGGGAGTAGTCTGCGGAAATATCCGCGCTACACCGTCACGATCCACGTGTTGTAGCCCATGCGTTTCAGCTCCTGCTCCAGATCGACGGCGTTCTGGAGGTTGTAGAACGCGCCTACCTGCACCCGGTAGAGGGGCCGTTCTGCGGGAGAGGAGGGAGCGCCGGGGGACGGAGCGGGGGCGGCGGGGCCTGCGCCGTCCGCATGCGCCTGCGCGTCGGTCAGCGTATCCATGATCCCGTCGGCGATGGCCTGAGCGATCTCGTCGAAGCGGTCGTCGAAGAGCCGGTTGTCCTTTTCGCTGTCCAGAAATCCGGCCTCCACCAGAAGAGCGGGCATTTTCGTTCTGCGCAGCACGGCCAGATTGGGCCTTGCGTCCACGTTGATGTTGCGGAAGCCCAGCCCCTCCAGATTTTTGTTGATGTTTTCCGCCATGGTGAGCTTCAGTCCGTTCAGGTCGTAGAGAAGGGTCTGGACGCCGTGGTACTGTCCGGGATAGGTTCCCATGTTCCGGTGGATCGAGACGAAGAGATCCGCCCCGGCTTCGTTGGCGAGCTGGGCCTTCTGCGCGACCGACTGGCTGATGTTTCCGGTTCTCGTGTAATCCACGTCGTATCCGCCGCGGGACAGGATCTCTCCCACGGCGAGAGCCAGCCGGAGGGCGTCGTCGCTCTCCCTTCTTCCGTTGTAGACCGCGCCGGGGTCGCCAAGCCCGTTGTGCCCGGCGTCCACTACTATTTTTGTCGCCATAGATTCCCCTGATTTCTCAAATTCCTTTTATGACAGTATATGAGGCGCGGGGGCGTTTGCTACTGGCCGCCGGAAAGCCCGGCCCCGGCCCGACAGGATTTGCTGGATTTTTTTGCGCGGATGGAGTATGATGGTAACATCGGTAAAAAGACCGGCGTACGGGCAGGAGGATGATTTGGATGAAAGACAGAAAAGACGGACAGGCTTTGGGAATTGCGTTTACGCTGCTGGGCGGGACGCTCTGGGGATTGTGCGGGAGCTGCGGGCAGTTTTTGTTTCAGTATAAAAATGTGACTTCAGACTGGCTGGTCCCGTTGCGTCTGACCGGGGCCGGAGCGATCATCCTTCTGGCATTGACGGTGAAGAGCGGCTCCGGGGTACTGGAGCTCTGGCGGGAGCCGAGAGGAAGAAGGGACATCCTGATCTTTGCGCTCGTGGGCATGATGCTCTGCCAGTATTCTTATTTTACGACGATCCAGTACTCCAATGCGGGGACGGCGACGGTGCTCCAGTATACCGGCCCGGCCATGATACTGGTCTATCTGTGCGCCCGCAGCAGGAGGAAGCCGAAGTTGTACGAGCTGGCGGGATTGTTCTGCTCCATGCTCGGGACCTTTATTCTGGCCACCCACGGAAATGTGTCCGAACTGGCCATACCGGTCAGGGCGCTCCTGTGGGGAATGGTCTCGGCGGTGGCGTTGGTAGTCTACACGCTGCAGCCCGCGTATCTGATGAAAAAGTATTCCACGCTTCTGACGCTGGGGTGGGGCATGCTTCTGGGCGGCCTCGTGCTCATGGTCCTTCGGAGGCCGTGGACGGTGCGGGCGACGGTGGACGTCCAGACGGTAGCGGCGATGGCGGTGATCATCCTGCTGGGGACGATCACGGCGTTTTACCTCTACCTGACCGGCGTGCAGACGGTGGGCGCGTCCAACGCCAGCATGCTGGCCTGCATCGAGCCGGTGGCGGCCACGGTCAGCTCTGTCGTGTGGCTGAAGGTGCAGTTTCAGGCGGTGGATCTTGTGGGCTTTGTGTTCGTGCTGTCCACCGTGTTTATCATCTCGCTGAATCAGAAAAGGGAACAAAAGAGTCGGACGGCAGCGGCCGGCGTTCAGAATTAGGAGGGTGTAAGACCGATGGATGAGCAGACCAGATTCCGGACGGCGCTGGCGGCGCTGGCCGCCTGTGCGGAGAAGAAGGACGGAACGCTGACCCGGGAGGACGTGGCGGGGTTTCTGACGGACATGGAGCTTGACGAAGAGCAGCTTGGACTGATCTACGCCTATCTGGCGTCAAAGCACATCCGCGTGGAGGGCGTGGAGGAAGTGAAGCTTCCCGGACAGGAGGAGACGCCCTACACGGAGGAGGAGCAGGAGTTTTTAAAACAGTACAAAAAAGACAGCAGACAGATATGCCGGCAGCCGACGGAGGCGCTGGAGGCGCTTTTTGACCGGGCTGCGGGCGGAGAGAAGGAAGCCAGACGGCTTCTGACAGAACACTATATGGACAGGGTGCTGGAGATCGCACAGACTTACGCGCACCGGGGGCTGCTTTTGCAGGATTTGGTGCAGGAGGGCAGTCTCGGCCTTCTGATCGGTCTGGACACGCTGGGCCTCATGGAGGAAGGGCTGACCGGGGAGGCGCATCTGGAGCGGGAGATCCGCCGGGCCATCCGGGAGGCGCTGGACCTTCACGAAGGGGAGAAGAGCACGGGCGAGGAGATCACGGAGAAGCTCAACAGGCTGGCGGAGTCCGTCACCGGGCTGACGGAGGAGCTGGGCCGTCAGGTCTCGCCCGAGGAGCTGTCCCTTTACCTTGATATGTCGCTGGAGGAGATCGAGGATCTTCTGCGGATCGCGGGAGAGCTGATCGAGACGGCGGACAGTCACACTTAAATTTGGAGAGGAATTATGGAAATGGAAGAAAAATTGCAGTTTGCAGTGTTGATTGACGCGGAAAACGTCAGCGCCAAATATGTACAGGTGATCTTTGACGAGCTGGAGAAATACGGCTTCGCGTCATGCCGCAGAATATATGGCAACTGGTCGAAGGAGAACGGTTGGAAGGAGAAGACGCTTCTGGAATATTCTGTGACGCCGATTCAGCAGTTTTCTTACACTTTCGGAAAAAACAGCACGGATATGGCCATGGTGATCGACGCCATGGACCTGCTGTATCAGAACAAGGTGGACGGGTTCTGTCTCGTGACCAGCGACAGCGATTTCACGAGGCTGGCCATGCGCCTTCGCGAGGAAAAGAAGTATGTGCTGGGCATGGGAGAGTCCAAGACGCCCGTCTCTCTGACGAGGGCCTGCAACAAGTTTGTGCATCTGGACCTGATCGGGGAGGCCAACAAGGAGACGGAGGCGCAGGAGAGCGCCGCCAGCTCGGCGTGCAGCGGGAGCAACAGCGTGACCAGCATCGACAACGTGGGCAACGCTATCCTGACCATGCTCAACGAGTCGGGGGGCGGCGAGCTGGATCTGGGTCTGGTGGGGCAGCGCCTGTCGGACAAGTTCCCGGATTTTGACGTGCGAAACTACGGCTATTCCAAGCTCAGCGTCTTTCTGACCGAGGAGGTGCCGATCCTGAAGGTTCACCGGGAGAACAATCATTACCGCGTGGGCAAGAGCGAGGAGATCTCCCGGGAAAAGATCGAGCACGAGGTGCTGTCCATCATCCGCAAAAACGGCGGCGTGGTCGATAATCTGTCCATGATCAACGAGGAGCTGAAAAACCGGTACAGCGGATTCGACCTGAAGGATTACGGATACAGCCGTATCTCCGGCTTTCTGCGCAGCGTCAGCGGACTGAGCGTCGACGGGAACGTGGTGCGCCTGAAAAAAAAGTAAGATAAAAAAGAATCCTGCGACGCAGGATTCTCCGCCTGCGGCGGGTCGCTTTAGCGACATGCTTCCGATCCGCCGCAGTGCGATCCCGCGGAGCGTCTTTTTGTGCAATAGGAAATTCGGTGGAATTTTCTATTGCATAAAAAAAGATCGTATGCATCAGACGGACGGTGCATACGATCTTTTTTTGAAAATTTGTGTTGTTACCGTTCCTGCGGGTAGACGATCCCCCACTCGCTCCGGAGGCCGTCCATGATCCGCATGACCCGCAGCGTCTCCGCGTGGGGCATGGACGGGCACTCTTTCTCTCCCCGGCGGATGCAGTTCATGAGCTCGCGGACTTCGTACTCGTAGCCGCTGATCTGCTCCGGCACCTCCACGCGCCGGATCTGGCGGTGGGAGTTGTCGTAGATCAGGATCTCCTCCGGATTGTTGATGTTCTCCACGACCATGTAGCCCTCCGAGCCGTAGAAGGTGCCGCGGCGGTCGGACTCGCCGTAGATGCCGGAGTTCAGCACGGCGAAGCGGCCGTCCGGCCATGCGAGCGTCAGACAGTTCTGTCCGTCCACGCCGGTGTCGGTCATGACGGCGGAGGAGGAGATGCTCTGATAGCCGTTTCCGAAATGCATCAGAGCAAAGTTCAGCGGATAGACGCCCACGTCCAGAAGGGCTCCTCCGGCCAGCTCCGGACGCACGATGCGCTCGTTCTGGCAGATGCGGTAGGAGAGGTTGGCGGTCAGCGTCCGGACCTCGCCGATGACGCCTTCCTCCAGAAGCTCGTTTATGATCCTGCGGGAGGGCATATAGCGGGTCCAGATGGCTTCCGTGATCAGCACGCCGTGCTCCCCGGCCAGCCGGAACAGCTCCTCGGCCTGCGCAGCGTTCATGGTAAACGCCTTCTCGCACAGGACATGCTTGCTGTGGCGGATGCAGAGGGCGGCATGCTCAAAGTGGTGGGAGTGGGGCGTGGCGATGTAGACGAAGTCCACCTCCGGGTCGGATACGAGTTCCTCATAGGAGCCGTACGCTTTTTCAAAGCCGTAGGCTTCCGCAAAGGCGCGGGCTTTCGTTAGATCTCTGGAGGCCACCGCGCAGCGCGTGACGTCGTCCATGCGGCTGACTGTGGCAGCCATTGTGCCGGCGATGCCGCCGGCTCCGATGATTCCGATTTTCAAATGTTTTCTCCTTTACAGGGTGTCTGCTTCCGGGACGACGATCTGCCCGGCGGCCGCACAGGCGGCGGCAGTAGCCGGGGAGGCGAGGAAGATCTCCACCTTGGAGGTTCCCATTCGTCCGAGAAAATTGCGGTTGTTGGTGGCGACCACCCGCTCGCCGTCGCTTAGGATGCCGCCGGTGCGGCCGCAGCACAGGCCGCAGCTTGGGTGGGTGATGATGGCTCCGGCTTCCGCCAGAGTAAGCAGCGTCCCGTCCGCCGTCGCCTGCTCGTAGATCTTCCGGCTCGCCGGAGTCACGATCAGCTTCACGAACGGGGCGACTTTTTTGCCTGCCAGAACGGCGGCGGCGCGCTGGAGATCCTCCAGACGGCCGTTGGTGCAGGATCCGATGAACACCTGATCGATGGGGGTTCCTGCAAGCTCGCTGACCGGGCGGATCTTGTCCACCTGCGACGGGCAGGCCATGACCGGCACAAAGTCCTCCGCGCGGTAGCGGATCGTGCGCGCGTAGACGGCGTCGGGGTCGCCCGTCAGGGAGCGCTCCTTGTCTGTCAGCTCGATCTGGCAGTATTCCGCGGTCTTTTCATCCGGCGTGAACAGCGCGCATTTCGCACCGGCCTCCACGGCCATGTTGGACATGGTCATGCGGCTGGCCACGCTCATGCGCTCCACCGTATCCCCGCAAAATTCCAGCGCCTGGTAGGTGGCGCCGTCGGCCTTCAGATCCCCGATCAGCGTCAGGATGATGTCCTTGGAGGTCACGTTTTGGGGAAGCTCGCCCTCGATGACCACCCGGATCGTCTGCGGGACCCGGATCCACATGGAGCCGGTCCCGAGGATGCTGGCCATCTCCGTGTAGCCGATGCCGGAGGAGAACGCGCCCACGCAGCCGTAGGTGGTGGTGTGGCTGTCCGTTCCGAACACGACGTCCCCGGGACGCACGTAGAGCGCCTCGGTCATAAGCTGATGGCAGATGCCGTCGCTGCGGTGGACGTGTTCCATGCCGTATTTTTCGGCGAAGGCGTTTCCGATGTGGAAATGTCTCGTGTCGTCCACCTGGCTGGCGGGAACCAGATGGTCGTAGATCAGCACGGCCTTATCCGGATCCCAGAGCCGGGAGAAGCCCATCTCTTCAAATTTCTCCGCTACAAACGGAATAAAAATATCGTGGATCATGACGCGGTCCACATGGACGGTGACGATATCGCCGGGATGCACGGCAAGGCCGGTGTTCCGGCTGATGATCTTTTCAATGATAGTCTGTCCCATAGCCTCAGTCCTCCAGTCCGTTCAGGCGGCGCATGGCTTTCACAAGCCCGCCCGCGTCGATGATGTCCATCAGGTTCTGCGGAAGCGCGGCGACGGCGTATTCCCTGCCGCCGCAGACGATCTTTTCGCCCACGGTCACCTGAAGCTCGTCGCCCTCCCTGACCGCGTCATGGAGCTCGGCGTTTTCGATGAGCAGCAGTCCGTTGTTGATGGAGTTGCGGAAAAAAATGCGGGCGAAGGAGCCGGCGATCACGCAGCGGATCCCCAGCGCCTTGATGATCTCCGGGGCCTGCTCTCTGGAGGAGCCGCAGCCGAAGTTCTTCCCGGCCACGAGGATGTCTCCCGGCCGGATCTGCCCCGCCAGCTCCGGCCGCAGGGGCGAGAAGGCGTAGGGGGCCATATCCTGTACAGTTTTTAAGGCGAGGTATTCGGTGGGGATGATGATGTCCGTGTCGATATCGTCCCCCAGCACCCATACCCTTCCGGTAAATGTCTCGTTCATGATAGTTCTGTCTCCTTTGAGGGAAGTCTTTTGCAGCCTACAGCATATCCGCCGTGGCGATCTCGCCCATGACGGCGGAGGCGGTCACGGTGGCCGCGCTGGCCAGATAGACATAGGAATCCTTGTGTCCGGCCCGGCCCTTAAAGTTGCGGGTCCCGGTGCTGATCAGCGTCTCGCCCTCGCCGATGACGCCCTGACAGCTTCCCCAGCAGACGCTGCAGTTGGGGTTCATGACGATGGCTCCGGCCTCCATGAAAGTCTGGATAAGGCCCTCCTTCAGCGCCTCCTCGTAGACGGTCAGGCTGGCCGGGACGACCAGAAAGCGCACCAGCGGATGGACTCTGCGGCCCTTGAGGATAGCGGCCCCGACCCGGAGATCCTCGATCCTGCCGTTGTTGCAGGAGCCAAGGAACGCCTCGTCGATTCGTATGCCCGCGGCCTCCTTTGCCGGGCAGACGTTGTCCACAAAATGAGGCTTTGCGACGATGGGCGCGATGGAGGAAAGGTCGATGTCATAGACCGCCGCGAAGACCGCGTCCGGGTCGCTGGCATAGCAGGCCTTCGGCTCTCTTCCGTGTTCGTGCAGGTAGGAGAGGGCGACATCGTCCACCTCCATGAGGGCGGTCTTGGCCCCGGCCTCCACGCACAGGTTGCAGACGGCGATGCGGTCGCTCATGGACAGCGTCCCAAGGCCGTCCCCGGCAAATTCCATCGCCTTGTAGTTCGCTCCGTTCGCCCCGATCTGTCCGATGATAGTCAGGATCAGATCTCTGGCGTAGACGCCCTCCGGCAGCTGTCCGTGCAGGTTGAAGCGCAGCGTCTCCGGCACGAGCACCCATGACTTCCCGGTCACCATGGCGTACAGGTAGTCGGTGCAGCCCACGCCGGTCCCGAAGGCTCCCAGCGCGCCGTAGGCGCAGGTGTGGCTGTCTGCGCCGAAGATCAGCTCTCCGGGACAGACGTGGCGCTCCATCATGATCTGGTGGCAGACGCCCTTGCCCTCATAGAAGGTGATGCCGTGCTCTCTGGCAAAATCGCGCATTTTCTTCTGGGACGCCGCGGTCTTCGGGCTGTCGGCCGGGACGTTGTGATCCACGATCCAGACCAGTTTGTCCGGGTCGGCGATGCGCGGATGGCGCAGCTTCTGGTTGTACATATCAATGGTCAGGTGCGTCGTCCCGTCGTTGCTCATCAGCCGGTCCACCTCCACGGTATGGATATCGCCCGGCTTTACAACATCCACGCCTGCGGCGCGGGCTATGATTTTTTCTGCGATGGTCATTCCCATGTGGCTTCCTCCTCCTGATTCAGAGATGCGATCAGTCCGCCCTGATCCAGAATGCTCTGCATGTAGGGGGGCAGCTTGGTACAGACAAATTCCTGACCGTTCACGCGGGCGATCCCTTCGGACAGGGACAGCTCCATCTGGTCGCCGTCCTTCACATGGTCGTACAGGTCCTTACAGACGATGACCGGAAGGCCGATGTTGATGGAATTGCGGTAAAAGATGCGGGCAAAGGATTTCGCCACGACGGCGCGGACGCCCAGCGCCTTTAAGACGGCGGGAGCCTGCTCTCTGGAGGAGCCGCAGCCGAAATTCTCGTCGGCCACCACAAAATCGCCCGGCTGTACCTTTGACGCAAAATCCGGGTCCAGAGACTCGAAGGCGTGGGCCTTCATCTCGTCCACGGTCGGGAAGAGCAGATACTGAGACGCAATGATCTGATCCGTATCCACATCGGTATGAAATCTGAAAATCGTTCCCATAATATGGAAAACCTCCTTCAATTACTTGGACTGTTCCTTCGGAGCGTCGCTTTTCTCCGGCGGCTCCGGAAGGTAGAGATGTACCTGACTGATCCGGTTCTTCTCCACGGAATCCACCACCAGACGGATCCCGTTTTCGGTGACGACCTGATCGCCGACCTCGGGCAGGCGGTCCAGAAGCTCGATGACGATGCCTCCGATGGAGTCGTAGTCCTCGGACTCCAGCGCAAGCCCTCTTTTCTCCAGCTCCAGACTGTCGTTCAGATCGTCAAGACTCATGGCTCCTGCCACCACGTACTCCAGATCGGAGATGCGGCAGACGAGCTGCTCCTCGTCGTCGTCGTACTCATCCCGGATGTCGCCGACGATCTCCTCCAGCAGATCCTCCATCGTGACCATACCGGCCGTGACGCCGTATTCGTCCAGCACGATGGCCATGTTGGTGGAGCTTTTCTTCATAGCGAACAGAAGGTCGGAGGTCTTTTTATATTCGTGCGTGAAGAGCACGTCGCGCATGACGTTGCGCGCGTTGAAATGCTCCTTGTCCTCGTAGAGGAGCAGATCCTTCACGTTGAGCATGCCGATCACGTTGTCGGTCGTGTCCTCGTACACCGGATAGCGGGTGAAATGATCCTCGCTGTACAGGTCGATGACCTCGGTATAAGTGGAATTGACGTTCAGAAAGCTCATGTCCACCTTGGGGACCATGATATCCTTCGCCGTGGCGTCTCCGAAATCGAACACGTTGTTGATCATCTCCCGTTCCTCGGGCTCGATCACGCCGTCCTCATGGCTGACGTCCACGATGGTGCGGATATCCTCCTCCGTGTAGCTGTCGGGTTTTTCGTTGGGATTCACTTTCATAAGGAATAAAATCCCCAGAGACAGACGGTTCATAATGAAGATCAGAGGCGTGGCGATCTGCATCCAGATATAGATGATCCGGGCGTTGCCAAGGGCGATCCGCTCCGCGCGGATCGTGGCGTTGGTCTTGGGCGTGATCTCTCCGAAGACGAGGACGAGAAGCGTCATCGCTCCGGTGGAGATACCCGCGGCCACAGCCGCAAGGCCGGTTCCCGCAAGCCATCTGGTCACCATGATCGTCGCAAGAGAGGACGCGGCAATATTTACGATGTTGTTTCCGATCAGGATCGCGCTCAGCATTTTTCCGTGATCCTCGATCACCTTCGAGAGCGTGAGGGCGCGTTTGTCGCCGTCCTCCACGAGATTCCTGACCCGGATCTTACTGACCGTCAGCAGGGCTGTCTCCGATGCGGAGAAGAAGGCAGAACAACCAATCAGGGCAATCAATATCAGCACCTGTATGGCATCACTTGAGTCCAATGTAAGTTCACTCCTTTTACTTATAAAAATAATGTACAGTTAGACAATAATATACGATATTCCGGGAGAAAATGCAAGACCCCTGTCGGCGCGCGGACGGGAACCGTTCAGCCCGGTTCAGCCCGCCGTTTACTTTTTCCTTTCCCCATGCTATATTGGACAAAAAGGAAAAAGGGGAGGGTTCCATGAAACGTGCGTATCGCAGCCTGCTTGGGCTGACTGAGACATATTATCCGATCCTGTTTGCGGCGCTGGTCTGCGCGGCGGCGTTTTTGTGCTTCCGGTGTCTGGGCGTGAAGGCCATCGACTCGTGGGACGAGGCAAGGCACGGGATCTCCGCCTATGAGATGCTGCAAAGCGGCAATTATCTGGTCAACACTTATCTGGGCGAACCGGATTACTGGAACGTAAAGCCTCCCCTTTCCTTCTGGTCCGTGGCGGCGGGGTTCGCGCTGTTTGGCTACAACGCCGTGGGCCTTCGGTTTTTCTCCGCGCTGGCGTACCTGATCACGTGCGTGTGCGCCGGATTGTTTGCCAGAAGGTACGGAAAGCTCGCCTCGCTTCTGACGATGGTCTTTCTGTGCGCCAACTATTTTCCGTTCAAGGCGCATCTGGTCCGGGCGGGGGACGCGGACAGCCTGTACCTTCTGTTCTTCACGCTGGCCATGCTCTGTATGCTGAAGCTTGGGAAAAACGGGAGGATGCTTTCTCTGTGCGGCCTGTTTTTCGCGCTCGCGTTTCTGACGAAGAGCTTTCACGCGCTCATGATCGCGGCCGTAGGAGGACTCTTTCTTTTGATGACCGGAGAGTTTAAGCGGATGAAGGCGGGGCGCTTTCTTCTGTTTTTGGGCTGCGCGTTCCTGCCGGTCCTTCTATGGGCCGTCTTCCGCTGCCAGTACGACGGGCTGACGTTTTTCCGGGAAATGTATGCGGCGGACATCGCCGGGCGGACGGCCTCGGGCGGTCTGGAGGGGCACGGCGCTCCGTTTTCCTTTTACCTGACCTCGATCTTCTGGAATTTTGACTATATTTACGGCTGGCTGACGCTGGCGGTGCTGCTGGGGATTCTCGTCCTCTGGATCCGTCCGCTTCGGAAGAAGGACTCTCCGCTGCCGGACGCGGATCTGTGCGGGCTTCTTCTGTGGCTGCTGGTCCCGCTCCTTGGATTTTCCGCCGTCTCCACGAAGCTTATGTGGTACGTCTATCCGTGCATCGTGCCCTTATGCCTGCTGGCCGCGGTGTTTGTGTCGTCCTTCCTTCGCATGGAAAAGGCGCCGGGGGCTCTGATGCTCGCCAGCGGCCTTCTGCTGGCGGCCGGAAGCGCCCGCTTTGTGTGGGAAAACTATGCGGACAACGTGCGCGGCGCGCGGGGGAACGACCTTCAGACCTTTGTGTCGGAGCAGTTTGACCGGGACGGCGATCTGGCGGGCAGGACCGTCTATCTGGACGCCTACGATCCGTTCCTCTACGCCAACACAGAGACGTGGGAGCAGAACATGCGGCTCCTCGCCATGCTGGAGGGGGATCTGGACTGCCGGGACGGCGGCGCAGAGGCCTTTCTCCGGGACGAGGGGGACGCGCTTCTCATCCTGTCGATCCCGTTTCTGGAGGACTATCCAGAGCTTTCCTCCTGCCGGGTGCTGGCGGACAACGGGCAGTACATGTTAATTGATAACAGCTCAGCCAGCCGGGAGTGACAGGCCCAAATCGTGCTTGCACGAATTTGAGCCTGTTGCCCCCGGCTGAGGGAGCGCCGAGTCATGAGCAAAGATAGCCGCGCAGCGGCGGGGAGCGCGTCAGCGCGGCTTTGCGAATGGCGCGGGCTGAACTGTTACCCCGTGAACAGTGACGAACCAAAAACTTGTAATCAAACCTCATTGATGTTATAATCAACCCAAATGCAGCGGAAACCAAGGGCGTTTTGCGTCCATGGGGCTGCGAAAATGGAAGAAGACAATAAGACGACGGAGGAAATTTCATGAGAACCTATCTCGTAACGGGAGGAGCCGGATTCATCGGTTCCAATTACATCCACTACATGTTCCGCAAGTACGGCGACCAGATCCGCATCATCAACGTGGACTGCCTGACCTACGCGGGAAATCTGGAGAATTTAAAGGATGTGGAGAAGCGCTCCAACTATACGTTCGTGAAGGCGGATATCTGCGACAGTGCGGCCATCACGAGGATCTTCGAGGAGAACGACATCGACCGGGTAGTGCATTTCGCGGCGGAGAGCCATGTGGACCGCAGCATCAAGAACCCGGAGGTCTTCGTGAAGACGAACGTGCTGGGAACGCTGGTCATGCTGAACGCGGCGAAGGCCGCGTGGGAGCTGCCGGACGGCTCCTACCGGGAGGACAAGAAGTTTCTCTATGTATCCACCGACGAGGTGTACGGCTCTCTGGAGGACGGGGACAATTATTTCTATGAGACGACGCCGTTTTCTCCCCACAGCCCCTACTCGGCCAGCAAAGCCAGCGGGGATATGCTGACGAAGGCGTATTTCGACACGTACAAATTTCCGTGCAACATCACGAGCTGCAGCAACAACTACGGCCCGTACCAGTTCCCGGAGAAGCTGATCCCGCTGGTGATCAACAACGCCCTTCAGGGGAAGGCGCTGCCGGTCTACGGGGACGGGAAAAACGTCCGCGACTGGCTCTATGTGGATGATCACGCCAAGGCCATCGACATGGTTCAGGAAAAGGGGCGCTTAGGCGAGCGTTACAACATCGGCGGACACAATGAGAAGCAGAACATCCAGATCATCCACATCATTCTCGACACGCTGCAGGAGATGCTGCCGGACGGCGATCCGAGAAAGGAGCTGGTCTCCGAGAAGCTGATCACCTACGTGACGGACAGAAAAGGCCACGACCGCCGCTACGCCATCGCGCCGGACAAGATCAAGGCGGAGATCGGCTGGTATCCGGAGACGATGTTTGAGGAAGGGATCCGCAAGACGATCCAGTGGTTTTTCGAGAACGAAGAATGGATGCAGAACGTGACCAGCGGAGACTATCAGAAATATTATGAAGAGATGTATCAATAAAAAGCTGGCGGCGCCGGCGGTCGGAATCCTGATCGCCGGTCTGGCTCTTTTTGCGCAGAAGACGGACCGGGCGGGGGGCGGGCAGAACGGCTTTACGCTCCCGCAGTATCACAACGCGGACGCCAAGTTTCTGGGAGAGAGGATCATCACCAGCGTGGACGAGGAGATCCGCATTCTGGACCTGAACGGGCAGGAGACGGGGCGTCTGGACGGACTGCGCGCGTCGTGGATCTATGTGATGGAGGATGACGGCGGAAATACGCCGGGGATGCAGGCGGAGGATGAACAGGACGTATGGACGGTGGCTTACAGTAACCACAGCAACGAGACGCACATCCTGCGGCTGGACGCAGGCGGAGGACTGCTGGACGACCGGATCGCCGTGACCAGCGGGACTCTGGCCATCGACCCGATCCTCGTGGAGGCGGACGGGCGGTATTATCTGACCAACACGGAGATCGAAGGGACGATCAACAACCCGGACCCGGAGGGCGACAACGGCGTCTACACGGTGAAGCTGTACCGGTCGGACGATCTGGAGAGCTGGGAGTACGTGACGGATATCATCAGCCGGAAGCAGAACCTCGAGGACGGGGACATCCGCTATGAGGACGGCGTATTTTATTATTTCTTCGAGATGGAGGACTACGACAAGGGACCGTCACGGATCTGCGTCATGACCTCGGAGGATCCGGAGGGCGGCTGGAGCGGGCCGCTGGAGCTGCTGCCCGACGAGGCGGACAACGAGATGGCGTCCTGCGAGCGGACGGCGGACGGCTGGAGACTCTATGTGAGCAGCGACCGGGACTGCGTCGGGGAGAGCTATCAGGGCGCGTCCGTCTACTACTGCGACTATACGGCGGATTTTCAGCCGGTTGCGCTCTACCAGCGGTCGGACATGCCGGACAACGAGTCGGTGCGGCTCTATGAAGTGAAGGAGCGGGGCGGAGAGCTTTCGTTCCTGTTTGCGAGAAATTTCCTGACGGACTGTGATTTTCTCATGCGGACGCTTCCATCGGAGGCGGACAGTCCGGAGTGAGCGAAGAGAAAAAAGGAATCGTAACTAACGGATCAAGAATAGAAGGGGGATCATAACGATATGAAAGGTATCATTCTGGCCGGAGGCTCCGGCACGAGACTTTATCCGCTGACGAAGGCGGTATCCAAGCAGATCATGCCGGTCTACGACAAGCCCATGATCTATTATCCGCTGTCCATTCTGATGCTGGCGGGCATCCGGGAGGTGCTGATCATCTCTACGCCGAGAGACCTGCCGGTCTTCGAGGAGCTGCTGGGAGACGGGACGCAGCTTGGGATGTGGTTCGAGTACGCCGTGCAGGAGCAGCCCAGAGGGCTGGCGGACGCGTTCCTCATCGGCGCGGATTTTATCGGGAAGGACAGCGTGGCGCTGATCCTCGGGGACAATATTTTCTACGGACAGAGCTTCTCGCAGGTGCTCAGAAGAGTGGCGGCGCAGGAGCAGGGGGCCACGATCTTCGGATACTATGTGCGGGATCCGAGAGAGTACGGCGTGGTAGAATTTGACGAAAACGGCATGGCCGTCTCCATCGAGGAGAAGCCGGAACATCCGAAGTCCAACTACGCGGTCCCGGGACTCTACTTCTACGACAACGACGTGGTGGAGATCGCGAAAAACGTCAAACCCTCGGCGCGCGGGGAGATCGAGATCACCAGCATCAACAACGAGTATCTGCGCAGGGGAACGCTCCGGGTGGAGACCCTCGGCAGAGGCTTTGCGTGGCTGGACACGGGCAACCACGACGCGCTTCTGGACGCGGCGGACTTTGTGGCGGCCTTCCAGAAACGGCAGGGGCTCTACATCTCCTGCATCGAGGAGATCGCGTTCCGCAGAGGCTTTATCGACAAAGAACAGCTCCTGAAGCTGGCGGAGCCTCTCATGAAGACCGCCTACGGCCAGTACCTGACGGACGTGGCCAACGGGCTGTAAGACAGGAAGGATTGGAAAGATGGGAAAGATAACAGTTGAGACCTGCGGGATCGAGGGGCTGAAGATCATCACTCCGGCGGTGTTCGGGGATGAGCGCGGGTATTTCATGGAAACCTATAATTATAACGACTATGCGGCGGCGGGCATCGACATGGAGTTCGTGCAGGACAATCAGTCCGCGTCCAAGAAGGGCGTGCTGCGCGGCCTGCATTTCCAGATCCAGTATCCGCAGGACAAGCTGGTGCGGGTCGTGAGCGGCGAGGTGTTCGACGTGGCCGTGGATCTTCGGCCCGGCTCCGCCACCTACGGACAGTGGTTCGGCGTGCGCCTCTCGGCGGAGAACAAGAAGCAGTTCTTTATCCCGAAACACTTTGCCCACGGCTTCCTCGTGCTGTCGGACTACGCGGAGTTCGCCTACAAATGTACGGATTTCTATCATCCGGGAGACGAGGGCGGCCTTGCGTGGGACGATCCGGACATCGGCGTGGACTGGCCGATCCCCGAGGGGATGGAGCTTACGATCTCCGAGAAGGACCATAAGTGGGGCGGCATCAAAGAACTGAAAAGGTAAGGAGAGACCCTATGGTCCATATGATAAAAGATTTCTGGGAGAGCCGCAGGCTGATCTGGAAGCTTTCCAAAAACGACTTCAAGACCCGGTATGCGGGCTCCTATTTCGGCGTGGTGTGGGCGATGATCCAGCCGGTGGTCATCGTGCTGGTCTACTGGTTCGTGTTCCAGATCGGCCTCAACAACGCCACGGCGGAGCTGAAAAAGGGCATCAGCGTCCCGTTCGTCCTGTGGCTGGTCAGCGGCATCGTGCCGTGGTTTTATTTTTCCGAGAGCCTCAGCAACGGGACGAACGCCCTGCTGGAATATAGCTATCTTGTGAAAAAGGTGGTCTTCAACATCGACATTCTGCCGCTGGTGAAGACCATTGCGGCGTTGTTCATCCATGTGTTTTTCGTGGCGTTCATGCTGCTTTTGTTCGCGCTGTACGGCTACTGGCCGGGACTTCATACGCTGAAGCTCGTCTATTTCAGCGGCTGCCTCATGCTGTTCGTGACGGGGCTT
The DNA here is from genome assembly GCA_030524125.1 of Eubacteriales bacterium. Taxonomy (GTDB): domain Bacteria; phylum Bacillota; class Clostridia; order Lachnospirales; family Lachnospiraceae; genus Hominiventricola. The sequence goes on along the minus strand of JAUNHB010000001.1, from coordinate 7,404 downwards.
TGCATGCTGACCAGCTCGCTGGTCGTATTTTTCCGGGATCTGAGCCAGATCATCAACATCTTCCTGCAGGTCGGCATCTGGATGACGCCGATCATGTGGTCGCTGGAGGATCTGCTGGTCAAATATCCGGTCCTGATCGTGCTGAAATTAAATCCGCTCTGTTACATCGTCTACGGCTACCGGGCGACCCTCTTCCAGACCGGCTCCATCGCAAGCCTCGGCTGGATGAACCTTTACTTCTGGGCCGTGACGATCCTGCTCTGGGTCGTGGGAAGCGGCGTGTTCAGGCGGCTGAAGATTCATTTTGCGGACGTACTGTGACGGGAGGGAGCGAAGCATGAGCAGCGAAGCCATCAAATTAGAGCATATTACGAAAATATACAAGCTGTACAACCGCAACCGGGACCGGCTGAAGGATTCCCTCGGGCTGACGAAGAAGAAATGCTACACCGAGCACTATGCGCTGCGGGACGTGAGCATGGAGATCCGGCAGGGGGAGACCGTCGGCATCATTGGCGTCAACGGATCCGGGAAATCCACGATCCTGAAGATCATCACCGGCGTGCTGGGCGCCACCGGCGGAAAGCTCACGATCAACGGGCGCATCTCCGCCCTTCTGGAGCTGGGGGCCGGCTTTAACATGGAGTACACGGGCCTCGAAAACGTCTACTTAAACGGTACGATGCTGGGATTCTCCGAGGAGGAGATCGACCGGAAGCTTCAGGATATTCTGGACTTTGCCGACATCGGCGAATTTATCCATCAGCCGGTCAAGACCTATTCGAGCGGTATGTTCGTCCGTCTGGCCTTTGCGGTGGCCATCAATATCGATCCGGAGATCCTGATCGTGGACGAGGCGCTGTCGGTGGGAGACGTGTTCTTTCAGGCCAAATGCTACCACAAGTTCGAGGAGTTTAAAAAGCTTGGCAAAACGATCCTGTTCGTGAGCCACGACCTGACCAGCATCGCCAAATACTGCGATCGGGTCGTCCTGCTGAACAAGGGCGTCAAGCTGGCGGAGGGCACTCCGAAGGACATGGTCAATATGTATAAGAAGCTTCTCGTCCATCAGCTGGACGAGGAGACGCTGGAGGACGTCAGCGGTCAGAGCTCCATCAAAGAGCAGATGCCGGACGGGAAAGCGTGGAAGGAGCATTTCGAGATCAACCCGACGCTTCTGGACTACGGCGAACGGCAGGCGGAGATCGTGGATTTCTGCATCATCGACCAGTACGGACAGTATTCCGGCATCGTGGAGAAGGGCTCTACCTGTCAGGTGAAGGCGAAGCTTTATTTTCATCAGCAGGTGAAAAACCCGATTTTCACGATCACGATCCGCAACAAGCAGGGGACGGACATTACCGGCACCAACACCATGTTCGAGCGGGTGGAGACGGGGACGGTGGAGGCCGGGGAGACCCGGATCGTCACCTACACCCAGCGCATCGACCTGCAGGGCGGGGACTATCTGATCTCGCTTGGCTGCACAGGGTACGACAGAGACGAGTTTAAGGTGTACCACCGGCTGTACGATCTGGTGGGCATGACCGTGCTTTCCGATAAGGACACGGTGGGATTTTATGATATGAATTCGGTCATCACGGTGGAAAAGGCGTAAGCCGCGCCGGATCCGAGGAAAGGCGGCGGCATGCAGGAACGGTATGGAAATGTGACGCTCATATACGAGGAGGCGGAGACGGCGCTTCAGGCTCCGTCCCCGGAGGACGCCCGGATCGAGGGGCTGGTGGACGGGGGCTTTGACTGTAAGAGAGCCGAAGCGCCGGACTGGGCCGCGCTCTATCACCTGTCCCATCTGCGGGCCAATCTGACGGAGTGGCTACCCATCGGGGCGCAGGATACGGTGCTGGAGTTTGGCGCGGACACTGGCCAGCTGACGGGAGGCTTCGCCAAAAAGGCCGGCCGGACAGTGTGCGTCGGGGAGAGCCTCGCGCGCGGCCGGATCTTGGCAAAGAGGCACAGGGAAGTGGAAAACCTGACCGTCTATGCGGGAGATCCGTGGAAAACGCTGGAGCGTCTGGGCGAGAGCTTCGACTGGATCGTCGCCCCCGGACTTCTCGCGCAGGCGGGCAGATATTTTAAAGGGGATGATCCGAAGCGTCAGGCGCTGGAGAGGCTTTTGCGATACCGGAAGGCGGGCGGGCGCATCGTGCTGGCGGCCGACAACCGGTTCGGCCTGAAATACTGGGCCGGAGCGGCGGATCCCGCGACCGGGCGCTATTTTGACGGGCCGCAGGGCCGGGGAGAGGGACTTTCCCGCAGGGAGCTTCAGGAGCTTCTGGAGAAGAGCGGCCTTGGGGACGCGCTTTTTTACTACCCGTATCCGGAGCGGTGGTTCCCCTCGAGCCTCTACTCCGACCGGTGGCTTCCCAAAGCGGGGGAGCTGAACCGGAACCTCAGAAATTTTGAAGGAGAGCGGCTGCTTCTCTTCGACGAGGAGCGGGTGTACGACGAGTTGATCCGGGACGGCCGCTTTCCGGAGTTTTCCAACGCCTTTCTCGTGGTGGCGGGAGCCGGAGAGGAAGAGCTGCCGCTCTACGTGAAGTACTCCAACGACCGGGCGGAGCGCTTTATGATCCGGACGGACATCGCGGAGCGGGACGGGCGGAAAGTGGTGCGCAAGCTCCCGGTGTCAGAGGAGGCTGTGCCCCATGTGCAGGCGATGAAGCGCTGGGAGGAGGAGCTGGAGCGGCAGTGGGGAGCGTGCGGGCTGCATTTCAACCGGTGCGGGCTCTCGGACGGCGCGGCCTGCTTTGAATTTCTCAAAGGCCAGACTCTCGAAGAGCGGCTGGACGGGCTTCGGAGCCGGAAGGACTACGCGGGGCTGACGTCGGCCCTTTTGGACTACCGGAGGCTTCTGACGGCCTGCGCGAAAGGGGTGCTGCAGCCCTTCGAGAAGAGCGCGCGCTTCGTGGAAATGTTCGGAAATCCGGAGTTTTCCAAGGCCTACGAGGGAACCCGGTACACCAATCTGGACTGGATCTTCGGGAACCTGATGGAGACGGCGGACGGCGTGCAGGTGTTCGACTACGAGTGGACGTTCGAGGTGCAGGTCCCGACGGAATATCTGCTGTGGCGGGCGCTGTCCCTCTATCTGAACAGCCGGGAGGAGCTTCAGGGGCTGGGCTTTATGGCGCAGCTGGGCATTTCCTCTGAGGAGGAGCGGATCTTCGGGGAGATGGAACATCACTTCCAGCGCTGGCTTCTGGACGGGACGGTGACTATCGGGGAGCAGTATCTGCACACGGCGGGAGAGACTCTGCCGCTTCCGGAGCTTTTGCGGGAGAGAGACCGCCTCCGGATGCAGATCTACGCGGACTGCGGAGCGGGATTTTCGGAGGCGGACAGCTTCTGGATCCGCACGGAGCCGGACAAGGAGGGGCTGATCCGCCTGACGCTCCTGCTCCCGGCGGGGACGCGCGCCCTCAGGATCGATCCGGCGGAGGGGCCGTGCATCGTGAAGGTGAAGCGCCTGCTCGGGGAGCTGGGAGGCACGTACGGGCCGGCATGGAGCCACAACGGCAGGGAGCTGGAGCGGGAAGGGATCCTCTATACGACCGACGATCCGCAGATCACCGTGTCCGGCATCGTGGAGGGGACGGACCGGCTCTATGCGGAGCTGACCGTGCAGCCCATGGCCCCCGACGCGGCATACGCGTGCATGAACCTTCTGAACCGGGTGAGGACGGCGGAACGCATCTATCAGAGCGCCCCGTTTAGGCTTTTGAAAAAGTTAAAGAGGACAGGAAAATGAGTGAAGAAAACAAGAGGACAGAGCTGCCCGCGCACAGGGATCCGCGGTTTGACGGCGTCCGGGACACATGGTACTGGAAGCTCTCCAAGCCCCTGCGGGTGGCGGTGCATTTTGTCATAAGAACGAAAAACGCCTACATCCATTACGGCGGCTTCCGGGGAATGTATAAGCGCTGGAGACAGAAGCGGGGAGAGGCCTCAAAGCGGCTGGACTTCGGGACGAAGAGCTTTCCGGACGCGGAGGAGAGACGCCGCCAGGAGGAGACCGTATTTCCGCGGGACATCAAGATCAGCATTCTGGTGCCGCTCTACAACACTCCCGAAAAATTTCTCCGGGAGATGATCGAGTCGGTGACAGGACAGACGTACCGGAACTGGGAGCTGTGTCTGGCCGACGGAAGCGACGAAAAGCACGGCGACGTGGGAAGGATCTGCGGGGAATACGCGCAGAAGGACGGACGGATCCGGTATGAGAAGATTGAGAAAAACCTCGGCATCTCCGGAAACACCAACGTCTGCTTCTCCATGGCTACCGGGGACTATATCGGCCTCTTCGACCATGACGATGTGATGCACCCAAGCCTTCTGTTCGAGTGCATGAAGGTGATCTGTGAGAAGGACGCGGACTATGTGTACACGGACGAAGCCACGTTTACGTCCCCTGATCTGGACAACCTGATCGTCCTGCACTTTAAGCCGGACTACTCGCCGGACAATCTGCGGGCCAACAACTATATCTGCCATTTCTCGGTGTTTGACGAAAAGCTTCTCGAGAAGACCGGGCTGTTCCGACCGGAGTACGACGGAAGTCAGGACCACGACATGATCCTGCGTCTGACAGAGGAGGCGAGGAACGTACAGCATATCCCGAAGATCCTTTATTACTGGAGATCCCATCCGGCCTCGGTGGCGGCGGACATCGGCGCGAAGACGTACGCTATCGACGCGGCCAAGCGGGCGGTGCACGATCATATGCGGGATTACTACGGCGTGGAGGTCCAGGTGGAGAGCACCCGGGCGTTCCCGACTATTTTCCAGATCCGCTATCCCATCGAGGGGGAACCGCTGATCAGCATCGTGATCCCCAACAAGGATCACGTGGAGGATCTGAGGCGGTGCGTCTCGTCCATCCGCGAAAAATCCATGTGGAAACGGTACGAGATCGTCGTCGTGGAGAACAACAGCACACAGCAGAGCATTTTCGATTACTACAAGGAGCTTTCGCAGGCTCCGGACGTGCGGATCGAGACCTATGAAGGAGAATTTAATTACTCGAAGATCAACAATTTCGGCGTGACCTTCACGAAGGGAGACTATCTGCTGTTTCTGAACAACGACACCGAGGTGATCACGCCCGACTGGATGGAGCAGCTTTTGATGTACGCCCAGAGAAAGGACGTGGGGGCCGTGGGAGCCAAGCTTTACTACGACGACGATACGATCCAGCACGCGGGCGTCGTGATCGGGCTGGGAGCCCACCGGTCGGCGGGCCATACCCACTATAAGATGCCGAAGGCGCATCTGGGCTATATGGGACGGCTCTGCTACGCGCAGGACGTGACGGCGGTGACGGCGGCCTGCCTGATGGTGAAGCGCAGCGTCTACGACGAGGTGGGCGGTCTCGACGAGACGTTCACGATCTCGCTGAACGACGTGGACTTCTGCCTCAAGATCCGCAGAAAGGGGTATCTCAATATTTTTACGCCCTTCGCGGAGCTTTACCACTATGAGTCGAAGACAAGAGGGATGGAGGAGGGCGAGAAGCTTCGCCGCTACGAGCGGGAATGCGCCCATTTCCGGGAAAAATGGAAGGCCGAGCTGGAGGCGGGAGATCCCTACTACAATCCCAACTTTTCGCTGGACTATTCAGATTTTACCCTGCGTTTTTAGCGTTTAAAGGAGAGCCATGAAGAGAGTAGAACGGGAGAAGGTCATAAGGAGCGCCTACCGCAGCATCATCCTTGCGCTGACGGTCTGCTGCCTCTTTCTGGGAGCGGTGCTGGTGGTGCACGAGCTGGCCAGGGAATACGAGGTGAAAAGGCTGAACGAACGGCTGGACGCCAAAGGCGTCGTGCAGAACGACGAAGGGTTGTTCAGCAGCGTGCAGCTCTTTCTGCCGGAGCAGATCTATGTGGCGTCCGGCGTGACGCTGGAGCTGTACAACAGCCAGATCTCGTCTCTGGGAACCCGGATCGAGGAGTACAATGTGAAATGGACCTGCGCCGTCGGGAAGAATATGCAGAGAAAGTTTTCGATCACAGGGACCGACGAGCTGGAGGGGGACTATCCGCTGATCTTCACGATCTTCGACGACAACGGGGCGCAGGTGGCCACCGTGTCCACTACGCTGAAGATCGTGAAGGATCTGGACGAGGAGCAGAAGAGCTTCTCGCTTCTGACCATCGGGGACAGCCTGTCGTGCAGCACGGCCACCTACGAGCGGCTGAACGAGCTGACGGACGGAAACATCGTCTATATGGGAACGAGAGGCGTGGGCGGCTCTCTGACCGAGGCGCGCAGAGGGTTTTCCGCGGCGGACTATCTGTCGGATACGCCCTACACCAACGACGAGCCCTATGAGAAGGTGCAGCCCTTCTACAACGCGCGGACCGGGAGTTTTGACTGGGAATATTATAAAGAAAAGACAGGCTTCCATCCGGACGCGGTGCAGCTCTTTCTCGGGACCAACGGCATCGAGGAGGATCCGGCGCCCAACGGGGACAACATCATCGCGATCGTGAAAAATATCCACGAGAGCGACCCGGAGCTTCCGATCTATCTGGTCCATACGATCTATCCGGCCAATCAGGACGGGATCGGCTCGTGGAACAAGGACGGCTACGCCCTCTACGGGGACCGGTACAAATACGAGGAGGACCAGAAGGTGTTCCACCTGATGACCTATCTGGAGGAGACGCTGGAGGACGAGGAGAACCTGTACTTCGTGCCGGCGGCCATCTGCCATGACAGCGCCAACAATTTTGATACGACGGAGGAGCCGGTGAATCCGCATTCAGACGTAATGCAGGAGGTGCCGACGGACGCCGTCCACCCGGGAAGAGCCGGGTATGAGCAGATCGCGGACTGCCTTTACAGCGTGATCTGCGGAACGAAAGCACAGTGGGAGAATTAACGGAGTATGAGAAAATTAATAGAACAGATCATTAAATTCGGATTTGTGGGATTTCTTTGTTTCTTTATCGACTGGGGGATCATGGTGTTCCTGACGGAGGTCTTTTCGATCCATCATCTGATCTCCAGCGCGGTCTCGTTCACGGTGTCCGTCACCGTCAACTATATTTTGAGCGTCAGCTTTGTGTTCGAGACCGACAAGAACGCGGACAAGCGAAGTCAGTTCGTGGTCTTTGTCCTTTTGAGCATCGTGGGACTGGGGATCAACGAGCTGTGCATGTGGCTGGCCACGGACCGGATGGGGATCCACTACATGATCTCCAAGGTGGGAGCCACGGCGGTGGTCATGGTATATAACTTCATCACGAGGAAGCTGTTTATCGAAAAGAAGCGGGCATAAGAAAAATAAGAGAACCGGGGAGACGCGTCACTGCGTCTCCCCGGTTTTTGTGCGATACGCCCTGCAAGCGGCTGCCGTGCTCGCACGGGCAGCCATTTGCA
>JAUNHB010000082.1 GCA_030524125.1 Eubacteriales bacterium | reverse complement strand
GATGTCTTTTCTCATAAGAAGTGGGCTAAAAATCGGTATTAACCGATTGCCCCTTTTTATATCACCGTTTTCCAAAGTGACTCGCGCAGACTGCTCGTCCCGATATAGACCTCGTAGGGGATATCCTCCGTGCGGAACGAACCGGTCTGCTCGTCATAGCAGGCAAGTTCGCCAAGCGGGCAGCGCAGAGAGACGCGGCCGGTTTTCCCGGGCGGCAGGGAGATCCGCTGAAAGGCTTTCAGCGTGTACGCGGGCCTTTTTACGGAGGAATGCTCCGCGCCCACATACATCTGGACGACCTCGGAGCCCTCCATGGCTCCGGTGTTCTGCACGTCCGCTTCCGCGCAGACGGCGTCCTCCTCCCGCCAGGCCCGGATCCCGCTCAGGCGGAAAGAGGTGTAGGACAGACCGAAGCCGAACGGGTAGAGCGGTCTGACCCCCTGCTCGTTCAGGAACGTGTAGCCGTGCAGATACCGGTAGCGGAAGGAGGAAGCGTCCCAGTCGATGGCGGGCAGATCGGCCGCCCTGGCGGGGATGGAGAACGGGAGCCTGCCGCCGGGACACTGCTTTCCGAACAGGATCTCCGCAAAGGCGGTGCCGCCCTCCATGCCGGGATAGTAGGTCATGAGCACGGCGCCGGTGTCGGCGACCCACTCCTCCATCGTGATGGCGCTGCCGCCGATCAGCGCGACGATGGCGTCCTTCCGGACTTCGGAGACGGCCCGGAGGATGCGAAGATCCCGCTCCTTGAGGCCGAGGCCGTCGATCCGGTCGCCTCCCGGGTGCAGGGGCTGCGTGTCGCCGGACTCCTTGGCCAGGCATTCACCTTCGTCGGAATAATCGTTTCCGGCCACGATCAGCACCCAGTCGGCCTCCCCGGCCAGCCTGCGGCAATGGCGGGCGCTCTGCCCCTCGTAGTAGACGACGTCCGCGCCGGAGGGGAAAGAGGCGATGCCTTGCAGGAGTGTGACCACGTAGGGAGCGTACACCTGACTGGAGCCGCGGTCCCCGATGTTTTCCTGATCCGCCAGCGCCCCGAGGACGACGAGCCGCCGGCGCTCTTTCGTGCAGCGGATGGGGAGGATCCCGTTCTCATTGCGCAGCAGAGTGATGCCCTCCCGCGCGCACTGAAGCGCCAGTCTGGCGTGGGCCTGAAAGTCGACGGACTTTTTCGGCAGGGACTCGATCCGGGACTGATGCGCCAGAAGGGTGCGCAGGATCCGGAGCGCGGACCGGTCGATGGCCTCCATGGGTACCAGACCGTCCTTTACGGCTCCTGCGAGGGCGTCCCCATAGACCTGCGTGACCGGCATTTCCATGTCCAGTCCCGCGTTCGCGCATGCCGCCGTGTCTTTAGCGCCCCAGATGAAATCGCTCATGACAAAGCCGTCGAACTCCCATTCCTCCCGCAGGACGCGCCCCAGAAGATAATCGTGCTGGCCGCAGGGGACGCCCCTGTAGCTGTTGTAAGCGCTCATGACGGCGCCCGCGCCTGCGTCGATGCATTTTTTGAAATGCGGGAGAAACACCTCCCGCTCCGTTCGTCCGCTGCATTCGATGGAGACTTTGAACCGGGCGTTTTCCATGGAGTTGAAGGCGAAATGCTTGACGCAGGCGATCACGCCGTTTTTCTGGGTCCCCCGCACGAGAGCCGCGCCCATCTCGCCCAGCAGGAAGCTGTCCTCTCCGTATACCTCCTGCGCCCTGCCCCAGCCGGGGTGCCACGGGAGATTGACGCATACGCCGCCGAAGAGGTTGGCCCCGGCGTCCAGCGTCTCCAGAGCGGCGGCTTCTCCCACCGCTTCCTCCAGTTCGGGGTGGAAGGAGGCGCCTCGCATGACGGCGGCGGGAAAGCAGGTTGCCTTTCCGCGCCCGCAGACGACGCCTCTGGTCCCGTCCGCGAAGAGCATGGGCGGGACCCCTTTTTCGGGGATGCCGCCGGCCCGGTAAGGCCGCTCGTTATAGTGCTCCGCCTGTTTTTTCTGGATCGCGCCGCGGACCTCCGCGCGGATCTCGGAGCCGCTCATGAGAGAGATCTTTTCCTTCAGCGTCAGCGTGTCTAAGATTTCCTGTGCCTTCTGGGTGTAGGAAAGCCGGTATTGTTTCCAGTCAAACATGGTCGTCCCCTTCCAGTATCTGTTTTAAAATAGACGCCACCTCCGAGGCCTCGTAGTCCAGGTAGCCCTTGATGGTGTCGTTGTAATTTTCGATGTAGCCCTTCTGACGAAAGACGCTGGGCGTCACGCCGGTCTCCTTGCGGAACACCCGGTAAAAGGTTTTTTCGGATCCGAATCCGCAGGTGTCCAGGATATAATTCATGTTTTTCTCGGTGTTCTTGAGCAGATTTTTCGCCTGCTCCACCCGCAGGCTCTCGATCAGCTCCTTGGCGGTGACGCCGACGGTGGATTTCAGACTGCGGTCCAGCGATCTGCGGCTCAGACCGAACTGGCGGCAGGCGAGCTCCACGATCCCTTCTTCTCTTAAATGGGCTTCCAGAAATTCGATGAGCTTCACGGCGAGCTCCTGACTGTCGCCGGCCAGAGTATCCCGGAACCGGATATCGTACACGGCGTTGTCGAACAGATCCGCGATCAGCGTACAGATCAGCGCACGGATGCGGAACGGACTGTGACGGCTTTCGCTCGTAGCTTCCCGGATCAGCCTTGCCATGCTCCGGTAGAATAAGGAAAACCCGCATTCTGGCTCCTCGTCCTGCGTGCTGTCCAGATAAAACCGGATCTCGCTCCTGTCATCCCTTCCGGAGGAAAACAGCTCCTGTCCGATCTGGATCACCATGCACAGATTTTCTTCCTGCTCCGTCTGCTTCAGCGCGTGGATCGTGTTGGGGTTTACGAGATAAAGATCGCCTTTCCGGAGCGTGAACTGCTCCGACTGCACGCGCATGGAGACGCTTCCCTTCAGGACGCCGAGAAGCTCGTACTCGTTGTGCCAGTGAAACGCGCTGCTCTGGATGGCCGTCACGAAAAGATTGACGGGAAACCGTTGATTGCTGGTGATGGATTCATAGATCGAATAAGACATGACGCCTCCTGCTTTTCCGCTGTAAAAAACTGCCGGTATCTGTTTTTATTATACATGAAATGCGGTCGGTAAAACAACTCCCGATGTGCGGGAAAACGCACATCGGGAGCAGCAGTGACGTAATGGAGATGTCAGTTGGCTGTGGTTCTCTTGCCGTCCAGATCCTTTCTGATCTGCGGATAGATCTTGTCGAGATTGCAGAAGAACAGGGCGATCAGTCCGACGACGATCAGCGCCGCGGGAACCATAGTGAACGCGGTCTTGATCCCGGCGATCGTGGAGGCGGCCTGCGGGATCCCCTGGCTGGTCAGCGCGCCCTCATAAGCGGCGAAGGCCAGTCCCCATCCGACGACGGCGGAGCCAAGTCCCGCTCCGACCTTCATGCCGAAGGAGGTCACGGAGTTGGTCAGTCCGTCGAGACGGACGCCGGTCTTCCACTCGCCGTAGTCGATGACGTCCGCTACCATGGCGAACAGCCCGGCGTTGTGGGGGATGCCGCCGATGCCAAGGCATACCAGTCCTGCGGCGGCGGTGGCGAAGGAGGTCTGCGTGAACGCCATGATCAGGACGCCCGCCAGCTCGATCACGTAGCCGATCATCATGCTGCGCCATTTTCCGAGAATCCGGTTAATGTAAGGATAGACCAGGTTTCCGATCAGCTTCGGCAGGATAAAGCAGAGAGTCAGCGTGCCCATCAGTCCGGCGTTGCCGAGGACGTCTCTGGCATAGTAAATGCGAAGTCCGTTGTTTACGCCGAGGATCGTGTAGTTGATCACGAACACAAGGGCCAGGAGCCAGAAATAACGATTCTGGAACAGGAGCCGGAAGGACTGGAGTACCGGAAGCTTCTCGGCGGACTTTGACTGATCGCCGCCGGCCTCCGGGGCGCTGATCCTCTCTTTGGTGCCGAGGAAGGTGATCAGGAGCAAAATGGCGGCCAGCGCGCCGAAGATGACAGACATGCCGGTCCAGCCGAAGCGCTCCACAAGGTTCGTGCAGTTGTAGTTGATAAAGAGCACGACGGACATGGTGATGAAGAAGCGGATGGAGCTCATCGTCACGCGGTCCTTCGGATCGGGAGCCTCCAGAGAGAGCAGGGTGTTGTAGGAAAGGTTGCAGGCGGTGTAGATGACGACGGCCATCAGCACATAAGTGACGGCTGCGTAGGTCATCTGCGCGCCGCCGCTCAGTCCTTTCGGGACGCTGAACATCAGCACCAGTCCAAGGCCCATCGGGATGGCGGTCCAGAGGATCCACGGTCTTGCTTTGCCCCAGCGGGTGTGCGTGCGGTCGATGATGCTGCCCATGATCAGGTCGGAGATGCCGTCCAGAAGTCTCGTGAGCAGCATCATCGTGCCGACCGCGGCCGCGGCCAGTCCCACGCTGTCTGTGTAATACAGCGTCAGGTAGGAGCCGACGGTGGTCCAGACCAGATTGCATCCGCCGTCGCCTACGGCAAATGCGAGGATTTCTTTCCATGAAGGTTTCTTGTTTTTCATATGTTCATTCCTCCTTAAATTTCAGTGCCCTTCAGATTCAGGGTCAGCAGAGAAAGGACGCCTTTCCCTTTGTAGATCAGATACAGCTCCTGCTCGCCGTCGAAGGAGACGCGCGTCTCCGTGGTCCTCCACCAGGAGGTCGGCTGCAGCGGACAGGACGCTTTGCATTCTCCGTCCGGATCGGTGTAGATGAGAAGTTCTCCCTCCGCGTCCGTCCGGTAGACGACCTCGATGCGCTTCGTCTCGCGCAGGCGGATGTACTTGTAGCCGGCCATGTCGCCGTCCTTCATATTTTCAATGTAGTGGACGCCGTGCTCGCTGGTCAGATACGGGAAATCCACCTCCCGGTTGGTCCGTCCCAGAGAGGACAGCGCGCCCATGTGCCCGTTGGTCAGATTGCAGCACCAGACCGCGGGGTAAGAGGCGTCCCCGGACAGCGGGCCGGGATTCATGCCGCTGGAGGTGATCGTCACCTGCGGAATGCGCCCGTCCGGATCGAAAGAGATCCGCTCGGCGCAGCCCTGTCGGTTGTACTGGTTCAGGAAAGTGTGACGGTGGTAGAAGATATACCACTGTCCGCGGACCTGAACGAGCCCTCCGTGGTTGTTTCCCACGGACATCAGCTTGTCCGCCTCCTGCCTTCCTTTGTATCCCACGTCGCCGTTGCTTATGATGACGCCGCCGAAGGTGAAGTCCTCCATGGGCTTTTTGCTGACGGCGTAGCAGAGCTGATGGGTATTGACGGAGGAATAGACAAGGTAGTAGGCGTCTCCGATCTTCCGGACCGAAGGTCCCTCGAAGTATTCGTTTCCCTCAAAGGAGGTGCCCTTTCCATACTTCAGGCTGGGGATCACGATCGTCGGGCCGCTTCGGACGGTCAGCATGTCGTCCTCCAGTTGGACGACGCTGCCTCCGCGCAGATCCTGATCCTGATATCTGGGGATATGGATCATGCAGGGGGCGAACCCGAAATACAGGAAATTGCCGTCCTCGCAGCAGATCACGGAAGGATCGTAGGGCTGATTGTCCGACATGACGGTTCCGTCGGGGTATCGGACGCGTCCGTAAAATTCGTAAGTCCCTGCGGGGCTGTCGCAGACGGCCACGTGGATGGCGTCCTGGAATTTCACACAGTAGTAGAGGTAGTATCGTCCGTCCCGGCCCCGGACCACGTCCGGCGCGTACAGGGGAAGCCGATCCGGATTGTAAGGATCCTGATCCTTCCGGTAGATCACGCCTTCGCAGCGCCAGTCGGACAGATCGTCGAGCGGCGCGGACCATGCCGTGTAGTCCAGCTCGCAAAATTCCGTCCCGTTTTCCAGATCGTGGCTCCCGAATACGTACAGGCGGTCGCCGAAGACATGCGGCTCGCCGTCGGGAATGTGTTCGCAGACCGGGAGATAGGGGTTATGACATTGCGTCTTCATAAAAGCTCTCCTTTCGTCTTTTGGGTGTCCCGTTTGTCATTAAGGAAAGTTTAGCTTAAAAAAGTCCGTTCGTTTTGTCATTTTGGTCCGGAAACACTGTCAGAATCCGACATGTTTTATGGGTTTTGTATATTATATACAAAAATGAGCGAATAAAATTGTGCGGGTTGACGACTCCGGGCGTTCCCTCAGACGGAAGCAGAAGTCCTGCGTTCGTGCAGGCGCGAGTTTGCCCCGCCGCTTCCGGAGGGCTGTGCCGGTCACAAAAATCGCTTGCGGGAACAGGCGCTTTGTGGCATGATAACAAAAGGTAACAGTTCAGCCAGCCGGGGGGACGGCTTCCGGCGCGATACAGAAACGGGGAGAAACATATATGTTGGGAACGATCGTCAATACCTGCACGATTCTGGCGGGCAGTATCATAGGAAGCATTTTCAAAAAAGGGATCCGAAAGGAGCACCAGACGGCGCTGTATACGGCCATGGGGCTGGCGGCCACGGGGCTTGGCATTAACGCGGTGGTGCAGAACATGCCGGACAGCAGATATCCGGTGCTCTTCATCGTCAGTCTGGCGCTGGGGAGCCTGACAGGGACGATCCTTGACATCGACGGGGCGTTCGGGCGGCTGACCGGAAGGCTGTCCGGCGGAAATCTGAGCAAGGGGCTTTCTACCGGGATCCTTCTTTTCTGCATCGGCACGCTGTCGATCTTAGGACCGATCCAGAGCGCGCTCTACGGGGACTACACCTATCTGTTCACCAATGCGGCGCTTGATTTTGTCACCTCCATGGTGCTGGCTTCCACCTACGGCGTCGGCATGGCGCTGACGGCGGGGGTGCTCTTTCTGTGGCAGGGGGCGATCTATCTGCTGGCCACGCTGCTCGGAAATTTTATGACGGCCGATATGATGACGGAGCTTTCCATCGTGGGCGGCTTCCTGATCGCCAGCTCCGGCATTTCGATCTTAGAGATCAAGGACTGCAAGACGATGAACATGCTGCCGTCTCTGGTGGTCCCGGTCCTGTTCTGCTGGATCGCGGGGATGCTCTGAACGTAACGATGTAGCCGCACGGCGGCGGGGAGCGCGGCTTTGCGAATGGCGCGGGCGGAACTGCCACAACCCCCGGAAAAGTTTGCGGGAAGGGAGTTGGAAAAGCTGAGGGCTCGTGTTACAATAAGAAAAAACAGCAACGCATAATCCAACGAGCCAACGAGCCAAGGAGGAACGAGATGAAGTTTGACTTAAAGGAGGATGGAAGACGGATCGTCATCGTCTGTCTGGCGTCGGTGTTTATGGCGCTGAACATCAAGACGTTCGTGCGCACGGGAGGGCTGTATCCGGGAGGAGCCACGGGACTGACCATTCTGATCCAGAGGGCGGCGCAGCTTTTCTTCGGCGCGCAGATCCCCTACACCTTTGTAAACCTGATCCTGAACGCGTTTCCGGTCTACA
>JAUNHB010000010.1 GCA_030524125.1 Eubacteriales bacterium | reverse complement strand
TCATGCTCGCATGTAAGAGGCTGGCGGCAGATCCATATCGAGCCTGCGAAGCAGGAACTCCGCCCACATAAGCAGTCTTAGCTCCGAAGGAGCGGGACTGGAGCCTCGCAGAGGCGACGAGTGCGCATGGGGGCGGAGGGCTGTGAATCGTGACAAAAAGAGAAGAAACTGCGCTGGGGAGGCTCGCTCCCCAAGCGCAGTTTCTTCTCTTTTTTGAATGGGCGGAACGCCCGTTCAGCCCCGGACAGAGCTGCGAAGCAGCGGAAGAGCTTGCGCAGAGCAAGCGGGTCCGGGGCTTGTATGGCGTCGGTTCCCAGCCAACTCTCCGGCCCGCCTGCTTGGCAGGCCGGGTCGTCTCATCACTCCCACGCGCCGCTTGCGCAGCAAGCCGGCGCGCCCACCGTCTCCCGCGCCCCGGGCCCGCCCCTCACTCCAAAAACTGCGCCGGCGTCTTCCCCATATACCTCTTAAAGTATTTATAGAAGTTATTCAGGCTCGCGTACCCCACCCGGAACGCCGTCTCCTGAATATCGCATTCATGGCTGGCCAGCAGCCTGCACGCCTCCTCGATCCGGAGCCGGTGCACATACGAGAGGATCGTGACTCCCATATATTTTTTGAACAGCCGGGCCAGGTGACTCTCGGTACTGTATGTCACCCGCGACAGATCCTCCAGCTCCAGCCCCTCCTGGTAGTGCGCGTGGATGTATTCCAGCATCACGTTCACCGTCTCGTTGGTCGTGAATTTCCAGCCGATGGCTCTGGAGATGGCCGCCTTCAGCTGCTCCATGTCCACCGGCTTGGAGAGGATGTCGCACACGCCCAGACGCAGCGCCTGCTGGGCGTTCTCGAACGAGGCGAACGCCGTCAGGATGATGATCTGCGCCCCGATCTCCTGCGACACCTCCTCGATCACCTGAAAGCCGTTCCGTCCCGGCATATGGATGTCGAGAAAGATCAGCCGCGGGGACGTCCTGCGGATCAGCGCCACCGCCTCCTCCCCGTCCTCCGCGTTTCCGACGATCTCGATGGGAAGGCGCTCCTCCTCCAGAAAATGGCAGATAATATTCCGCGTAGCCCGCTCGTCGTCACATATGACTGCTTTGATCATGCTTCTCCTCCTCCGCCTGCGTCCAGTTTTTGAAAGGGATCCGGATGCGCACCTTCGCGCCGCTTCTGTCCCCGGGCAGGATCTCCATGGAAAAACGGGTCCCGTAGGCGCTTCTGAGCTTTTCGCAGATCATTGAGAGCCCGTGGGACGTGTTGCTCTGGATCTGCGCCCGGATCTGACGGCACCGGTCCGCCGTCAGGAGCGTCCCATTGTTCTCGACAAGAAACTGAACGCCGTCCCCGCACGACTCCACGCGGATGAATAGCTCCTTCTCCTTTTCCGACGAAAATCCGTGT
Organism: Eubacteriales bacterium; assembly: GCA_030524125.1. Lineage (GTDB taxonomy): Bacteria > Bacillota > Clostridia > Lachnospirales > Lachnospiraceae > Hominiventricola. The sequence continues at coordinate 48,645 of JAUNHB010000010.1, read as the reverse complement.
GTGAACGCGTTCTCCGCCACCGGCTGGAGGAAGTTAAACGGGACCTCCGCCCGCTCCAGTCCCGGCTCCACCCGGATCTCATAGGAGAAGCCCACCGGATAACGGAGCCTCTGAAGCTTCAGATACGCCTCCAGATAATCCAGCTCCACCGCCAGCGGGATCTGGCTTCCCCGCACTCTGACCGAGTAGCGCAGCATCTTGGACAGATCGATGATCGACTGGTACAGCGGACGCATCCCGCCCTCCAGCGCCTGCGCCGCCATGCTGTTGAGCGTGTTGAACAGAAAATGGTTGTTGATCTTCAGATCCGCCACTTCCTGCTCCGAATCCCGCAGATGAAGCCTCAGATCCCTCTGCACGTCCAGCGAGCTGCTGAGACTCTTCTCCGTCTCGAACAGCTCCTTCCGGTACTGGTCAAACTCGCAGTAATTCCGGATGGCCTTCGCCACCTTCCGAAGGAGCTGCAGGATGCCGAACGCGCCGCTCTCGGGCACGTCGTACATGTTTTCCGGCGAGTCCTTCCCGTAGGACAGCCGGATATAGCCGCCCTGCACCCAGCCGAGGCGCTGCTCCTCCCATATGATCGGCACCCGAAAGACCGTCAGCCCTCCGGGGCAGACAAACGTGTTTTCCGATGCCTCCTGACAGTTCTGATCCAGCCGCAGACAGTAGCAGGGGCCTCCGCCAGAGATGCAGCAGTGCGTCTCGCACGTCTCCGGAAAATAGTCGCTTTTCAGAACTACGTTTCCTTCGGCGTCCCGGATCACAAACGCCATGTTCAGATTTTCCAGAAACTGCGTCCTCACCGCCTCGATGGCCGTGTACAACTGCCCCTCCGCCTTCTCATGGGACGGCTTCGTCTTGTCGATCAGGCTGTCCGGATCGATGGAGAGCGGGCTTGCCACCAGAAGATGCACGAGCGTCGTGTCCCCGGTATTGACAAATTCATGCGTGCAGCCCGCCGGCATATGGAATCTGGCCCCCGGCTCAAATTTCTGCGCCTGCCCGTTGATATACCCCACGCCGTGCCCCTGGAGCACATAAATGAACTGCTCTTCGTAGTGCACATGCTTCATCATGGCCTTGCCCGGCTCCACATAGACCGTCCCCGTCCGCAGGGACGACTCCTGTCCTTCTCCAAAATCCTCCGGATCCATCCACTCGATCTGGCCCCAGTCTGTCTTCTGTATCCGCATACTCTTTCCTTCTTCCCGCCGCAGGCCTGTCCCGCTCTCCGGCCGCTTTTCCTATTATAAACGAGACCGTCCCCGCCTGACAAGCCCGCCCGAAAACCAAAAACACTGCCTGCATTCAGCGCAGGCAGTGTCGTTTCATTTCATGTCCGTCAATCAGTCGTCGAAGGAACCGGCCGGATAGAGCGGGAATCTGGAGATCAGAGCCTCCGCCTTCGCCTTGCAGGCCTTCAGGTTCTCCTCGTCCTCCGGAGCCTGCGCCACCTGGTTCATGATCGCCGCGATCTCGCGGATCTCCGGCTCCTTGAGTCCTCTCTGGGATACGGAGGTCAGGCCGATGCGCACGCCGCTGGTGACGCCGGGCTTCTCCGGGTCGAACGGGATCATATTTTTGTTGACCGTGATGCCGACCGCGTCCAGAGCGTTCTGGAAGGTCTTGCCGGTGATGCCCTTCTCTCTTAAGTCCACGACCAGCAGATGGTTGTCCGTGCCGCCGCTGACGATGCGGAAGCCGTATTTCTGAAGCTCCTCCGCCAGACACTTCGCGTTCACGACCACCTGCGCCATGATGTCATGGAACTCCTGGGAAGCCGCATATTTGAAGGACCAGGTCTTGGCCGCCATCGTATTGAACATCAGGGAGCCGAGGCATCCCGGGAAGGTTCCTTTGTCAAGGATCTTCGCATATTTCTCCTTGCAGAATACCATACCGCTTCTGGCGCTGCAGAAGGTCTTGGTTGTGGAGGAGGTGACGAAGTCCGCATAGGGGATCGGGCTCGGGATCACCTTCGCAGCCACAAGTCCCGCGATGTGGGCCATGTCTACCATGAAGTACGCGCCCACTTCCTCGGCCACCTTCGCGATGCGCTCATAATCGATCAGTCTCGGATAGGAGCTGGCTCCAGCGATGATCATCTTCGGCTTCTCTTCCTTTGCGATCCGCTCCAGTTCGTCGTAGTCAATGAGCTCCGTCTCCTTGTCCACGCCGTAAAATACGTGATTGTAGATCTTGCTGACCCAGTTTGCGGGTGAACCGTGGGTCAGATGTCCGCCCTGATCCAGACGCATGCTCAGGATCTTGTCGCCCGGCTCCAGCACCGACGCGAACACGCTGTAATTCGCGGTGGATCCGGAGTAGGACTGGATGTTCACATGCTCCGCGCCGAACAGCTCCTTCGCGCGCTTCCACGCCAACTCCTCGACCTTGTCCGCCACCTCGGAGCCCGCCTGGAATCTTCTTCCCGGATAGCCCTCCAGCGTCTTGTTGGTAAACACGCTTCCGCTCAGCTCCATCACGGCCAGCGGCGCGGTACTCTCGGATGCGATCATCTCAATATTGTGCTCCTGACGTACCAGCTCCTCGTCCACCAGAGCCGCCAGCTCCGGGTCTGTCTGTCTTGTCACCTTGATCATATTGTTCTCTCCTTTACCTTTTGGATTTATCGTTACGATTTTCCCTTTGATACCATCAATATAACATGGCTCATTTTCTGTTTCTATTCTCGATACCGGTCTTTTATGTACCGTTTTTAACTTTTCTATTTCTCAAAAAGTCAAAATCCATCTATCTTTAAATGATGCCCTGCGCCGTCAGGATCGCCTGCGCGATCAGCGCCGAGCCCAGATAGGTGCCGATCATGACCAGCACGGAGATCAGGATGCCCTTCCATCCGATCTTCTTAAATTCCACCCAGTCCTTGCCGATGGACACGCCCGCATAGGCCAGCACCGGCGTCGCCGCCGGGAGAAGCCCGATCTTGTTCACCTGCTCCGCCACAAAAGGGCCGGTCAGCGTGTTGTAGGGCATGGCCAGAAGGACGCCGAACAGCGTGATCCAGATGATAGACGGGATCTTCGGCGTGTACCGGCTGACGCAGAGCCCCGCCAGCGCGATGCCGAACAGGATCAGAAGGCCGGGAAGTCCGTCCAGCACCGACACGAAGGTGTCCGGATTTTTGTCCGTCACCGTGTTGATGCAGTTGCCGATCAGCACCAGAACCATGGTGATCGTCAGGATCAGTACAAACTCAACGAAATTTTCCAATGTCAGCTTTTTCATCCGTCACTCCTCCGTTCCTTCCGCCTCTACGGCCTTTTGTCTGTCCAGCACCGGCTCCAGCTTTTTATACAGGAAGTTGCACATGGGCAGTCCCACCAGCACGGTCATGACGATGCCGTCCGCGTTGGAGAGCACGTTGCTCGTTCCCGCGTAGGCCGTGATCTGATCCGCCATCTCCGGGAACGCCGCCGCCAGAGAGGCCGAGGAGGCCGCCATCATACTTCCGCTTCCCACGCCGCAGGCCATGGCCAGCGCATACGGATGGAGCACTCCCAGCAGTCCGAGAAAGCTTGCCATCAGTCCCATGAAAATGGTCCCGATTAGCGTTCCTGTCACGTAGGTCGTCATGACGCCGCGGCCCTCCGGAGAGTTGAGTCCGTACTTCTGCGCGATATATCCCACGTTGGGCTCGCGGCAGATGGAGTGGGTCATGCCGACGGCCTCCCTCTTGAAGCCCAGAAGGAGCGCGATCGGGAGCGCGAGAATGATCGTCCCCAGATTGCCGAACTCCTGGATGATCAGCGCCGGTCCCGCCTCGATCACCTGCTGGATCTGCGTTCCGCTGGTGACGGCCACTTTCGCGAGGAAAATGGAGATGCCGAACACCACGAAGTCTCCGCTTAAATGCGACGCCTGCTCCCCGATCCATCTGACCGGCTTTGCGAGGAACAAAAGAAGGCCGAGCACGATGGCGTACAGCATCGGCAGGAACAGGATGTTGCCCACCGGCGTGGGGATCTGGATCGTATTGACCGCCTCGCAGACAACGACGATGGCCAGCACCGTCAGGTGCAGAGGCCAACATTTCAACAGTGTTTTCACTTTATCCATCTTGTTTTCTCCCTTTCTATTTTTTCGTCAGCGCCTCGACCGCCTCAAAGACTGACATGGCGTAGGTTCCCGCCCCGATGGCGATACACGGCTCGTCCGCCTTGAAGTGCGGGCTGTGCCACGAATAACGGCAGTCGTTCTCCTCGTTTCTCGTCCCCAGCCAGTAGAAGAAGCCGGGCACGTCGGACTTGGACGTGTACTCCGAGAAATCCTCCCCGCCCGTGGACGGGACCGGATCCACCGGCTGCGCTCCCGCCCCGGTCACGGCCGCATAAGCGACGTCGTAGAGCGTCGGGTTGTTCTCGGTGACCGCCAGCTCATAGATGTACTCAAGGCTTCCCTCGCAGCCGTAGGCCGCGCTGATGCTCTCGGTGATCTCGTGGAGCCGTCTGTCGATCATGGTCTCCACTTCCTTTCGGTAGGTGCGGACGGTGCCGTACATCTTTACCTCGTCCGGCGTCACATTGTTGGTCGTCCCCTCCCCCGCCTTCACGTTGCAGATGGAGATCACCGCCGAATCGATGGGGCTTGTGTTGCGGCTCACGACCGTCTGCGCCGCCTGGATGATGGCCGCGGCGGCCACGATGGGATCCACGTTCCTCTGAGGGATGCCTCCGTGTCCTCCTTTCCCCTTGATCGTAAAATTGATCCGGTCCACGGCCGCCATCAGAGGCCCGTTTTTCACCGCCACGGTGCCCGTGGGGATCTCCGGAGAATTGTGCATGCCGAAGATCGCGTCCACCTTCGGGTTTTCCAGACATTTCAGCTCCATAAATTTTTTAGCGCCCAGATTGAGCTCCTCCGCCGGCTGGAACAGAAATTTCACGCTTCCGCACAGCTCGTCCCGCATGGCGGCCAGGATCTGCGCGCCTCCCAGCAGGGACGCCATGTGCGTGTCATGTCCGCAGGCGTGCATGACGCCCTTGTTCAGAGACGGATAGCCGATGGTGGACTCCTCCGTCACCGGGAGCGCGTCGATGTCCGCGCGCAGCGCGATGCACGGGCCCTCCTTCGCCCCTCTCAGAAGCCCGATCACCCCGGTCTCCAGACCGACGTCCATGATCTCGATCCCCCACTCCGTCAGCTTTTCCCTGATGTACGCCGTCGTCTCATACTCCTGAAAGCTCATCTCCGGATGCTGGTGCAGATGGCGGAATCTCTCTAGAAATTCCTCCTCATGCTCCTTCATGTACTGCCGCACCTTCTGTGCGACCGCTGTCAGTTCTGCCATGTTGTCCTTCCCCTTTCCTTTTCCTTGTGATCGCCGCCGGAGGAGCTTTTTCACTCCGCCGCAGCGCGATCCCGCGGAGCGTCCTTTTGTGCAATGGGAAATTCGGAGGAATTTCCCATTGTATAAAAAAGAGGTCTTTCCACAGGGATATCTCTACCGAAAGCGGAAAAACCTCTTTGTTTTATGATTCTTATTATCTCATACCTATACACCCGGCTCTATGCCGGTTTTTGATATTTTCTTTCTTATTTTTAACATCTGTTTTTTTCATGCGTCATTCGTCCCAGCCGTCCGTCAGACGGATGTTGACGCAGATGTTTCTCACCTGATCTCCCTCCTGAAGCTCCAGATCCCTCGGGTCGGAGATGGGCGGAAGCTCTCCCTCGTCCTCGGTCAGCTCCAAATAGATCCAGTCGTACAGCGCCTCGTTGGCGCGCTCCACCGCCTCCTCCACCGAATCGCCCTCCGCCTCGCAGCAGGCCAGATCGGGCAGGATCGCCCTCCACACTCCGTCTTCTGCGGGACGGATGATCGCCGGATACGTAAATTTCATAGTCCATGTTCCTTTCTGTTGCCATTTTCTCCCGGGGCGCTCCCGCCTCACATCGCCGCGTCCCCGCGCTCGCTCACCAGACGGAAGCCCACGCTCTCCACGCGGCGGGCCAGACATCCGAGGCACTCGGCCGCTTCCTCGCCCGTACAGATCTTGTTGTCGTACAGCTCGTACTGCTTTCGCTTCCCGACGGGGGACAGGTTCGGCATGACCACGTTCGCCCCGGCAAGAAGCCCCCTCTCCCGTCCTTCCGGGTCCGCGGTTCCAAGCGCCGTGGTGGCCGGGATCAGCGCCTTCGGGAGAAGGATCCGGATCACCGACAGAAGATAGAGCGTCAACTCCACGCTCCCCGCCCGCTCCCGCGCGAAGATCGTATCATGGTGAGGCAGAAACGGCCCGATCCCCACCATCTGCGGCGCGAGTCTCCTGAGAAACAAAAGATCCTCCGCCAGACATTCCGCCGTCTGCCCCGGGGAGCCCACCATGAATCCGGCTCCCACCTGATACCCCAGCTCCTTCAGATCCCACAGGCACTGCCTGCGCCGCTCCGGGCTCTGGGACGCCGGGTGGAGTCTCCGGTAATGGGCGTCGTCGGCCGTCTCATGCCGCAGGAGATACCGGTCCGCCCCGGCCTGCCGGAACCGCCGGTAGCTCTCGTAAGATTTTTCCCCGACGGATAGCGTCAGCGCGCAGTCCGGGTAGGCCTCTTTGACGCTGCGGATGACGTCCTCCATCCGCCCGTCGGTGTAGTACCCGTCCTCCCCGCCCTGCAGCACGAAGGTCCGGAAGCCCAGCGCGTAGCCCTCCCGGCAGCACTCCAGAATCTCCTCCTTCGTCAGCCGGTAGCGGACCGCCAGGCGGTTGCCCCGCCGGATCCCGCAGTAGTAGCAGTCATTTTGACAGTAATTGGTAAACTCGATGAGCCCCCGTGTGTAGACCTTGTCGCCGTAGTATCTGCGCCTGAGTTCCATCGCCCGGGCGCGCAGCGCGTCCGCGCTCTCCGGATCGGCGGCGCAGCGCACCAGCTCAGCAAATTCCGCCTTCTCCAGATCCTGCCGTTCCAGAAATCTCTGCACGATCTTCTCCATGGGCCGCCTCCCTCCCCGGCGCGTCGTAATCGTCGAGGAAATTGTATGTCATATCGTCCTTGTGATAGCCGATGACCGTCCTCAGATTGATATTGTGGACGCTGTTGAAAATATTATACTCGATCACGTCGCTGACACCCCGGAACTGCCGGATCAGATCCTTCATCTCGTCCCGCTTCGAGCCCTTCGCCCCTCCGCAGGTGGCGCAGTTTTCCGTAAAGCGGCATGCGCACTGGATGAAATGCAGGCGGTGATAGTCTCTCCACGCCTTGATGTCCTCCTCCTTGATCAGATACATGGGGCGGATCAGCTCCATTCCTTCAAAGTTCTTGCTGTGCAGCTTCGGCATCATCGTCTCCACCTTGCCGCTGTAAAGCATTCCCATGAGGATCGTCTCGATCACGTCGTCGAAATGGTGTCCCAGCGCGATCTTGTTGCAGCCAAGCTCCTTCGCGTGGGAGTAGAGATACCCTCTGCGCATTCTGGCGCACAGATAGCACGGATTGTCCTCCACCTCCGCCACAATATTGAAAATATCGCTCTCAAACACCGTCAGCGGAATGTCCAGAAGCTCTGCGTTGTCCTGTATGATCTTCCAGTTGTCCTCATTGTAGCCCGGATTCATCACGAGAAACACCAGCTCAAACGGAAATTTTCCGTGGCGCTGCAGCTCCTGCAGAAGCTTCGCCATCAGCATGGAGTCCTTGCCGCCGGAGATGCACACCGCGATCCGGTCGCCCTCCTGGATCAGATCGTATTTCTGGATGCCCTTCGTAAAGCTTCTCCAGATAGATTTCCGGAATTTCTTGATCAGGCTCCTCTCGATCTCCTTCGTCTTGTCCCGGCGCACGTCCTCCTCCTGAAGGAAGCGGCCCAGCGAAAGGCGCAGATACGACCGGTAGCCGCCGGATACGTTTCCCGCGTCGTATCCCTCCAGACAGAGCCAATCCACATAGTCGACGCTCCGCTCCCCGGTGTGGCACAAAAGATAGACCGGCTTATCCTTCGGAAGCTCCTCCATCCGGCTGCCGATCTGATCCATCGGGATGTTCACCGCCCCGGGAAAGGTCCCTCTCCGGTAATCCTCCTCCGGGCGCACGTCCGCCACGACGGCGCTGCCCGGCGCAAGCGCCTCCAGCTCCTCTATGGTGATCGTCTTCATGGCTGTCCTCCTTTTCCGTCCGCGGTCAGATCCTTCACGACCTCTCCCGCCATGATCAGTCCCGCCACCGACGGGACGAACGCGACGCTGCCCGGAATGGACCGGCGGGAGACGCCCTCCTCGCGGAGCTCCCCGCCGTCCCCCGCGGGCGTCAGCGGCTGCTCCCTGGAATACACCACCTTCAGGCGGCGGATCCCGCGTTTTTTCAGCTCCCGCCGCATGACCTTCGCCAGCGGGCAGACCGACGTCCGGTAAATGTCCTCCACCTGAAAGGCCGACGGATCCAGCTTATTTCCCGCTCCCATGGAGCTGATAACCGGCGTGCCGCACCGGTCGGCCTGCACGATCAGCTCCAGCTTGCCGGTGACGGTGTCGATGGCGTCCAGAATGTAATCGTATTCTGTAAAGTCGAACTGCTCCGCCGTGTCCGGCATATAAAATACCTTGTGCACGCGGACCTGCGCCTGCGGGTTGATGTCCAGGATCCGCTCCCGCGCCACATCCACCTTGTAGGCTCCGAGCGTGCTGTGGGTCGCGTAGATCTGGCGGTTGATATTGGTCAGGCACACCCGGTCGCTGTCGATCAGATCCAGCGCGCCCACGCCGCTTCTGGCCAGCGCCTCCACGGCGTAGCCTCCCACGCCGCCCACGCCGAAGACCGCCACCCGGGCGCGGGCGAGCCTCTCCAGCTTTTCTTCTCCGAGCAGCAGCCCGGTTCTCGAAAATTGATTCAGCATCGGTGCGCTCCCTCTCACTTTACGATCCGGGTCCGGCCTTCTTTTCTCGGCTTTCCTTCGCCCAGCGGGGCCGACGCATAGCCGAGGATGCAGTGGCCGATGCCTTCATAGGACTCGGGCACGCCCCACTCCGCCTTGAGCGCCTTCCCTTCCTCAGAGGAGAACACCTCTTTCGCCCGGTGGATCCAGCAGGAGCCCACTCCCAGCGAGGCCGCCGCGTTCATCATATTTCCAAGCGCGAGGGAGCCGTCCTCCACATACGTAGGGCGCTCCGTATTGGCAAACACGACGACCGCCGTGGGCGCTCCGTAGAACGGATCCGCTCCGCTTCCCATCACCGCCGCGTTCATGGCGGACAGCTTTTTCACCAGCTCCGGCTGCTGCACCGCCACCAGCATGGGACTCTGCGCACCCATTCCCGACGGGGCCCATTCTCCCGCCTTCAGGATCAGCTCCAGCTCCTCGTCCCTGATCTGCTCTGCCTTATAGGAGCGGCAGCTTCTGCGCTCCATCATATTCCGAATCGCTTCGTTCATGTTTTTTCCTCCTTTTATTGTCTGTCCCGCGCCGCCCTTCCGGGCAGCGCTTCCTGTCTCTTCTGATGTCCTCCCGCAGACTGATCACCGCACGAACATCCTCACCAGCCGCTCCTTGAGCGGCGTGTAGGGCTGATAGCGCATAGGCAGGTCCAGCCATGTATATTTCTTCACGATACTCTTCTCATGGCTGAAAGTCCGGAAGCTCTTTTCCCCGTGATAGGAGCCCATGCCGCTGCCTCCGACGCCTCCGAAGCCCATGCGGGACGTGGCCAGATGGATGATCGTGTCGTTGACGCAGCCGCCCCCGAAGGACGCCTCTGTCAGCACTCTCTTCTCCAGCGCCCGGTCCTTCGCGAACAGATAGAGCGCCAGCGGCTTCGGTCTCTCCCGCACGAAGGCAAGCGCCTCGTCCATGGAGCGCACGGTCAGCACCGGCAGGACCGGCCCGAAGATCTCCTCCTGCATGACCCGGTCCTCCCCGGTCACACCGTCCATGACCGCCGGGGCGATCCGCAGAGACGCCTCGTCGCTCTCCCCGCCGAAGACCAGCTTTTCCCGGTCGATCAGCCCCAGCACCCGGTCAAAGTGCTTGCGGTTGATCATCTTCCCGTAATCCGGGCATTCCAGCGGACGCGGGCCGAACATGCGCGCGATCTCCGCCTTCACGCACTCCAGCAGCCGCTCCTTCACCTCCTCGTGGACCAGCGCATAGTCCGGCGCCACGCAGGTCTGTCCGCAGTTTAAATATTTTCCGAACACCAGCCGTCTGGCCGTCAGCGGGATATCCGCCGTCCGGTCCACGATGCAGGGGCTCTTGCCGCCGAGCTCCAGCGTCACCGGCGTCAGATGCGCGCTCGCCTTCTCCATGACCAGCTTTCCCACCTGCACACCTCCCGTGAAGAAAATGTAGTCGAACCGCTGGGAGAGAAGGCTCTGATTTTCCTGCCGTCCGCCTTCCACCACCGACACGTAGCCCGCCGGAAAGGCCTCGCGGATCATCCGGCCCATGACCGCCGCCGTCTCCGGCGCGTAGGCCGACGGCTTCACGACGCAGCAGTTTCCCGCCGCCAGCGCGCCGCACAGCGGCTCCAGCGTCAGGAGCACCGGATAGTTCCACGGCGACATGACGAGCACGACTCCGTACGGCTCCTGCACCGTAAAGCTTTTTGCGTGAAACTGCGCCAGCGGCGTGCGCGCTCTCCGGTCCCGGCTCCAGCTCTTCACATGCCGTCTCACATACCGCAGCTCCGACAGCGTCAGCCCGATCTCGCACATATAGGCCTCCGCCCTCGATTTTCCCAAATCCGCCTTCAGCGCCCGGCACAGCTCGTCCTCATAGCCGATGATCGCCCGCTCCAGCCGGTCGAGAGCCTCGATCCTCGCCTGTACCGGCAGCGTCCGACCCGAGGCGAAATACGCCCGCTGCTCCGCCAGAAGCTTCTCTGCGCCGGTCTGTCTTCGCTCCTCCATCCGCGTCACCCCTTTACCTCATAATAGATCCGCTCCAGCTCCTTTCGGTCCATGAGCACCGGCACCGGATAGAGCGGATTGCCTTCCTTGTCCGCATGGCGGGCCATGACCGGGATATCCTCCTTGCGGATATCGGGAAAATGCCGCGGGATCCCCATGGAATCGTTCATCTGCCGGATCCAGCGGATGAATCGGTCCGCGGCCTCCCTGTCGCCCATGCCGGACTCCACCACGCCCGCGTTCCTCGCCAGTCTGGCCAGACGCTTCTCGCAGGACGGGCCGTACATTTTCAGGACGATGGGCAGGATCACCGCGTTGGCCAGACCGTGGGGCGTGCCGTACTGGCCTCCCAGAGAGTGGGCCACCGCGTGGATGTAGCCCACATAGGATTTTGTGAACGCCACGCCCGCGCAGTAGGCCGCCTTCAGCATGCCCTTTCGCGCCTCCTTGTCATGGCCGTCGTCGTAGGCGGCCTTCAGATACTGGTAGATCAGATGCACGGCCTCCTCCGCCATGGCCCGGGTCTCCCTCGTGGTGGAGCCGCCGATGTACGCCTCCACCGCGTGGGTCAGGGCGTCCATGCCCGTGGTGGCCGTGATGCTCTTTGGCAGTCCCACCGTCTCATGGTAATCCAGCACCGCGTAGCGCGGGATCAGGCTGAAATCGTTGATCGGATATTTATGATGCTTCTCGCTGTCCGTGATCACCGCAGCCAGCGTCGTCTCGCTGCCGGTCCCGGCCGTGGTCGGGATGGCGATCAGAAGGGGCAGCCTCTTATGTACCTTCAAAAGTCCTTTCATGCGGCTGATGCTCTGCCGGGGCTTTACGATCCTCGCGCCGGCCGCCTTGGCGCAGTCCATGGACGAGCCGCCCCCGAACGCGATGATGGCCTTCGCTCCCCGCTCCAGATAGAGCGCTCTTGCCTCCTCCACGTTCCGGATCGTGGGATTCGCCACGGTCCCGTCGTAAATGCAGTAGTCGATCCCGCTCTCCGAGAGCGTCTTTTCCAGAAACGCGGTCAGTCCCAGCGAACGGATGCCCGCGTCGGTGACGATCATGACCGAGTCCACGCCCTTTCTCCGACAGACGTCCGGGATGCCGGCCACCGATGGAATGATCTTCGGGCTCCGATAGGGCAGAAACGGAAGCGCCGCCCGGAACACCGCCTGAAAGGTCCTGCAGTACATTCTTCTCAATACAAACACAGCATATCACTCCTCCACACAAAATCCTTCCGCTCTCCCTGCGGGATACCGCCCGCACACCGGACCGGAATGCGTCCGCCGGGACGGACGGTCACACGCCCGCCTTCGCGCACAGGTCGCTCACGCAACAGCGGTCGCAGTACGGCTTCGTTCTGGCGGTGCAGATCTCTCTTCCGTGATAGACCAGCCGGTGGCAGAAGTCGCTCCCTTCCTCCGGCGGGATCAGCTTCCAGAGCGCCATCTCCACCTTTTTCGGCTCCTTGACGCCGTCCACCAGACCCATGCGGTTCACGAGACGGATGCAGTGGGTGTCCGTGACGATGGCAGGCTTGTGGAACACGTCTCCCATGATCAGGTTCGCGCTCTTTCTCCCCACGCCCGGAAGCTTCAACAGGGCGTCGAAGTCGTCGGGCACCCTTCCGCCGTACTCGTCCCGCAGTATTTTCATACAGGCGCTGATGTCCCGCGCCTTGCTTCTGCCGAGTCCGCAGGGCCGGACGATCTCCTCGATGCCGTCCACGTCCGCGTCGGCCAGCGCCTCCACGTCGGGATATTTCTCATACAGCTTTTCCACCACCACATTGACTCTGGCGTCGGTGCACTGGGCCGCCAGCCGCACGCTCACCAGAAGCTTCCACGCGTCGTCGTAATCCAGCGTGCAGTCTGCGTCCGGATACGCGGTCTTCAGACGCTCGATGATCTGCAGCGCCAGTTTTTTCTTCTGTCCTTCCGTCATTTTCCTTTTGCTCTTCCTGTCAGTCCGGATCCGCGATCCGGTATCCTACGCCCACCTCTGTGAAAATATACTCGGGCTGGGCCGGGCTTTTCTCGATCTTCCGGCGGATGTTCGCCATGTTGACCCGAAGGATCCGGTTGTCGTTCTTCATGTTCGGCCCCCAGATCTCCTTGATGATAAAATCGTAGGTCAGCACCTTCCCGGCATATTTTCCGAGGAGGCTCACGATCTTATATTCGTTCTGCGTCAGGTTCGCGTCCCGCTCGCCCACATAGACTCTGTGCTTATCGTAATCGATCAGCAGGTCCTTCGTGCGGAACGTCCCGGTCTGCATCCCCTCCGGCGTCAGATAGGCCGCTCTCGCATGACGGATGGCCGTCCGAAGGCGCGCCAGCAGCTCCGACGTTCCGAAGGGCTTCGTGATGTAGTCGTCAGCCCCCGCGTCCAGCGCCTCCACCTTGTCTCTCTCGTGGGTCCGCGCGGACACCACGAGGATCGGCATGGAAGACCATTCCCGGACGCTTTTCAGTATTTTCATCCCGTCCATATCCGGAAGCCCCAGATCCAGGATCACCACGTCCGGACACTGGGAGGTCACCATGCTGTACGCCTCGGCCCCCGTGACGGCCATGATGACGTCGTAGTTGTTCGCCTCCAGAACGGTCTTGAAAAAGTTCCGGATGCTCTTGTCGTCCTCCACGACCAGCACTCTGTCCTTAATATCCATCTGTATCGTCCTCCTTCATGGGAAGCCAGAACAGGACTCTGGCCCCTCCGGTGCTTTTGTTTTCCGCTCTCATGCCGCCCCTGTGCGCCTTCACGATGCTCCTGCAGACCGACAGCCCGATCCCCATATTTCGCCTGGAGTCGCACTCCTCTCCGTTCGAGGAGGAAATCTGCCCGTCGAACATGACCGGAAGCACCGCTTCCCGTATACCCTGCCCGTCGTCCTCCACCGCCACCGTCAGGCGTCCCGGCCCGTGGGACACCGCGATCCGGATGAGCGTCGTCGTCTTTCCGTGCAGGATTGAATTTTCCAGAAGGTTTACGAGCACCTGCTCGATCAGCACGCCGTCCATGGGGACCATCAGAAACTCCCCGGGCATGTCCACCTGCACCTTCGCGTCGGGAAACCGCTTGCAGAATTTGACTACCGCCCCGCTTATGACCTCCTCCACCGCTTCCTCCTGCGTGTCGATCCGGGCGTTCTCCCCGTTGATCCTCGTGACCGACAGAAGGTTTTCCACGATCCGGATCAGCCACTGGGCCTCCTCCCTGATGTCCTGCACCAGCTCCATCTCGTTCTCCTTCGTCAGCACGTCCCTGTTTTCCAGGATCCCCGACGCGCTCCCGACGATGGACGTGAGGGGCGTGCGGATATCGTGGGACACCGCGCGGAGGAGATTGGCCCGCATCTTCTCCTTCTCCACCTCCAGCCGTATCTGCTCCTGCTGCTTGACCCGGCTGGTCAGCGCGCTGACGCTGACGGACACGGCCAGCATCGTCAGAAAGGTGAACGGATAGCCGGTGATCGTAAAGTCAAACGCAAAGTACGGGTAAGTGAACACGTAGTTGACGCCCACCACCGCGGCCATGGACGCCACGATCCCGTACAGGTAGCCGTCCGTCAGCCGGGAGACGAACAGCACGGCCAGCACGAACAGAAGCGGCACATGACTGTCCGTCGTGGCAAACTGCTGCAGCACAAAGCTGATCCCGGACGCTCCCGCCAGGATCGCAGCCGTGATGAAAAGATTTTTTCCCGTCGAATGCCGTTCCTCCATGCTCTCCTCTGCTCCTCGTTTTTTCGTATACATTTTTAGTATAGCATATGTATTCCCGTTTCTCAATCCGCAATCGGATATCTTCCCCGATCCGCCGCGATACCACAGCCAGCTCACAGCAAAGCTGTCCGCCGTCCGTTGCCCTGCAAATGGCTGCCCGTGCAGGCACGGCGTATCGCACAAAAAAAGAGCCCCGGTTTGTCCGGGGCCCCGCATCTTTAGTCGCTCAGCGACTTTCCGTATTTGATTTTCCGACAGACCTTCTGTACGATAATAACGGGCAGGCTGATCAATATATATAAGGAAGGAATCCCGCCAAGCACTACCATACAGCCGACCAGCACCGCGCTGCCTAACTGATCCATGTTCAGACCTCTTTTCTTTTGGATTCGAGACACCGTTTTTCTCCGTCTCGTCAGATCAGCAGGAGCATATCATATTCTCCCGGCCTTTGCCACCGCCTGATCTCTATTTTAACCGTCGTTTAACGGGTTTTCTCCCTTTTTAGCCCTTTCTTAACTCAAAAGTCCCTCTATTCCTTTCATAAGATTTTTAAAAATCTTACAAATATTTTGCACAAAACATCTATCATTTTTTTTAGAAATATAGTACAATTTATCTATGATTCATTTTTATCAGGAGGGAATATTATGGCTAAAGAAATGATTGCAATGCTTCTCGCCGGCGGTCAGGGCTCCCGGCTGTACGCGCTGACCCAGAAGCTTGCAAAACCTGCAGTTCCGTTTGGCGGAAAATACCGGATCATCGACTTCCCGCTGTCCAACTGCGTAAACTCCGGGATCGATACGGTCGGCATCCTGACCCAGTATCAGCCTCTCGTGCTCAACGAGTACATCGGCAACGGACAGCCGTGGGATCTGGACCGGCTCTATGGAGGCGTCCATGTCCTGCCGCCTTATCAGAAGGCGTCCGGCTCCGACTGGTATAAGGGCACGGCCAACGCCATCTACCAGAACATCTCGTTTATCGAGCGCTACGATCCCGAGTATGTGATCATCCTCTCCGGCGACCAGATCTGCAAGCAGGATTACAGCGACTTCCTCAGATTCCACAAGGAGAAGGGCGCGGAGTTTTCCGTGGCCGTCATGGAGGTGCCGTGGGACGAGGCTTCCCGCTTCGGTCTGATGGTCACCGACGAGTACGACCGGATCACCGAATTCCAGGAGAAGCCGAAAAATCCCAAATCCAATCTGGCTTCCATGGGAATCTATATCTTTAACTGGGATATTCTGAAGAAATATCTGGAGGAGGACGAGCAGGATCCTAACTCCGAGAACGACTTCGGCAACAACATCATCCCCAACCTGCTCCGCGACGGACGCAGGATGTACGCGTATCATTTCAGCGGATACTGGAAGGACGTAGGAACGATCTCCTCCCTGTGGGAAGCCAACATGGAGGTGCTCGATCCGGAGCACAGCGGCATCAATCTGTTTGACGACGACTGGAAGATCTACAGCCGCAACAGCGGAATGTCCGGCCATAAGATCAGTGCTTCCGCGGTAGTGGAGGATTCCATGATCACCGACGGCTGCCGGATCAAAGGAACGGTGAAGCACTCCGTCCTGTTCGCCGGCGTCCATGTGGCGGAGGGCGCGGTCGTCGAGGATGCGGTCGTCATGGGCGGCACTGTCATCGAGGCCGGGGCGGTCGTACGCCACTGTATTGTCGCGGAGAATGTGACCATCGGTGAAAACGCGGTCGTAGGAGCCATGCCGACAGGCGAGGAGAACGAGGTCGCCACCATCGGCGCAGGCGTCTCCATCGGCGCGGGAGCCACGATCGGCCCCAAGGCCATGGTCAGCAAAAATGTAAAAGGCGGTGAAGAGCAATGGTAAATTCCAATATGAACACTCTGGGCATTATTTTCCCGAACAGCTACGATCTTTTTGTGCCGGATCTTGTAAATGTGCGGCTCATGGCGTCCATTCCCTTTGCCAGCCGTTACCGTCTGATCGACTTTACGCTTTCGAGCATGGCGAACTCCGGCATCGACACCGTATCCGTCGTGGTCAACAACAACTATCAGTCTCTGATCGACCATCTGGGATCCGGACGCTCCTGGGATCTGGTCCGCAAAAACGGCGGACTGAACATCTTCCCGCCCTTCGCGGACAAGGCGTCCAAGCCTTATGTGGGACGGGCCGGCGCTCTGGCGAACATTCTGGATTTCCTCCAGAACCAGAAGAAAAAATATGTGCTTCTGGCCAACTCCAACATCGCCGCCAACATCGACTTCAAGGCGATGGTGGACGCCCATGTGGCCAGCGGCGCGGACATCACGATGGCCTACCACACGCAGGAGATCCCCGAAGGCTTCCTGAAGGCGAAGGACAGCACGAAGGGCTACTACTACACGCTCCGCATCGACAACGGCCGGGTCACCAAGATCTTCGTGAACCCGAAGGATACCGGCATCCAGAATTTCTGCATGAACATTCTGATCGTGGACCGCGAGCTTCTGATCAATCTGGTCACCGAGGCTTCGCTTCTGGGTCAGGAGTTCCTCGAGAGAGACGTGCTGATCCCGCAGCTTGGAAAGCTGAACGTTCAGGGCTACAAGTACGATGGCTATGTGGCCACGATCTCCAGCATCAAGACCTATTTTGAGGAAAACATGCGTCTTCTGGACGATTACAATCAGGACGCGCTGTTCTCCGGCTCGCCGATCTACACCAAGGTCCGCGACGACAGCCCCACCCGGTACATAGAGGGCGCAAAGGCGCAGAACGTCATGGTCGCCGACGGCTGCCTGATCGAGGGCGAGGTGGAAAACTCCATCCTCTTCCGAGGCGTGAAGGTGGAAAAGGGCGCGAAAGTCAAAAACTGTATTCTGATGCAGGATACGGTGGTGGAGAAGGGAGCGGACATCGAGTACCTGATCACCGACAAAAATGTGACCGTAACGGCAGGCAAGGAGATGAAAGGCACCGAGACCTATCCCGTCTACATTGCCAAGTTCCACACGGTATGATCCGTCTGTCCGGCAGCCGGCGCTTCCGGCTGTCTTATACGGGAAGAGCGCAATCCGAGGATCGCGCTCTTCCCATTTTCACAAAAGGAGACTTTTTTCTATGAACAGAAAGCAGATCATCGGCCTGGCCGTCGCCGTCTTCCTCTTTATCCTGACCGGCACGATCAGCGTATTCGTCAACCGGACGGCGGAGCAGATCAACCAGTCGGCTCTGGACTCCATAGAGCAGACGCTGACGGGCGGCGTATCCTTCAGCACGCCTCTCTCCGACTATGTGGCGGTGGTACGGGTGGAGGGCACGATCCAGCAGCAGGGGGCCGCAAGCCTCCTCACCTCCGCCGGAGGCTATCAGCACAGCACGACCATGGACTACATCGACCGGCTCATGGAGGACGGCTTCAACACCGGCATCCTTCTCTACGTGGACTCGCCGGGCGGCACGATCTACGAGAGCGAGGAGCTCTACCGGAAGCTGGTGGAATATAAGGAGGAGACCGGACGCCCCGTCTGGACCTACATGGCCCACTACGCCGCCTCCGGCGGATATTATGTCTCCGCGCCGTCGGATCGGATCTACGCCAATCCCAACACGACCACCGGATCCATCGGCGTGATCATGGCGGGCTATGACCTGAGCGGCCTCTACGAAAAGCTGGGCATCCGCTATGTGAGCATCACCAGCGGCTCCAACAAGGATTCCAGCACCCTGAGCGACGAGCAGGTCGCCATCTACCAGTCGCAGGTGGACGAGGCCTACGACCGCTTCGTGGAGATCGTGGCCGACGGCCGGAATATGAGCGACGAGCAGGTGCGCGAGCTGGCCGACGGCCGGACTTACACGGCCCGTCAGGCGCTGGAAAACGGGCTGATCGACGAGATCGGGCTTTACGACGATGTGAGGGAGCAGATCGCCTCCGAGGCCGGGACTGACATTTTCTACGAGCTGGACGCCGGCGTCGCGACCATGTTTTCCTCGCTGTTTGGCTCCATCCGGGAACTGATACCAAAATCCGAATCCCAGATCCTTCAGGAGCTGGCGGAGGAGACGCAGGGAGGGCTTCAATATTATGTACAGGGACTCCAGTAACGATACGGTGGTCTTTGCCGGATTCTGGGTCCGGCTGGCCGCTTTTCTGATCGATTCGCTCCTCGTGAGCGCGCTTCTCCTGTTCGCGCGGCTGTTTCTCTTTCTCCTCAGCCTCTTCCCGGCCGGAGACCTTCTGAACGGACATCTTCTGTTCCAGTACTCGCTGTCCGACATGGTCCTCTATGGGTGCGGCGCGCTGTATTACATTCTGTTCACCTACTTCACCGGCGTCACGCCGGGCAAGCGCCTGCTGAATCTCCGGGTGGTGACCGCCGGGGGCGGACGGGAGCTTTCGCTCCTCTGCGTCGTCTACCGGGAGACCGTGGGACGGTTTCTGAGCGGCTTTCTCCTCGGCATCGGCTACCTCATGGCCGGGATCGACCGGGAGAAGCGGGCGCTCCACGACATGCTGGCGGACACGCGGGTCGTCTACGAAAAGCCTGTGAAAATCTGTCGGACCTACCGGGAACCCGGCTATGTGCGCCGGCAGCAGGCGGAGGAGAACGCCGCCGGTACGCAGGACGGAGACGCGGAGGATGCTGCGGCGGACGAACAGAAGCCGTCGCTTTAATACGATGCGCCCGCCGGGCGCAAAAAAAAATAACAGTTCAGCCCACGCCATTCGCAAAGCCGCGCTGACGCGCTCCCCGCCGCTGCGCGGCTGCCTTTGCTCATAATCCGGCGCTCCCTCAACCGAAAGCAACAGGCCAAAATTCGTGCGAGCACGATTTTGGCCTGTCACTCCCGGCTGGCTGAACTGTTATTTATTTCATCGCCGCCACCCGGTCGAACTCCTCCTGCACCTCTTTGGACGGCTCCGGCGTCAGCAGGCTTACGATCACGTTGACCGCAAGGCCCAGCAGAAAGGCCGGAAGCAGCTCGTAGATCCCCAGCAGGCCGCCCATGGGACGGATCAGGAATTTCCAGACGAACACCATCACGCCGCCGCTGACCATGCCGCACAGAGCGCCCTGCCATGTGGAGCGCTTCCAGAACAGCGCCAGCAGCACCAGCGGGCCGAAGGACGCGCCGAAGCCGGCCCACGCGAAGGACACGATCTGGAACACGGAGCTGTCGGAATCCCGCGCGATGAACATTCCGATCACCGCGATGACCAGCACCGTCAGGCGCGCCACGAGCATTCCCGTCTTTTCGCTCATGTTTTTCACGAACACTTCCTTCAGAATGTTCTGGGAGGCGCTGGAGGACGCCGCAAGAAGCTGCGAATCCGCCGTGGACATGGTCGCCGCCAGGATCCCCGCCAGGATCAGTCCGGCCACGACCGCCGCCAGAAATCCGTTTTGAGAGATCACATCCGCCACGACCAGGATGATCGTCTCCGGGTCGTCCAGCGCCGGGATCACGCCGGCCTTGGACATGGCGTTTCCGACCACTCCGATGAACACCGCCACGACCATGGAGATCACGACCCACACCGAAGCGACCCGGCGGGACAGCTTGAGCTTCTGTACGTCCCCGATGGCCATGAAGCGCAGCAGCACGTGGGGCATCCCAAAATAGCCAAGCCCCCACGCCAGCATGGAGAAGATGGTCAGCGTGCCGTAGGGCGACGCGCTTCCGGAGGCCGGATCGTAGATCTGGGTCAGACTGAAGTAGCCCGCCATGGATTTTGCGTTGTCCATGACCGCGTCAAAGCTTCCCACGCTGCTGATGCCAAAGCCGAACACCACGAGGATAGCCAGCGTCATGACGATGCTCTGCACAAAGTCCGTCATGCTGGCGGCCAGAAATCCGCCCAGCGTCGTGTACGCCACGATGACGATGGCGCTGACGATCATGGCCGGCAGGTAATCCATGCCGAACAGGTTGGCGAACAGTTTTCCGCAGGCCGCAAATCCGGAGGCCGTGTACGGCACGAAGAAGATCACGATCAGGACCGCCGCGATCACCGACAGGATCCTGCGCTCGTCGCGGTACCGGTTGGAGAAAAACAGCGGCAGCGTCGTGGAATTGCTGCAGGCGTGCGTGTAGTTTCTGAGGCGCTTCGCCACCACGAGCCAGTTCACGTACGTTCCGAGCGCCAGTCCGATGGCCGTCCACGCGGCGTCCGCCGTTCCGGTCAGATACGCCACTCCGGGCAGTCCCATCAGAAGCCAGCTGCTCATATCCGAAGCCTCCGCGCTCATGGCCGTCACCAGCGGTCCCAGCTTCCGGCCGCCCAGATAGAAATCGTCCGTCGTCTGGTTGTTTTTGGCCAGCACCGCTCCGATCGCCACCATGGCGATCAGATAGATCAGGATCGTCAGCAGCATCGTGATCTTTATCATATCCATATGTATTCTCCCTCGTTTCTGGTTTTTTTCAATGTGCGGTCACGGCGGACCGCAGCCCGTTTTACAATAGTAGCATAATTTCCGGCGAGATACAATACGACAAATGCGGATGTTTTTCATTCCCTCCGAAGCGCCGCCACCGCCAGCGCCGTCACGATCCCGCCGCCTGCGGTCAGAGCCCAGAAACGCCAGTCGCCGGCGGACAGGCTCCGGTAGCCGTCCAGGCCGCCCAGAAGGCTGATAAAGACGTTGGACGATAGATGCGCGAGGATCGGCGCTCTGAGCGTACGGAACCGCTCCATGAGCCACGACAGGAACCATCCGCAGCCAGCCGCGTAGACGCCCTGCGCCGGATTTCCGTGGAAAAGGCCGAAGAGAACGGCGCTGACCGCGATGGCCGCCGCCGGTCTGCACATGTCCCGGAGCCTCCCGTACAAAAGCCCTCGCATGACCACCTCCTCCGCCGCCGGGACCAGCGCGCCCACGCACAGAAGCTGGAGCCAGAGGCTTCCGGAGGAGAGGATCCGGCTGGTCTCCTGATAGCTCCGGGAAAGCTCCATCAGCGGAGTGAGATTCACAAGGTTGTTGCCGAAAAGCGCCATGGCGCAGGCGCCTGCCGCGATCCGAAAAAGCTCCGGAGCCTTCATGGGCCGGGGCTCTCTCCACGTCCCCGAACGCTTCCGCTCCTCCACGTCCCGCCGGTAGATCCAGCCGAACAGCAGAAGCGAGACCAGACCGCAGAACGCCAGATACGCGGTCATGGCGTCGGAGACCGCCGCTTCGCTCCCCGCGCCGAAAAGCCGGAAAAACAGCCGGAAGACCGGAAGCAGCAGCCCCTGCAGCAGCATGTAGAGCAGCATCGGATACACGGCCCGCCACAGATGATACAGAGAAATGTCTGTCCGGTCTTTCATCCCGTTCGCCCTCCCGTCCTACATCTTCTCGGGAGCCTCAAAGCCCAGAAGATCGATGCAGGTCTCCAGCACGCTTCTGGTCAGGCAGAGCAGGCTGATCCACGCCGCCTGCGCCTCTTCATCCTCCGTTCCGAGAATTTTCGTCTCGTGATAGAACTTGTTGAAGGCGTTGGCCAGATCGTAGATATACGCGCAGAGTTTGTGCGGCGCGGACTCCTCGTAAGCCGCCTCCACGACTCCGTTGAATTTCGCCAGCTCCATCTGAAGCCCTTTCTCGCTGGCGCTTCTGGCCGGGGCAACGTTTCCGGCCGCCGCCTGCCGTCCGGTCTCCTCGTACTTGCGCAGGATCGATTTGATCCGGACGATGGTATAAAGGATGTAGGGCCCCGTATTGCCCTCGGAGGAGGTGAACCGGTCCACATCGAAAATATAATCCTTGGACGCCTGATTGGACAGGTCTCCGTATTTGACGGCGGACAGTCCTACGATCTTTGCGATGGCCTCCGCTTCCTCCGTCTCCATCGGACGGCTGGCCTGGATTTTCTTCAGCATCTCCTCGTTGATGTCCTTCAGCAGATACTCCAGACGCATGACGCCGCCCTCTCTCGTCTTGAAAGGCTTGCCGTCCTTTCCGTTCATGGTGCCGAAGCCAAGGAATTTAAGCTCCGTGCCCTCGTCCACCAGACCGCATTTCCTCGCGCAGCGGAACACCTGCACAAAATGCATCTCCTGACGCTTGTCCACCACATAGATGATCTCGTCCGGATGATAGAGCTTCATGCGCTCCACGATCGTAGCCAGATCCGTGGTCGTGTAGAGGGACGCGCCGTCGGACTTCAGGAGCATGCAGGGCGGGACCTCCTTCGTGTCCGTCTCCTCCTTCACGTCCACCACCAGCGCGTTGTCGCTCACATAGGCGAAGCCGTCGTCCTTCATCTTCTGCACCATATCCGGAATGTAGGGCTGCGCGTCGGACTCGCCCTTCCACAGGTCAAATTCCACGTTCAGGTTCGCATAGTTTCTCTTCAGATCCGTCACCGAGACATTTAAAATATGGGACAGGAGCGTCTGATAGCCTCTGCGCCCGTGCTGCAGCTCATAGGTGGCCTGCATGGCCGCCTCCTTGTAGTCCGCGTCCTCCTTGGATCTTGCGCTGGCCGTGGGATAGATCTCCTCCAGCTCGGCGATGGTGAACGGGGCTTCCGCCGGGTACTCTCCCTCGTACTGCCCATCAAAATAAGGAAGCTGCGGCTTCCGCTCCCGAAGCTCCGTGATGATCAGTCCCATCTGGAGCCCCCAGTCTCCCAGATGCACGTCTCCGATGACCTTATGGCCCGCAAACCGCGCGATCCGTTTGACGCTCTCCCCGATGATGGCCGAGCGCAGATGTCCCACGTGCAGCGGCTTCGCCACATTCGGCCCGCCGTAGTCGATGACGATGGTCTTCGGGTTCTCCGCCTTTTCGCAGCCCAGACGTCCGTCCCGCTCCATGCCGCCGAGATAATCGCTCAAAAAGCTTTCGTTCACTTTCAGATTGATGAAGCCCGGATTGACCGCCTGCACGTCCTCGAAGGCTTCGGAGCGTCCCAGCTCCTCCGCCACGGCCTGCGCGATCATGATCGGGGCCTTATGGTATTCCTTTGCGGCCGCCATCGCGCCGTTGCACTGATATTCGCACAGATCCGGCCGGTTGGACAGCGTCACCCGTCCGTATTTCTCATCGTAGCCCGCCGCCCGGAAGGCGGACGCCGCCTCGGCGGACAAAAGCTCCAGCATTTTCTTCATAGTTTTTGTTCTCCTCCTGATGTGCCGCCGTTTTTCCCGGCTCATTCTTCGTCGCTGTTCACAGATTCCCTGCAGACAGGATCCATTCTTCCATCCAGTATAGGGAAATTGCAAATGTTTGTCAAGCGCGCCAAAAGGCCCGTCCGGACGCCCTTTTTCCGCTTGCAAAGCCGTCCCCCGGCATGTAAAATAGGATAACAGTTCAGCCGGCCGGGCTGAACATTTACAAAACAGAAAAAAAGGAGAAGCTTATGTTAAAGATCGGTTCCCATGTGGGGATGAGCGGAAAGAAGATGATGCTCGGCTCCGTGGAGGAGGCCCTGTCCTACGGGGCGAACACTTTTATGATCTATACGGGAGCGCCCCAGAACACGAGGCGCAAGGACGTCAGCCAGCTGCAGATCGAGGCCGCATGGGAGCTCATGCGGCAAAACGGCGTCGAGGACTTTATCATCCACGCGCCCTACATCATCAATCTGGCCAACACGGTCAATCCCGACACTTACCGGCTGGCCGTGGATTTCCTGCGGCTGGAGCTCAGCCGCGCGGACGCCTGCAAGAGCCGCGTGATGGTGCTCCATCCCGGCGCGCACGTGGGCGCCGGCGTCGACGCCGGGATCGCCTCCGTCGTCAGAGGACTCGACGAAGTGCTCACCGACGACACGGACTGTCTTGTAGCGCTGGAAACCATGGCCGGGAAGGGCTCCGAGCTTGGACGAAGCTTCGAGGAACTGGCCCGGATCTACGACGGCGTCTCCCGGAAGGACCGGCTCCGGGTCTGCTTCGACACCTGCCATACCCACGACAGCGGCTACGATATCGTCGGCGATTTTGACGGCGTCATGGAGCAGTTTGACCGGATCCTCGGAAAAGAACAGATCGCGGTCTTCCACATCAACGACAGCAAAAATCCCCGCGGGGCCGCCAAAGACCGCCACGAAAATCTGGGAAAAGGGTATATCGGCTTCGACGCCCTGAACGCCATCGTGCATCATCCCGATTTTGCCGGCGTGCCAAAGATCCTCGAGACGCCGTGGATCCCCGTCGACGGAGACCGGAAGCATACGAGGGCTCCTTATAAGGAAGAGATCGCGATGCTGCGGGCGGGCGCGCCCGCGTGACCTGCCGCGGGGAAGAAGCCTCCCGCCCGCCGGGGCCTCCTCTCACAAAATGCCGGTCGTCTTCAGAAGCCAGTAGCCCAGTCCCAGAAGCCAGGAGCTGAAGACTCCGTACAGGATCACCGGCCCCGCGATCGTGAAGATCTTGCTCCCGACGCCGAACACCTGCCCTTCCTTTTTGTATTCGATGGCCGACGAGGCGACGCCGTTGGCAAACCCGGTGATCGGGACGAGCGCGCCCGCGCCGCCCCATTTGGCGACGGACGGATAGAGATTCCATCCGGTCAGCAGGACGCTGATCAGCACCAGCGCGATGGAGCACCATGTGCCGGCGTCCTTCTGCTCCGCCCCCATTCCCATGGCCAGATTCTGGATGAGCTGCCCCAGTGTGCAGATGCACCCGCCGGTCACAAAAGCCTTCGCCATCTCCAGCGGAAGGCTGTGGGTCGGCGTCACCTGCCTGACATATTTCTGATACTGTTCCTTTTGTTCTTCGTTGACGTTCATACGCTGCGCCTCCTGTCTCAACTGTTTTTGAAAAGATCGGTTATCTCTATCGTGTCCGACCGCGCGGATTCTATACGCCAGCGCGAAGAGACGGCCTTGCGGCGCGCGTATATTTTTCTTTTGATATGCGGACAATACCTGCAAAAAGCAACAGGAGGAATGACGCATATGACACAGACAGCGGGAAGAGCCACGCTTTTCTTTGACCGGCCGCCCCATATCATCGGAGCCGCGGCCATCGCCGGGAGCAAGGAGGGAGACGGTCCGCTGGGCCATCTGCTGGACTGCATCGAGCAGGATCCCAGGTTCGGCAAAAATACGTGGGAGGAGGCGGAGAGCGAGCTTCAGCTTCGGACCGCCCGAAAGGCCATGGAAAAATCCGGTATGAACGAGGAGCAGATCCGTTATCTGTTCGCGGGCGATCTGCTGGCGCAGGGCATCGCCACCTCCTACGGGATCATGGAGCTCCAGATCCCGCTGTTCGGCCTGTACGGCGCCTGCTCCACCTGCGGGGAGGGACTGGGACTGGCCGCCATTACGGTGGCCGGCGGCTATGCGGACTGCGTCATGGCGCTGACCTCCAGCCACTTCGCCAGCGCCGAGAAGGAGTTCCGATTTCCCCTGGAGTACGCGGGGCAGCGTCCCCTTTCAACTACCTGGACGGTCACCGGCGCCGGCGCCTTTGTACTGTCCGCCGCCGATTCCGCCCCTTCCAGAAACGCCCATGTGCGCATCGCCGGGATCACCACCGGGAAGGTGGTGGACTACGGCGTAAAGGATTCCATGCACATGGGGGCGGCCATGGCTCCGGCCGCGGCGGACACTATCTGCCAGCATCTGAAGGACACCGGGCGGCAGGCGTCCGACTATGACCGGATCATCACCGGGGATCTGGGGAGCATCGGACAGACGATCCTCAAGGATCTTCTCGCCGACCGGGGCGTCCGGCTGGGCAGCTCCCACGAGGACTGCGGGATGCTCATCTACGACCCAAAAACGCAGGATACCCACGCGGGCGGCTCCGGCTGCGGCTGCGCGGCCGTCACGCTGGCCGCCTATATCCTGCCCATGCTGGCGCGCGGCGACTGGAAGCGGGTCCTCTTCGTTCCCACCGGAGCCCTCTTATCCAAAGTGAGCTTCAACGAGGGACAGTCCATCCCCGGCATCGCCCACGCCGTCGTGCTGGAGGAGTGCTGAACCGGCTTGCAATCCCCTCCCCTTTCTGTTATATTTAGACACACGATCAGCCGCCCGAAAAAGGGCGCGCCACAGCCGCGGGACGCGGCGGAACAGCGAGGGAGATCATGCTGCTGCAGATTCAGAGCGGAACGCTCAGCGCCGGAGCCAACACGGTTCTGGCCCATTTTGATTTTGAGATCCGGGGAAATGAAAAAATCGCCGTCGTGGGACGGAACGGCTGCGGAAAGACGACGCTTCTGCGGCTTCTGGCGGGCGAGCTCTCCCTGGACCGGGACGACCGTCTCCAGAGCCCCGGCCTGACCGTCTCCCGGCGGCTGACCACCGGCCTTATGCGCCAGCAGGCCTTTTCCGACGGCTCCCTGACCGTCGAAGAGGAGATTTTAAAGGCGTGCCCCTGCCCCGACAGGTGGGACCGGGAGCGGTTTCAGTGGGAGCAGGAATACGACCGGATCTTCACCGGACTCGGATTTTCCAAAGAAGACAAAAAGAAACGGCTGGAACAGTTTTCCGGCGGCGAACAGACCAAGATCCGTCTGATCCGCCTTCTTCTGGCCTGCCCGGACGTCCTTTTGCTGGACGAGCCGACCAATCACCTTGATACGGAGACGGTGGAATGGCTGGAGGAGCATCTGCAAAGCTATCCCCACGCCGTCGTCATCGTGTCCCACGACCGCTTTTTTCTCGACCGGACCGCCGACACCGTGTACGAGTTCCGGGAGAAAAAGCTGGTGCGCTATGCCGGAAATTACAGCGCCTACAAGGAACAGCGGGCGAAGGAGCTGGAGCTTCAGACGCGGGCATGGAGACGCAGCCAGGAGGAGGCGCAGCGTCTGGAGGAATTGATCGAACGGTTCCGGAACAAACCGAAAAAAGCGGCCTTCGCCCGCTCCCGAAAAAAGCTTCTGGAGCGGATGCCCGAGGTGCAAAAGCCCGTGCCGGAAGAGTCTCACAGCTTTACGGGCAGCCTGGATCCGCAGTTTCCAAGTTCCAAGTGGGTGCTGGAAGCCAGGGATCTGAAGATCGGCTACGGCGACGCTCTCCTTGAGCTTTCGCTCCGCATCCGGCGCGGACAGAAGATCGGCGTCATCGGCCCCAACGGAGCCGGAAAGTCCACCTTTTTAAAGACCGCGGCCGGACTTCTCCCGCCCGTGGAGGGAACGTGCCGGATGGGGCTTCACGTGCTGACAGGCTACTTTGACCAGCAGACGGCGGAGCTGTCCTCGTCTCTCACAGTGGCGGAGCATTTTCACAGCCTGTTCCCGTCTCTGACGGAAAAAGAGGTCCGGCAGGCGCTGGGCGCGTTTCTGTTTCCCGGAAAGGAGGCTTCCAAAAAGGTGGCCTCCCTGTCCGGCGGCGAAAAAGCCCGGCTGGTGCTGGCGGAGCTCTTTCAGAGCCAGCCCAATTTTCTGATCCTGGACGAGCCCACCAACCACATGGACATCCCCGCCAGAGAGACGCTGGAGTCCGCCCTGCGCGCTTACACGGGCACGCTCCTGTTCGTCTCCCATGACCGGTACCTCGTCCGCCAGGTGGCCCAGTCGCTTTTGATCTTCACGGATCGCTCCGTCCTCTACTACCCCTTCGGGTACGAGCACTATGTGGAGCGGATGCGAAAGAGAGCGCGCGGCCCGGTCTGCCTAAGCTCCGAGGAGCAGGCGCTTCTGTCCGGACTCCAGAGCGTGCCGCTTCCCGAACGCCACCAGCTCCGGGAGCAGAGCACCAGCCAGGCCTACGAGGACTGGCAGATGCGTCTGGCGCTGGAACCGCTCAGACGCGTCCGCCATGAGCTCTCTCTTTTTCAGGAGGAATGCGACGAGGAGCGTCTCTGGACGGATCCTCTCTATTCCGCTTACCGGGACGAACAGGAGCGGCAGCTTTCCGAAGACTACACCCGCGCCTGTCTGGACTGGTATGAGACATGGGCGGAATTTCACCCGGAGCGCTCCTCCTAATACCCGAAGTATGCATGGACCAGCGCTCCGGTCATGCGCCCCGCCGCCATCATCAGAAGGATCCACGGCATGCCGGTCTTCAGGCGTATCCGGCGGCTGAAGATCGGGATGACGTCCATGATCTCCGTCAGCGCCATGGCCCACGCCCCGGTAAAGACTCCCGCAAAGAGACTGAAGGCCGCCGCAGGCCAGATCCCTGCCGGGATCCGGACCGGATAGACGCTGAACAGATTTCCAAGGATCCCTCCCAGCGCCGCGGCGTCCTCATAAAAACGCACATACGCCGCCGTGCGCGTCCTCCCCGCGAACCGCGGGACGACGCCCAGCGCGATCAGCAGCGCGAACATGCCTCCCGCCACGGCGAATCCGCCGGACAGTCCCAGAATCCCAAGAAAGCACTGCCTAATCCACATCGATGCTCTTCCCCTCCCGTCCGCTGCTTTCCACCAGCGCTGTGTTGACGTCATCCTCGTACAGCCGCATCTGCACCTCCATGGGCGTCGGATCCTTCGCGCTCCGTTTCCCGCCGAAGTGGTTGTAAAATACCAGGATCCCCACTGCGATGCCAAGGGAGTAGGTGATCTCCAGCACCGTAAATCCGTCCGAAGGCTCTCCGGTGAACAGCTCGTAGGTCCGCGCGAACACGTCCCCCACCCCCACGTCGTTGTTGAACACCATGATCGAGAAGGCCGAACCGAAAAAGACGAGGATGCATACGAGGATCACTTTCAGCGCGGTAAAGCGGGGTCTGCCGTCCCCGGATTCGTACTCGATGATAAAGTCCGTCTCCCCCAGATTCCGGATCTCCAGCGCCGGATAGATCCCGTGGATCTGCTCCACCACCTTCAGGACGGAACACACATAACGTCCGCTTTTTTTCTCCTGCACGTTCAGAAGCTTCAGCGTCTTCAGCCGATTTTTCACGGCCCGGTCCGCGCACTCCAGCTTCGCCACATCCCCCAGACGCACGTCCGCATGATCCACCTGATTGTTCCGGTCTATTTTCAAATATAAAATATCGCCCATCTGTCCGCGTCTCTCCTTCACCGCTTTGCGGCCTTATTTTTCCACAGTATGCGCTCCCGGGACGCTTTTTATGCACAGAGGGCGCGCGCTTCGGCTTCCCGCGCCCGCCGCGTCACGTGAGCTTATCCCGCATCTGCTTCAGGATCCGCTTCTCCATGCGGCTCACCTGCACCTGGGAGATCCCCAGCCTTCCGGCCACGTCCGTCTGCGTCCGCTCCTGAAGATAACGCATGACGATGAGCCTGCGCTCCGGGCCGGTCAGCTCCGCCAGCAGCTGCTCCAGCACGACCCGGTTCAAAAGCCTGTCCTTCTCGCTGTCCCCGGGCATGCCCGTATTTTTGATATTCTGACTGTCCAGCCGGTCCAGCAGGCACACCTGGCTGCCGTCGCTCTGAAAGATCGTCCGGTCGATGGAGTCCACCTCCACGCCCGCATCCATCGCCTGTACGATCTCCTCCCGCTCCAGGCCGGTCAGCTCCGCCATCTCCTCCAGCGTAGGCTCTCTCCCGCTCCGGATCCTGAACTGCTCGGCCTCCCGGCGGAGCTTCCAGCCGTTCTCCTTCAGCGTCCGGCTCACCTTCAGGATCCCGTCGTCCCGCAGAAACCGTTTGATCTCGCCGGAGATCATCGGCACGGCGTAGGTGGAAAATTTCACCTGAAAGGACGTGTCAAATTTATCGATGGCCTTGATCAGCCCCATGGCGCCGATCTGGAACAGATCCTCGTTGTCCGTGCCCCGCCCCGCGAAGCGCTTCACGATGCTCCACACCAGCCCCATATTTTCCTCCACCAGCTGTTCCCTCGCCTTTTTATCCCCATGGTGCGCCCGCTCTATCAGGACCATTGTGTCTTCCATAAAGGCAGAAACCTCCCGTCAACCCTCTCTCCTTCCGATCTGCTTGCGCAGATAGACCGTCGTTCCCATCCCCGGGGACGATTCCACATGCACCTCGTCCATGAAGGCTTCCATGAACAGGAAGCCGAGCCCGGAGCGCTCCTGCTCCGGCCTGCTGGTGTACAGAGGCTCCATGGCGCGCCGGACGTTTTCGATCCCCACTCCCTCGTCCGTGACCCAGATCTCCACCACGGAATCCGTCAGGCGGCTTCGGATCACTACCGTATGTACTCCCTCCGGATAGCCGTGGATGATGGCGTTGGTCACGGCCTCCGACACGGCGGTCTTGATGTCCGCCACCTCCTCCAGCGTGGGATCCAGCTGCGTCACAAAGGCCGCCACCGCCACCCTCGCAAATCCTTCGTTCTCCGAGATGCTGTCAAACGCCAGCGTCATTTCATTGTTCATTTGCTCTCCTCCTCGCCCAAAGAAATATACTTCTGGATTCCGGACAGTTCGAGAATCCTCCGGATCTGGCTTCTCATATGACTAACCGTCACCCGGCCGCCCACCGCCCGCATGATCTGATGTCTCCCGATCAGCATGCCGATCCCCGCGCTGTCCATGAAGGCCGTCTCCGAAAAGTCAAATTCCACCTCCGTCACCGGCTCCTCCCTCACGATCCTGTCCACCTGCCGGCGGATCTCCTCCGTGTGGTGATGGTCCACCTCCTCCGGAAGGCGGACGACCACCCGCCCTCCCTGCCTCTGCAGCATAGTCATAGCTCTCATTCTCCTTTCTCTTTTCAGCGACGCTTCGCCGCAGTGCGATCCTTCGTCCTTTTTGTCGTCTTTTGAGACGACAAAAGGACGCTGCTGATCGCAGCGCCCTTCCTTCAGGGTTTCTCTTTTGTATGTTTTTCTGCGCGTCTACTGGAGTCCGTCTAAGAAGGACTGCGCGTCCGTCGCTCTTCTGGTCCCCGGCAGCTCCTCCACCACCTTCTGATAGTAAGTCTTCGCGTTCTCCGTATCGCCCGAGCGGTGGTACGCTCTGGCAAGGAAATACAGGGCGTCGCCCTGGCTGTTGTCCAGCTCGTAGCATTTCTGCAGGTCGGCGATCGCCGTGGCGTAATCACCGCTCTCATAGGCCGCGTACCCGGTCTGGTACAGCTCCCGCACCGCCTGGGTTCCCACCTCCGAGAACACAAAATCGTAGAGCGCCTGCGCGTCGTCGCTCAGGCCGTCCTGCTCCACCGTCTCCAGCTGGGTCAGCGCCTCCGCGGCGTTCCCTTCCGCATAAGCCCGGTAGGCTGCCAGAAGGGCCTGCTGGCTGTCAAGCTGCGTCTGCGCGTCCTGCGCCGTCTGCTCGGCCTCCTGCACCCTCTGCTCCATGCCGTCCATCTCGGACTGCAGCGCCTCCAGCGCCGCCGTCCTGGAGTCCAGCTGATCGCTGTATTCCGCCACCGCGTCGTTGAGCTCTCCGTTTCTCATCTGCTGCTGGGCCGGAAGGACCAGAAACCACATGACCGCCGCTCCGATGGCCAGTCCGATGACCACGTTGAGCACCGAGTGAAGCCCGGAGTTGTCCTTCACGCCCACCGGCTGGATGATCGTCTCGTTTCCGCTGGTGTAGGCGATGGCGTCCTTGCTCTGGACGACCGTCTCCTTCTCGGCCTGCTTTCCGCCGGCCGCGTCCACCTCCTTCATGTAGCGCAGCGCTCTCGTGTTGGTCCGGTCGATGGCCAGCACCCGGCGAAGCTCGTTCCTAGCCCGCCCATAGTTCTCCGCTTTCATATAGAGAAGCGCCAGAAGCAGATGCCCGTCCAGCAGGTTCATGTTCATGGACAGCACCTTTTTGAGCTGGATGATGGCCAGATCGTAGCTCTGCTGCTCGCAGTAGACCAGCGACTGGTTGTATTTGCGGATCGTCGTGTTGATGGTGTCCAGCTTCGCCGGATTGCTCTGCACCGATTCGATGTAGTGATCCGCCAGGTTTTTCTGCCCCTGAAAGCTGCGGCTGATGATCCACTGGGACAGCGCCTCCACCACCTCGCCCATCTCAAAAGAGACCAGCCCGAGAAGATTTCTGGCATCGGTGTTCTTCTTATTCAGCCTCAGACTCTGGCGCAGCGATATGACCGCCCCAGACAGGTCCCGTACTCTGGCTTTCTCAAGCCCTTCGTTATAGTAAGCGTTGGACAGCTGGAGCATCCGGCGGTAAAGCTTCACATCCGCCCCGCACTGGCTGCAGTAGTCCGTACTTTTCAGAACTGCCCCGCAGTTAAAACACTTCATATATCCACCTTTTCTACTGACGTTTCTTCATCTCTTTGAGCATCTCGTCCAGCAGATCCGTCACATCCGCCAGATTGTTGCTGTACACGCTGTCCTCCACCTGATCGATCTCGGGGCTGGGACGAAACTTCTTCAACTCTTCTTCAAAATCAAGCATAGCTTCCGCTCCTTATAAGACTCTTTAAGCTGCCCACCAGATAGAGAGAACCGACGCAGAACAAAAGTCCGTCTCCCCGCCTCGAAAGCGCCTCCTCAAACGCAGCCTTGACCGACTCCTGCTCCGTCACCGGCCGCGCCGTATATTTTCGGAAGATCCCGGCCAGCTCCCCGCAGGGCACGTACCGGTCCGATTCCACCTGTGTGATCACCGCGCTCTCAAAGGTCAGATTCTCGCAGATCGTGCGGATCATGCCCTCGTAGTCCTTCTCCTTCACGCAGGAAAATAAAATGGTGATCTTCTTATCCTTCTGGAACTTCCGGACAGTCCGCACAAACTCCTCCACGCCGGAATCGTTGTGGGCGCCGTCCATGATCACGCCCGGAAGCGCCGTCTCCATCCGCCCCTGCCAGTGCATACGGGCGATCCCCCTGTGAATATCCTCCTCTGTCAGTCCGATATTCATGGCAAAGGCCGCCGTCACCGCCTCGCAGGCGTTCATGATCTGGTACTCCGCAACGCTTTCTATGGACAGATCCATAGCATCATAATACCCAGTATCCATTGAAAAATCAATGGTTTTCTCGGTGTTCATCAAAATTTTATACATATCCGGGCGGATCCCATAGGCTCTGGCGTGCATCTCCTTTGCCTTCCTCAGGATGACCTCCTCCACGTCGGGACGCGTGGCGTCGTAGACTACCGGGCATCCTTCCTTGATGATCCCGGCCTTCTCCGCCGCGATCTCGGCGAAGGTATTTCCCAGATATTCCGTATGCTCAAGGCTGATAGACGTGATGACCGTCACCAGCGGATGCTCAATGGCGTTGGTCTGATCCAGCCGCCCGCCAAGCCCCGTCTCCAGCACTACGTACTCCATGCCCGCTCTCGCGAAGAGATCCATGCCCATCAGAAACAAAAGCTCAAAGTAGGTGGGATGGAAGAACTCCTCCGGCCGCTCCCGGCAGAGCCGTTCCACCACGTCCATCACCCGCGTGAAGCTTGCGAGGAACTGCTCCTCGTCCGCCATCCGGCGGTCTGTCAGGAAGCGCTCCCGGATGTCCACCAGATGAGGGGACGTAAAGAGCCCGGTCCGCTTCCCCGCCGTCTCAAGGATCGAGGCCAGATAGGCGCACACCGATCCTTTTCCGTTGGAACCGGCCACATGGATGATCTTAAAAGTCCGGTCGGGGGCTCCCAGCGCGTCCAGCGCGGCCCTTGTGTTGGCGAGAGAATTTTTCTTTGTGAATTTGGGCGTACTCTCGATGTACGCCACCGCCTCTTCGTACGTCATATTATTCTCCAAGCTGGGCCAGACGCTCCTCCACCTGGCTCATCATCTGCCGGTATTTTTCCTGCTTTGCGCGCTCCTCCTGGATCTTGGCCTCCGGCGCGCGGCTGACAAACTTCTCGTTTCCGAGCATGCCGTCCACGCGGGCGAGCTCGCCCTCGAGACGCTTCTTCTCCTTCAGGAGACGCTCCTTTTCCTTCTCCACATCCACCAGCTCCTGGAGGGGCATGTAGATGGCCGCCTCGGGGATCATGGCCGACACCGCGTCGTCCGCGATGCCCGTCTTGTCCTCCTGCACCGTCACCTCGCTGGCAAATCCGAGGGCCGCGAAGAACACGCTGCCTTTCTCGAAGATCTGCCGGATCCCGGCGTTTGCGGACACGACGTATACCTTCGCCTTCTTGCTGTTGGGCACGTTCATGCCCGTGCGCACGGTGCGGATGCCGCGGACCGCCTCCTTGATGGTCTCGATGGCCTTCTCCTCGGAGGCGAAATCCCACTCCGCCCGGTACTCAGGCCATGAGGAGATCATGATGGACTCCTCTCCCGACAGGTTGCAAAAGATTTCCTCGGTGATAAACGGCATATACGGGTGCAGAAGCTTCAGCGCCTGGATCAGCACGTTTTTCAGGGTCCAGAGCGCGGCACCCTTCGTGGCGTCCTCCTCCCGGTTCAGACGGGGCTTCACCATCTCGATATACCAGTCGCAGAACTCCTCCCAGATGAAATCGTAGATCTTCTGCACCGCGATACCCAGATCGAAGTTGTCCATGTTGGCGGTCACCTCTTTTGCAAGGCTGTTGACCTTGGACAGGATCCAGCGGTCGGCGTCGGTGAGCTCTGCAAGGTTCATCGTCTCCGGCATCTGCGCCTTCTCCAGATTCATCATGATGAACCGGGACGCGTTCCACACCTTGTTGGCGAAGTTCCGGCTCGCCTCCACTCTCTCCATGTAGAACCTCATATCGTTGCCCGGCGCGTTTCCGGTCACGAGCGTCAGCCGCAGGGCGTCCGCGCCGTATTTCTCGATGATCTCCAGCGGATCGATGCCGTTTCCGAGAGATTTGCTCATCTTGCGGCCCAGCGAATCGCGCACGAGACCGTGGATCAGCACATGATGGAACGGACTCTTTCCGGTCTGCTCATAGCCGGAGAACACCATGCGGATGACCCAGAAGAAAATGATGTCGTAGCCGGTCACCAGCACGTCCGTCGGGTAGAAATAGTCCAGGTCCTCGGTCTTCTCCGGCCATCCCAGCGTGGAGAAAGGCCACAGCGCCGACGAAAACCACGTATCCAGCGTGTCGGGATCCTGCGTGAGCTTCTCACAGCCGCACTTCGGGCAGGCGCACGGAGCCGTCTTCGCCACCGTGACCTCCCCGCAGGAATCGCAGTAGTAGGCCGGGATCCGGTGTCCCCACCAGAGCTGTCTCGAGATGCACCAGTCGCGGATATTTTCCAGCCAGTGCAGGTAGATCTTGTCAAAGCGCTCCGGCACGAAGGTCAGGTCGCCGTTTTTCACAGCCTCGATGGCGGGCTTCGCCATCTCCTCCATCTTCACGAACCACTGCTGCTTGATCATGGGCTCCACCGTCGTGCGGCAGCGGTCGTGGGTTCCCACGTTGTGGGAGTGCGCCTCCACCTTCACGAGAAGCCCCTGCTCCTCCAGATCCGCCACCATGGCCTTTCTGGCCTCATAGCGGTCCATGCCGTCGTATTTGCTGCCCGGGCAGCAGATCGTGGCGTCGTCGTTCATGATGTTGATCTCGGGCAGATTGTGCCGTCTTCCCACCTCAAAGTCGTTGGGGTCGTGGGCCGGGGTGATCTTCACGCAGCCGGTCCCGAACTCCTTGTCCACGTACGGATCCGCGATGACCGGGATCTCCCGGTCGGTCAGCGGAAGCTTCAGCGTCTTGCCCACCAGATCTTTATACCGGTCGTCGTCCGGATTGACGGCCACGGCCGTGTCTCCCAGCAGCGTCTCCGGGCGGGTGGTGGCGATCTCCACATAGCCGCTTCCGTCCGCGATCGGATAGTTGATATGCCAGAAATGTCCGGCCTGCTCCTCGTGCTCCACCTCCGCGTCGGATATGGACGTCCGGCACACCGGGCACCAGTTGATGATCCGGGAGCCCTTGTAAATATAGCCTTTCTCATAAAGGCGCGTGAACACCTCCAGCACCGCCTCCGAGCAGCCCTCGTCCATGGTGAAGCGCTCCCGGTCCCAGTCGCAGGAGGAGCCGATCTTCTTTAGCTGCTCCACGATGGTGCGGCCGTACTCCTCGCGCCACTCCCACGTCCTCTTTAAGAAGCCCTCGCGTCCCAGCTCGTTTTTGTCGATTCCTTCCTCCTTGAGCTTGTTGATGACCTTCACCTCGGTGGAGATGCTGGCGTGATCCGTCCCGGGCACCCACAGCGCCGCGTAGCCCTGCATTCTCTTGTAGCGGATCAGAATATCCTGAAGGGTATTGTCAAGGGCGTGTCCCATATGAAGCTTTCCGGTGATATTGGGCGGCGGCATCACGATCGTGAAGGGCTTTTTGCTCCGGTCGATCTGCGTGTGGAAATATTTCCGCCCCATCCATTTGTCGTAGGTCCGGTCCTCGATGCTGGACGGATCGTAAGTCTTTGCCAGTTCTTTCATCTGTTCTCTCTCCTTTATCTTCTTTTACTCTATTCTTCTATTATTCTTCTGCGACAAGCCGGATCTCCACGGCGTCGCCAGTCATGCTTTCATCCAGCAGAAGCTCCTGCGCGTCCGTCCGGACGCCGTTCACCAGCCAGTGATAACGGTCCGCGCCGGACGCGGTCAGCGTCAGCGGATAGTTGTGGTAATAGGTCCCGGTGTAGCTCTCCCCTCCGGACAGACTGATCCGGCTGAAAGAAATCTCCGTCCCCTCCGGCGCTTCCACCGTCAGGACATACGGATCCTCCGCCCCCAGATGCGTCTTCAGTCCCTCGCGGACGCGGCTGCAGCTTTCGGAGACCATCGCCTTCATCTCGGCCACGGCCCCGCTCTGCCGCTGCCGCTCGGCTTCCGTATAATAAAGCGCCATGGAGCGGGCGATTTTTTCATTTTCCTCATCGATGATCTGCAGCACATGGTCCTCGTCGTAGACCGTGGACGTCAGATCGCAGACCAGATTGACAAACTGCGTGCGGTATTTGTCCGACTGCATGAGCAGCGACAGCGTGTCGGTCATATCCTCGATGGGTTCGTCCATCAGAGAATCAAAGCTGTTCTGCGTCTCCAGGTCGCTCGTATCCTGATACACCGCGTCCAGATCGTACAGGAAGAACCGGACCCGGCCGTCCCCGTACGCGCTCGCGCTGCCCTCCGCGCATTTCCACGACAGAAAATTGTGAAACGGCCAGTCCACGTTGTTCATGATCAGATTGACCGCGTAGTGGCGGAGCATGTCCGGCATGTCCACCGACTCCTCCAGCTTTTCCTGCCGCTCCGGATCGTTGAGATCCGAGTGCAGGCGGTTGTAGTAGCCGCCGAACCGGGAGCTGTTGACCTCGTTGGGCTCGTATTTCTCAATGTCGTCCTTCTGCGCGCCGATGGCGGACGCCACGTTGTAGGCCGTGTATTTTTCCTGGAGCTGGATGATCCCGTAGTATTCCCCGTTCAAAAACAGGATCCCCGGCCTCGCCCCGGCGCAGACGATCCCGGCCTCTCTGGCCAGACGGCTGACCACGTTCCATTTGATCATCGTTCCCTCGTGGTCGGTGCCGCCGTTTCTGAGCACCAGGCGGTTGTAGGACTGGCCGGTCGTATTTCCCGCCATGTCCGTGTCGAAGAAATCGTAGTCGAAGGTCGGATGGTCCATGTCGTACTCGGAGGATGCGATGAGCTTGATGCTCTTCTGGTCATACGTCCTCGAACCGTTGCCCGACACGGCGATTCCCGTGCCCTGTTTGAGCATCAGGCTTCCGTCCGACTCATAAAATTCAATGTATGCCTGCCGGTCCCACTCGCCGTTCTCTCCCTTTTCCGTATAATTGGCGAGGATGCCGGTCTCCGGATCATAGAGCGCCTCCTGATCCGCCGTCAGCGACACGACCATCACGTCGAAGAGCTCGTCTACGCCTTCCCCCACGAAATATGTCTGGGTATAGACGTCCCCGAGCGTCCCCGCCTCCAGCGCGGCGGCCTTCACGACCGTGGCGCTCAGGGGCATCCCTTCCTCGATGCGGATCGGTCCTGTGTAGATCTCTGAGTCGAGGGTCGGATCGCTGCCGTCCAGCGTATAGTAGATCGTCCCTCCCAGCAGACCGCCGGACAGCGTCAGATCAAAGGCTTCCTCCTGAAAGGCCTCCGTCTCGGAGAAGCGGACCTCCGGCGTCCGCACGCCCCATCGGATGGCTCCGACGGAGACCGCCGCCAGCAAAAGAACGGTCGCCGCCGCCATTGCATATTTTCTGTTCAAGCAAACCTCCTGTAAAGTTAAAAAAGAATCCTGTGATATAAAAAACGCCCTTTGCACAATCCTGTGCAAAGGGCGAACGTATCGCGGTACCACCTTTGTTCACATGCGCGTGCAGTGCACGCGTATTTTCTTCCCTGCCTTTGCAATTCTTTCTTAGTTTAGATGGAAAAGCAGGCTTTGTCAAGGGTTTTCGTCAGCTCATGCCGTACACGGCGATGGCCGCGTAGAGCGCCACGGTCACAAGCGTGTGAGCCGACAGGCAGGTGGACACATACTCCCCGTCCTTCCCCACCTCGGAGAAGATCGGGATGATAAAAGGCGCGGGCAGCGCGTAGAGGATCATCAGCGCGATCTCCAACTCCCGGTCGAAGGGGAACAGGCCGAAGATGATCAGGTTTGCCGCCAGCAGAAGCGCCGCCATCACCGCCAGACGAAGGACGATCGTCTTTGCCACCGGCCAGAGAAGCTCCTTTTTCAGATTCAGCTCATATCCCACCATCAGAAGCACCAGCGCGCTGATAGGCGCCGTGATCGTGCCGATCAGCTGGCTCACGATGCCGCCCGCAAAGGAGCTCATGACCAGACCTCCGACGCCGGAAGCCCCCAGCACGATGCCAAGCGCCATCCCGAGAAAACATTTATTGGAAAACATATTTTTCAGAAGCGCCTTCGGATCCGCCTTCCCGCCGTCCGTCCCGGTCAGGCAGCCAAGCCACACCGTGTAGGCGAACACCGTCTGCCCCAGATCCACCGCCGCGAAGCCGGACTGGCCGCCCACGATGAGACCGTACAGGGCGTATCCGAGCATCCCGCCCTCCGCGCTGGAGAGCAGAAACGGCAGATATTTCCCGTAGGGCCGCACGGCGGGCCGGAGCGCGTAGCCCAGAAGGATCGCCGCTCCGAATCCCAGATAGACCACGAGAAAGACCACGACCACGCGGATGCTGTAGGAGGCCGTGAAAAAAGCGTTGAAAAGCATCACCGGGAGCATGATGTCTCCCAGCAATGCCTTCAACCCTTTCAGGCCATTCATATCAAAGATCTGCTTCCGATTGCAGACATATCCGATCCCGATCATGACCAGCACCGGAAGCACCATACGAATTACCGCAAGCTCCATCTGTCCTTATCCTTTGTGCGTGATGTCCTGGAAGAACTCGTACGCTTCCTTGTCCGTGAAGCCCTCGTGGACGACCTTGGCCACCGCCTGCGCCATCTCTACCGGATGCTCGCTCTGGAAAATATTTCTTCCCATATCGACTCCGCGGGCTCCCTTGGAGATCACGGTGTAAGCCAGCGTCAAGGCCTCGTCCTCCGGAAGCTTCTTGCCTCCCGCCACGACGATGGGAACCGGGCACGCCGCCACGACCTCCTCAAAGTTGTCGCAGTTGTACGTCTTCACCAGCTGCACGCCCATCTCGGCCACGATCCGGGTCGCCAGCTTGAAGAAGCGGTCGGTCCGCTCCATGTCCTTGCCGACGGCCACGACGCCCAGCGTCGGGATGCTGTAGCGCATACCGGCATTGATGACTCTGGACAGGTTGTCGATGCTGGAAAGCTGTCCGTCCGCGCCGATAAAGGTCTGCACCGCCATGCAGTCGGCGTTCATGCGGATAGAATCCTCGATGTCCACAGCCACAACCTCATGGGAAAGATCGTCGTTGATCATGGAAGATCCGGAGCTTACGCGCAGCGCGATGCCCTTGGTGATCTCCGGCGGAACGCAACTTCGGATGGCGCCTCTCGTTCCCATAAACACATCCACATAAGGAGCCAGCTTCGGAAGAAGGAGATCCAGTCTCTCCAGTCCTGCCGTGGAGCCCATGAAATATCCGTGGTCAAACGCGAACATCACGGAATTGCCGCTCTTCGGGTTGAAAATATTGGACAGGTGCTTTTTCATGCCCCAGTCCAGACTGTTTGCTCCCTTTACATAGAAGCCCTCCTGATTTGCAAACGGAACGTCCACATGGTAGTCCTTTGCCACTTTTAATCCGTCTTTATCTGCCATTTTTCTCGTCCTCTCTTTCCTGTTTCAGATGCCGGTCCCATCGGACAGGAAAAGATTTTTCCCTGTCCGATGGGCAAGGGCGGAGTCAAGACTCCGCCCTCCCGCTTTCATCGTTCCATGCCGCTTAGAAGTTGTAGTTGTCCATGTTGCTCTCGTCAAACACAGCTCTCTCCGGAAGAAGCACAACGCCGTTGTTGCTGTCGCCCGTAGCCGCGCCCTCAGCGATGCTGTCGTTGGGCTCAACCGTCACGTCGCCGATGCCCGGAATGGAGATGGTGTCGCCTACCGCTACCGTGTTGCCTGCTGCCAGGTATGCGGCCACATAGCAGCCCATCGCTCCCTGGATCTGGCAGTCCCACAGTCCCCACTCATAGAGAACGCCTGCCTTGCAGTACTCTTTGATGGAGTTCGGGGAAGCGAATCCGGTGATCGTGATGGAATCTCTGTCAAGTCCTGCGTTCTGGGCCGCCTGAAGCTGTCCCGGAAGCGCGGTGGAGTCGTTGCAGATGATCAGGTCGATGTCCGAATGATTGGCAAGAACGGAAGCGCCTACCGTGACGGCCTTCTCCGCATCCTGCTCGCTGTAGTAGTTCTCCGGAGCTACGTTGACCCAGTTCGGATAGTTCTCTGCGATATAAGCCTCGCCTGCCACCTGCCAGGAGTTCTGGTCGGTAACGGTCGCCTGCGAATAGTGCCAGCAATATTTGATCTCGTCAGCCGCCGGATCCTTGCCTCTCTTCTCGAGAGCGTCCACGCTCATGCTGACCAGCATCTCGCCGAGCACCTCGGGAGTTCCCTGGGATACCATGAGGGAGCGATCCTCCACATTGGCGTCAGAGTCCCACGTGCAGACGACGATGCCCATATCCTGCGCGTTCTTCAGAGCGTCGGATACTCCCGCCGCATCCACGGTGGAGATGCAGATCGCGTCCACGCCTGCGTTGATGGCCTGGTTGATAACCTCAACCTGCTCTGCCGCTCCTGCGACGGAGTTGCCCATGTACTCTACGTTGATCCCCCACTGCGCCGCATACTCCTGCGCGCCGTCGTTTGCAGACTCGAAGAATGCGTTTCCGGTTACCTTCGGGATAAACGCCACCGTCATGCCCTCGATGGAAGCTCCCTCAGAAGCCGCCGCATCGTCCGCCGCCTCCGCGTCATCCGCAGCCGCCGCATCGTCCGTCGTCTCCTCTGCGGGCGTGGCGTCCGCAGCCGCGTCGTTGGATGAGCCGCAGCCGGCAAGTCCCATGACCATCGTTGCAGCCAGCATCATCGCTAAAGCCTTTCTTTTCATAAATCTTTCCTCCTTTTATGAACTTTGATTTTTATATCTAGGGTCCCACCCCTAAACACCAAATGGAATGCGCGTCATGCGGATGCTTTCTTTTTCTTAAGCCCCGCAAACAGTCCCGCCATGGACGGGTTGGCCGCCACCGCTCTTCCGACCACGACCACCAGAAGCAGGATCCCCACCGGGATATCCAGATACTGGGTTCCCACCTTGAAGCAGAGCGGAAGTCCGAAGCGGAGCAGTCCGATGACCATGGACGCCAGCGCCGTGCCGACCACGCTTCCCTTTCCTCCGGTGCTCAGAGTTCCGCCGAGCACCACCGCCGTGATGATATTCAGCGTAAAGTTTGCTCCAAGATCGCTCTTGGACGTGCCGAGATAGGCGGTCAGCACGATGCCCGCCACCGCCGCGCTGGCGGCCGAGAGCATATAGGTGCTCATGATGATCAGTCTTGTGTTGATCCCCGAATATTCCGCCGCCTGCTGGTTCACACCCACAAGGAAGATCCTTCTTCCGTACTTGGATCTGTGGAGCACCAGATAGGCGATCACCACCAGCGCCAGAAAGATCAGAAGCTGGCTCGGGATCAGCCCGAACAGTTTGTATTTGGACAGGATCTTAAAGTACTCCGGAAATCCGCTGATTCCCTGATAGCTGGCGGTGGACGCCAGATTGGATACCAGGAGCGCGATCCCCGAGTACAGGAAGCTTCCTCCGAGAGTGACCACCATGGCCTGCACGCCGCAGTAGGCTACAAAGAAGCCCGAGAGCGCCCCGCAGATCACCGCCACCACAAGGGCCAGCGCCGCGGCGGTCCAGATGTTGAATCCGAAATCCTGCCAGGATACGCCGATGATGATGGAGGTCAGTCCCACGATGGAACCTGCCTGAATGTCAATTCCGCCCGTGATCATGACAAAGGTCACGAACAGAGAGATGATGCAGATGGACATGAAATCGTTCATGCTGTTGAAGAGCATCGCCGGGCGCAGGAACTTCTCGTTCGCCGCTCCGAAGATGAGAAACTCCGCGATCAGAATGCAGATCAGCACCAGCTCCCAGCTCTTCAGGAAACGTTTTGCTTTCTGAGAAAAGGATTGATTCATGATGCCGCTCCTCCTTTCTCATGGGCCGCGGTTCTGGCCGCAAGCCTCTGACGGCGGTTCTGCTCCGCCGCTCTGCGCTGCATCAGCGCGTCGGCTACCACGATGACGATCAGCATGATGCCCGTAATGGCGTTGTCGTAGGTGGAGCCAAAGCCCATGAACACCAGCAGACGGCTGATGCTCGCCATGATGACCGCGCCGATGGACGATCCGATCACGCTTCCCACGCCTCCGGAAAGGCTGATGCCTCCCAGCACGCAGGCCGCCACCGCTTTCATCTCATAGCCGTTTCCGGAGGTGGCCGTCACAAAGCCGATCCGGGAGGAAAAAACGATTCCCGCGATGGCCGCCAGGATCCCGCAAATCACATAGGCCGCCACCTTGGTCTGCGTGGCCGGGATGCCGACCAGCGTTGCTCCGGAAGGATTGTCTCCCACTGCGATAAAGTATTTGCCTCGTTTTGTATTTCTCAGAACCAGATGAATGAGCAGGATCAGCACCGCGGTCACCGCGAAGCAGATGCTCAAGCTTCCCACAAGCGTGGTGGTGTAAAGCTGCTTGAAGGCCGCCGGAAGGTTTTCCACCCACGCGCCTCCGGTGTACACGTACATCATGCCGCGCATGACGCCGTTGGTGCCCAGCGTAAAGATCAGGGAGGGCACTCCCATGACCGCCACGCCCCAGCCGTTGAACAGTCCGATCAGCGCGCCTACCGCAATCCCCGCCGCGAAGGCCAGCGCCCAGCTCTCTCCGTCCCGGAGCATGCAGGAGACGACCGTCGCCGTAAATCCCAGATTCGCGCCCACCGACACGTCGATCTCTCCGATGAAAATGGCGAACGCCATTCCCGCCGATACGATAATGTAAACCACGCTCTCATTAAAGCAGGCCGTAAGATTGTCCGCCGACAGAAAGCTTGGGTTGATGATCCCCACAATCAGGAACAGAGCGATCAGAAACAGGAAGCTGCTGAACTCTCTTGCTTTTACGATCTTCTTCATGCTTCCACCTCCGCGCTTTTCGTAATACCGAAGGAGGCCGCCATCAGATTGTCCTGATTGATGTCCTCTCCTGTAAATTCTCCGTTGATCCGCCCCTGGCACACGGTCATGACGCGGTCGGAGAGCTCCACGATCTCCTCCATATCGGATGATATGAGCAGCACCGAGACTCCCTGATTCCGAAGCTCATGGATGATCGTATAGACGTCGCCTCTGGCCGCCGCGTCGATCCCGCGGGTGGGCTCGTCCAGGATCACCAGCTTCGGCGATGTGGACAGGCTGCGCCCGATGACCACCTTCTGCTGGTTTCCTCCCGAGAGGCTTCCCACCAGCTGTCCCTGTCCCGTCACCTTCGTGCGGAAATCGTCCACATACTTCTGGGTCATCCGGTATTCTTCCTTCTTATTCAAGAAGAACCTGCCCATGGACGGATCGTCCAGCATGGCGCTCGTAGTGTTGGCCGCCACGTCGCTGATCTTGAACAGCCCGTGGAGATGCCGGTCCTCCGGCACATAGTTGACGCCGGCCTCCAGCACCTTTCTGGTGGACAGTCCCGTGATGTCCCGTCCGTCCAGGATGGCCTTTCCGCCCAGCACCTTGTCTCTTCCG
The DNA here is from genome assembly GCA_030524125.1 of Eubacteriales bacterium. Taxonomy (GTDB): domain Bacteria; phylum Bacillota; class Clostridia; order Lachnospirales; family Lachnospiraceae; genus Hominiventricola. The sequence goes on along the minus strand of JAUNHB010000010.1, from coordinate 4,151 downwards.
AACACGGTCGTGGCGATCTCGGTCCTTCCGGCTCCGATCACTCCCGCCAGCCCGAGGATCTCTCCCGGGTAAACCTTCAGCGAAATATCCTGAAAGCCGTAGCCGCTGTAATTCTGAAGCTCAAACACCGGCGCAGCGTTCTCATAATCGATTTTTTTCAGATGCTCCTTGAGCGTCGCCTCCTGCTCCTGCGTGTCCGGCGGAAGCAGTCCCTTCACCAGCATCTCTCTCGTAAATTCCTCCACCTTTCCGCGGATCGGAAGTCTTCCGTCTCTCATGATCGCCACATCCGTCGCGATCTGGAACACCTCCGCCAGACGGTGGGTGATATAGATGATCCCGATCCCCTTGGCCCGAAGCTCGTTGACGCTCTTGAACAGGCTCTCCGTCTCGTCAAATGCCAGCGCGCTGGTAGGCTCGTCCATGATCAGAATGCTCGCATGGCGCAGAAGACCTCTCAGGATCTCCACCATCTGCTGCTCCGCGATGGAAAGGCTGCTTGCTTTTCTGGAAAGCTCCAGCTCCCATCCCACCTCCTGCATGACCTCGACCAGCTCCCGGTGCAGGTCCGACGCCTTCCGCTCAAAGCCGATGACGATATTTTCCTCCACCGTCATGTTTGGAAAGAGCAGCGGCTCCTGCGGCACCATGTAAATACCGTTGGCCAGCGCCGTGCTTGTCTTATTGGAAGTGACCTTCTCTCCCCTGACGAACAGTTCTCCGCTGTCCTGATGATAGATGCCCATAATGATCTTCATCAGCGTACTTTTTCCGGCGCCGTTCCCCCCGATCAGGGCCAGCACCTCTCCTTCGCCAAGCTCCAGGCTGATTCCTTTCAGGACCGCGTTCATGCCGAATGACTTATGAATGTTCTTAATGTCCAGCAACGTTTTCCCCGGCAAGTAACTTCCTCCCTTCAACCTTTTAACAAATGTTCAAACTCAAAAATTATGTTTTACTATAATATACGCTTGTTTTCTATATTTGTCAACCAAAATTCTTGTCAATTTCTCACAACCGTTTCAAATTACTTTTTTGTATTTTAGTTATTTTCATTATATTTCCGGGTGTATCAGAGCTGCAAATCTTATTGACATCCCGTATTTTTCATGGTACACTTCTCGTATAAAAAGAACATTTGATAATTATTACAACATTTGTTTAGAGGTGGAACAGATTTTGGAGAAGGAATACGCTTACGAAGAAAAGCTTCTGGTGAAGGTCGCATGGTATTACTATATAGAAGGGTTTACGCAGCAGGAGATCGGCGAATATCTCGGCATTCCAAGGCTGCGGGTAAACCGTCTTCTGGATAAGGCGCGCAAGACCGGCGTCATCCATTTTTCCGTGCGGGACGGAGACACCGGCCGCATGCAGGTGGAGCGCGCGCTCATCAGTCAGTACGGCCTGAAGGACGCGTTCGTCGTGCCGTCCCCCATGTACGACCGGGACATCAACGAGAGCGTAGCGCAGGCCGCCGCCATGTACATCCATGAGCGGCTGGACAAATCCGGCTACATCAACATGGGCTACGGCGACACCTCCAGCCGGATCCTGAACCACCTGGCAAACATCTGCGAGTTTCCGGTGAGCGTGGTGTCGCTGACCGGAGGCGTCAGCTATTACCTGCCCAATACGCAGTCCAGCATTTTCAACGCGAAGCTCTATCTGACGCCCGCGCCTCTCGTCATGGCAAACGCGGAGATCGTGGACGCCATGGAACGCGAGCCCGGCGTGGAGCAGATCCGCAGCATGGCCACGCTGGCGCAGATGTCGGTCGTGGGTATCGGCGGCATCGACGAGAACGCCACGCTGATCACCAACGGCACGCTCACCCAGAACGAGCTTTTGCTCCTCTCCATGAAGGGGGCCGTGGGCGATATGCTCTGTCATTTCATCGACCGGGACGGGCGTCTCGTTCCGTCGGATCTGGAGGGGCGTCTTATGAGCACGTCTCTGGAAACGTTAAAGACCATGCGCAACACCATCGGCGTGGCCGGAGGCAAGAAAAAAGCGGAAGCGATTCTGGCCGCCCTGCGGGGAGGCTACCTGGATATCCTGATCACCGACGAGAAAACCGCCGCCGACGTTCTGGAGCTGGGAGATAACAAGTGAATCTATATGAATCAAGGAGGGTTACTATGGCAGAACAGTATTTGATGGCGATCGACGCCGGGACCGGAAGCGTCCGCGCCGTTCTCTTCTCTCTGGACGGCGCTCAGGTCGGATGCGTCCAGCGGGAATGGGAACACCGGGAGGATCCCCGTTATCCGGGCAGTATGGATTTCGACTGGACCCACAACTGGGCTCTGGCCTGCGAGTGCGTCCGCGGCGTCTTTGAAAAGACGGGCATCGATCCCGCTTCGGTGGCGGCCGTGTCCACCACCTGTATGAGAGAGGGCATCGTGCTCTATGACCATGAAGGGAACGAGATCTGGGCCTGCGCCAATGTGGACGCCCGGAGCGACGACGAGGTCGGACGTCTCATCCGCATGTATCCGGGCCTCGAGAAGGAGATTTATTTAAAGAGCGGACAGACCTACGCGCTCGGCGCTCTTCCGCGTCTTCTGTGGGTCAAGGACAAGATGCCCGAGGTCTATGAAAAGACGGCGGCCGTGGGCATGTTCAACGACTGGCTGATCCGGAAGCTGACCGGCGTCGAGGCCGTGGAGCCCAGCAACGGCTCCACCACCGGCATCTTCGATCTGCAGAGCCGGACGTGGGATTCCTCCATCGCCGAGAAATGCGGCCTGCGGGGCGACATTTTCCCGCCGGTGGCCGAGTGCGGCACGGTTCTGGCCAGCGTCAGCGAAAAGGGCGCGAAGGACACCGGTCTGCTCGCGGGAACTCCCGTGGTGGTGGGCGGCGGCGACTGCCAGCTTGGCACCATCGGCGTGGGCGCGACGCTGCCCGGCCAGGCAGCCGTCTTCGGCGGCAGCTTCTGGCAGTATGAGTTCAACACCGACAGCGGGGCCACCGATCCCGGCTGCCGCGTGCGCGTCAACTGTCACGCCGTCCCCGGCGTCTGGCAGTATGAGGCTCTCGCCTTCAAGCCCGGTCTGGTCATGCGCTGGTTCCGTGACGGCTTCTGCCAGGCAGAGAAAGAGCAGGCTGCTAAGGAAGGGACGGATCCTTACGACGTCATGAACCGAGAGGCCGAAAAGATCCCCGCCGGAAGCTACGGCATGGTATGCGCGTTCAGCGACATCATGAACTTTATCGGTTGGAAGCACGCGGCTCCCACCTTCACCAATTTTGAGCTGGATCCGGAAAAATTCAACCGCTACACCTTCTACCGGGCCATTTTGGAAAATACCGCCCTCCTCGTGAAGGGGCATATGGAGCTGGTGAAGGAAGCCACCGGAAATATGCCGTCCGAGATCATCTTTGCAGGCGGAGCCTCCAAAAGCCCGCTCTGGTCGCAGATCCTGGCGGACGTGCTGGGAATGCCGGTGCGCGTCCCCGAAGTCAAGGAGGCCACCGCTCTGGGAGCCGCGATCCTGGCCGGCTACGGCGTCGGACTCTACAAGAGCATCGAGGAGGGCGCGGCGCGCACGGTCAAATGGGACCGCGTCTTCACGCCCAACCCGGAGCACCGACAGGTGTACGATCAGCTCTACGCCACGTGGAGAAAGGTCTACGCGGCGCAGCTTCAGCTTGTCAATGACGGCGTCACGAAACCCATGTGGGTCGCGCCCGGATTATAAACAGGAAAGGGAAAGGAGATCAGCAGCATGTATATTGTTGATGAAAAAGACAGAGAGTACCGTTTCGGCGACAGCGGTCCGAAATATTTGATGAAAGGCCCCCGCATGAACTTCGCCGTCGTGCAGTTCATGCCCGGTCAGGATTTTAAGGCGCACTATCACAACGTGATGGAGGAGGATTTCTTCATTCTCGAGGGCGAGATCGACATCGTGGTGGACGGCGTCGTCAACCACATGTACCCCGGCCAGCTCATCCACATCGAGCCCGGAGAGGTGCACTACTGCAAGAACAGCTACGACAAGCCGATCAAGATGATCTCCACGCTGGCTCCGTATCAGGAGGTGGACAAGGTGGAGATCGAGAACTATACCTATTAAGCTGCAAGCTGCCAATCGAGTAGGAGGCGGTGATTAACCGCCGTCCTCTCACACCACCGTGCGTAC
>JAUNHB010000081.1:5228-7696 GCA_030524125.1 Eubacteriales bacterium | reverse complement strand
GGCGGGCTTATAGCCCGCGTCCCGAGCCACCCGTTTTACGGGTGGGGGCGACTTATTGTATGGTTGGGGGAGAAAACCAGGATCCAGCCATGCATCTCGAAAGCCCGCTGCTTCGCAGCTCTGTCGGCGCTTACGCGCCTGCTTTCTCGAGATAGTGCAACAGTTCAGCCCGCGCCATTCGCAAAGCCGCGCTGCCGCGCTCCCCGGCGCTTACGCGCCTATCTTTGCTCATAATCTGGCGCTCCCTCAGCCGGGAGCAACAGGGCAAAATCCGTGCGAGCACGATTTTGCCCTGCTACTCCCGGCTGGCTGGGATCCAGCCATGCATCTCGAAAGCCCGCTGCTTCGCAGCTCTGTCGGCACTTACGCGCCTGCTTTCTCGATTACGGCTAAGCGCCGTATGGCAAATATGGGGAAGCTCTGCTTACATGCAAGCATGACGCAGCGCTTTCCCATATTTACCGCATGGCTGGATAGTTAGAAAAGTTGATGTGATTACTTGCAAACTTCGGAAAATATGGTACTATATATAAGTATTCATTATCAATAAGAAAGGGAAAAAGACTATGCAGACTTTAGAACTGAAAAAAATCGCGAATGAAGTCCGCAAGGGAATCGTCACGGCCGTACATAGCGCCAAGGCCGGGCATCCGGGCGGATCTTTATCTGCAGCGGACATTTTCACCTATCTCTATTTTGAAGAGATGAACATCGATCCCAAGAACCCGAAGGATCCGGACAGAGACCGTTTTGTGCTCTCCAAAGGCCACACGGCACCCGGCTATTACAGCGCCATGGCTCAGAGAGGTTATCTGCCGGTGGAGGAGCTTTTGACGCTCCGTCATGTGGACAGCCGTCTGCAGGGTCATCCGTGCATGCAGGATCTTCCGGGCATCGACATGTCCTCGGGATCTCTTGGACAGGGCATCTCCGCGGCAGTGGGAATGGCCATTGCCGGCAAGCTGGACGGAAAGTCCTACCGCGTATATACGCTTCTGGGAGACGGCGAACTCCAGGAGGGACAGGTATGGGAGGCTTCCATGCTGGCGGGACACCGCAAGCTGGACAACCTTGTGGTGATCGTGGACAACAACGGACTTCAGATCGACGGAAAGGTGGAGGACGTGTGCACGCCCTATCCGATCGATAAAAAATTCGAGGCGTTTAATTTCCATGTGATCAACGTGGCCGATGGAAACGATATGGATCAGCTCAGAGCAGCTTTTGAGGAAGCAAAGACGGTCAAGGGACAGCCTGTCGCCATCATCGCGAAGACGGTGAAGGGCAAGGGCGTCTCCTTCATGGAGAATCAGGCGTCGTGGCACGGAACCGCTCCCAACGACGAGCAGTACGCGGTTGCCATGGCAGATTTGGAGAAAGTGGGTGAAGCATTATGTCAGAAGTAAAGAAGATCGCAACGAGAGAAAGCTACGGAAATGCTCTGGCAGAGCTTGGCGCACAGAATCCGGACATCGTCGTGCTGGACGCGGACCTGGCGGGAGCCACCAAGACCGGCGTGTTTAAAAAGGCGTTCCCGGAGCGCCACATCGACTGCGGGATCGCAGAGGGCAACATGATGGGCGTGGCGGCAGGACTGGCCACCGCTGGCAAGATCCCGTTCGCTTCCTCCTTCGCTATGTTTGCGGCGGGAAGAGCGTTTGAGCAGGTGAGAAACTCCATCGGTTATCCGCATCTGAACGTGAAGATCGGCGCGACCCACGCGGGAATCTCCGTGGGAGAGGACGGCGCGACCCATCAGTGCAACGAGGATCTGGCGCTGATGCGCACGATCCCGGGCATGACCGTGATCTGCCCGGCCGACGACGTGGAGGCGAGAGCGGCTGTGAAGGCGGTCGTGGAGTACGAGGGCCCCGTCTACTTAAGATTCGGCCGTCTGGCCGTTCCGGTCATCAACGACGAGGCGAGCTACAAGTTTGAGATCGGCAAGGGAATCACCCTGAGAGAGGGCAAGGACGTGACGATCGTGGCCACCGGACTGGAGGTCAACGAGAGCCTGGAGGCCGCGAAGCTTCTGGAGGCCGACGGCATTTCCGCAGAGGTGATCAACATCCACACGATCAAGCCGATCGACAAGGATCTGATCGTGGCGTCCGCGCAGAAGACCGGCAAGGTCGTGACGGTGGAGGAGCATTCCATCGTCGGAGGCTTAGGCGGCGCTGTGGCGGAAGTCCTGTCCGAGAACGCGCCCACGAAGATGTTGCGCATCGGCGTCATGGACACCTTCGGGGAGTCCGGCCCGGCCAAGACACTGATCGAGAAGTTCGGTCTGGACGGAAAGAGCATTTACGAGAAAGTAAAAGCGTGGCTGTAAGAGGAGGCGCTTTGCATATTCGCCCGTAAGGGAGGCCGCGGCGCGTACAGCCTGTAAAGAGGCGTGGGCCCGGCCGAGAAGGGTAAACTATTCCGGGGGGGCGCCCCGCCCCCTTAATAAAATTACATTTTAATAT
>JAUNHB010000081.1:0-5218 GCA_030524125.1 Eubacteriales bacterium | reverse complement strand
GGCCCCCCGTCCCCCGTGTTAAATGGCGGGCGGGGCGGACGCCTCGCCGCTTTAAAAAATGCCGATTCTATTCGCTTAGTCTATTCCTCTCTTTTGTTCCTCTTCTTCCTTCTCCCACTGCCTGAGTGTTTCGACAGGCACCCCGGTAACCCCGGAAATCCACTCATAAGAATATCCCTTGCGCAGTCCTCTCAGAGAAATCTCTTTTCTCGCTTCTTCGCGCCCGCGCTTTCTGTTTTCCTGATCTCTCATTGACAGCAGCATAGATCCGCCCCCATTTCCTGTTTTCTCCTGCTCTGTTTTTCCTCAAAAAGCTTCCCGGCTGTCTTTGCTCATGGCCTGTCGCTCCCGGCTGGCTGAGCCGTTGTGAAAAAGTCTTTGATCCGGTCCAGCCGGGAGGTCATGCTCACGAGAAGCATGTCCAGCACGGTCAGGGCCGCCATGCATTCCACCACGACCACGGCCCGCGGCACGATGATGGGGTCGTGCCGTCCCCGGACTGAGACGGTGATCTCCTGACCGGTCTGGCTGACCGTGCGCTGCTCGGAGCTGATGGAGGAGGTGGGTTTGAAGGCGGCCCGGAAGACCAGATCGCTTCCGTCGCTGATGCCGCCGAGCATCCCGCCCGCGTGGTTGGTCTTCTTCGTGACGTTTCCGTTTTCGTCCAGACAGAAGGGGTCGTTGTTCTGCGTCCCGCAGCTTTTAGCAGAGGCGAAGCCGTCCCCGATCTCAAAGCCTTTGACGGCCCCGATGGAGAAGATCGCCTTGGCGAGATTGGCGCTTAGTTTCTCAAAGCAGGGTTCGCCCACTCCGGCGGGCAGTCCGTGGACGACGCACTCGACCACGCCGCCGCAGGAGTCCTGCCGTCTCCGGCAGTCGTCCAGGTAGTCCATGGCTTTCGCAGCGGCCTCCGGATCCGGCATGTTGACCGCATTCTGTTCCATGACGCTTAAGTCGAAGCGGCTGCGGTCGATCTCCACAGGCCCGATGGCGCTGGCGTAGGCGGTGACGGTGATTCCCAGCTCCTCGAGGAGTCTGGCGGCGACAGCGCCGGCCGCGACGCGGGCGATGGTCTCGCGGCCCGAGGAGCGGCCGCCGCCCCGGTAGTCCCGGAAGCCGTATTTGCAGTCGTAGGTATAGTCCGCGTGTCCCGGACGGTAGTAGGAGGCGATCTCGCTGTAGTCGCCGGAGCGCTGGGACGTGTTGCGGACCATCATGGCGATGGGCGTTCCGGTGGTGCGGCCCTCAAAGACGCCCGAGAGGATCTCCACCGTGTCGCTCTCCGTGCGGGGGGTGGTGAAGCGGGACTGCCCGGGTCTCCTGCGGTTCAGGTAGATCTGGATATCCCGTTCCTCAAGAGGAAGACCGGCGGGACAGCCGTCCACGACTACGCCGACTCCTTTCCCGTGGGATTCGCCCCACGTGCTGATTGAAAATAAAGTTCCAAAGGTTGAACCTGCCATGTTCGTGATGCTCCTGTTCCTGTGTATTCGCCCGGCGGCCCGCAGCGCGCCGGCATCTTGACTAAATCCCAGTATATAGAATATACTTTCATCTGTAAAGACTTATTCAAAAGGAGTCCGCTCACGCCGGAACCACGCTCTCACGCGGGGAGGGCAGGCGCTTGAGGCTGATCTGAACAGCGACGGGCCGGACGGACGAATGGGGATTGCGGAGAAAAACGGAATGAGGAGACGGAGGTAACGATACGTGTATAAACTGCTGAAAAAAGACGGAAACGCCAAGAGAGGCGAATTTCATACAGTGCATGGGGTGATCCAGACGCCGGTCTTTATGAATGTGGGAACGGCGGCGGCCATCAAGGGGGCCGTGTCCACGGAGGATCTGGAGGGCATCGGGACGCAGGTGGAGCTGTCCAACACCTACCACCTGCATGTGAGGCCCGGAGACAAGGTCGTCCGGCAGATGGGAGGGCTCCACAAGTTCATGTCGTGGAACAGGCCGATCCTGACGGACTCGGGCGGATTTCAGGTGTTTTCGCTGGCGGGGCTCCGAAAGATCCAGGAGGAGGGCGTCTACTTCAACTCCCATGTGGACGGACGGAAGATCTTCATGGGGCCGGAGGAGAGCATGCAGATCCAGTCCAATCTGGCGTCCACCATCGCCATGGCTTTCGACGAGTGCGCGCCGAGCCTGGCGGACCGCGGCTACGTGCAGAACTCCGTGGACCGGACGGTGCGGTGGCTTCGCCGCTGCAAGGCCGAGATGGAGCGGCTGAACAGTCTGGAGGATACGATCAACAAAAACCAGCTGCTGTTCGGCATCAATCAGGGAGCCGTCTTTGAGGACATCCGGATCGAACACGCGAAGCAGATCGCGGAGCTGGACCTGCCGGGCTACGCTATCGGCGGACTGGCAGTGGGGGAGACGCACGAAGAGATGTACCGGATCATCGAGGCGGTGATCCCGTATCTGCCGGTAGAGAAGCCCACCTATCTCATGGGCGTGGGAACGCCCGCCAACATCCTGGAGGCGGTGGAGCGGGGAGTGGACTTCTTTGACTGCGTCTACCCAAGCCGCAACGGCCGTCACGGCCATGTGTATACCAACCGCGGCAAGCTCAACCTGTACAACGCCCGGTACGAGCTGGACGAATCTCCCATCGAGGAGGGCTGCGGCTGCCCGGCCTGCCGCCGTTACAGCCGGGGCTACATCCGCCATCTTCTGAAGGCGAAGGAAATGCTGGGCATGCGGCTCTGCGTGCTGCACAACCTGTATTTTTACAATCACATGATGGAGGAGATCCGGGAGGCCATCGAGCAGGGACGCTATCAGGAGTACAAGAGGCAGAAGCTGGAAGGTTTCAGTTCAGCCAGCCGGGATTGACAGGCCAGAATCGTGCTTGCACGAGTTGTGGCCGGTTGCTCCCGGCTGAGGGAGCGCCGGATCATGAGCAAAGGCAGCCGCGTGAGCGGCGGGGAGCGCGTCAGCGAGGCTTTGCGAATGGCACGGGCTGGACTGTTACGTGAGCTTGGATGAAGGCGTGAAAAAAAGCTTGCTCTTCGGCGGATTATTGTGTAAAATGAGCATTAGGTTATTTTTTTAGGAGGAAATGAATATGTTATTAACCTCAACGTCAAGTATGAGTTCGCTGATCAGCATCGCATGGCTCTTGATTTTTGGAGGAGCCCTCTATTTTATGCTGTGGAGACCTCAGAAGAAAGAACAGAAGAGAGTGGCTGCCATGCTCGCGTCCATGGAGGTGGGAGATGTGGTCGTGACAACCAGCGGATTTTACGGAGTAGTGATCGACATTACCGACGAGGATGTCATCGTAGAGTTCGGAAGCAACCGCAACTGCCGCATTCCTATGAAGAAGTCGGCCATTCAGGAAGTGGAAAAACAGGACTAAGGAAAGGCAATGAGGCCAGCAGGGGCGGGAAGACTTCTTCCGCCCCTTTTCTGCAAGAAGGGGAGACACAGGATGGATTACAAGATCGGAGTGATCCCGGGAGACGGGATCGGACCGGAGATCGTAAACGAGGCATGCAAGGTGCTGGACGCGGTCTGCGGGAAATATGGACATCATTTTGAATATACGAAGCTGCTGCTGGGAGGCGCGTCCATCGACGCCTGCGGGGAGCCGCTGACGGAGGAGACGATCGCGCTGGCGAAGGGCTGCGACGCGGTGCTGATGGGATCCATCGGCGGCGACGCCAAAACGTCCCCGTGGTATCAGCTTCCGCCGTCCAGACGGCCGGAGGCGGGGCTTCTGGGGATCCGCAAGGCGCTGAACCTGTTCGCAAATCTGCGTCCGGCCTATCTCTACGAGGAGCTCCGGGCGGCCTGCCCGCTCCGGGAGGACATCAGTGCCGTGGGCTTCGACATGCTGATCATGCGGGAGCTGACCGGCGGCCTTTATTTTGGAGAGAGAAGGACGGAGGTGAAGGACGGCGTCAGGACCGCCACCGACACGCTGACATATAACGAGGACGAGATCCGCCGCATCGCAAAGAGGGCGTTCGACATCGCCATGAAGCGCCGCAAAAAGGTGTGCAGCGTGGATAAGGCCAACGTGCTGGATTCCTCCCGTCTGTGGAGACAGGTGACGGAGGAGGTGGCGAAGGACTATCCGGAGGTGGAGCTTTCCCATATGTATGTGGACAACTGCGCCATGCAGCTTGTCATGAACCCGGCCCAGTTCGACGTGATCCTGACGGAAAACATGTTCGGAGATATTTTATCCGACGAGGCGTCCATGGTGACGGGATCCATCGGAATGCTCTCCAGCGCCAGCTTAAACGAGACGAAGTTCGGTCTCTATGAGCCGAGCCACGGCTCCGCGCCGGACATCGCGGGGCAGGACAAGGCGAACCCCATCGCCACGATCCTGTCGGCGGCCATGATGCTCCGGTACTCGCTGGATCTGGACCGGGAGGCGGACGCCGTGGAGGCGGCGGTGCGCAGAGTCCTGAAGGAGGGCTACCGCACGGCGGACATTCTGTCCGAAGGCTGCACACTGACCGGCACCGCGCAGATGGGCACGCTGATCGCAGAAAGACTGTAGGGCGGGAGCGGAAAGTCCCGTTTTGCAGATGCAGACACACACATTTTTACAACAGGAGGGATCATCATGAGAAGTGATGCAGTTACAAAAGGCATGCAGCAGGCGCCGCACCGGTCTCTGTTCAATGCCCTTGGGCTTACGGAGGAGGAGATGAACCGGCCTCTGGTAGGCATCGTCAGTTCCTACAATGAGATCGTGCCCGGCCATATGAATCTGGACAAGATCGTGGAAGCCGTCAAGCTGGGCGTGGCCATGGCGGGCGGCACGCCCATCGTATTCCCGGCAATCGCCGTCTGCGACGGGATCGCCATGGGACATACGGGTATGAAATATTCGCTGGTCACCAGAGACCTGATCGCGGACTCCACGGAGGCCATGGCCATGGCCCATCAGTTCGACGCTCTCGTCATGGTCCCCAACTGCGACAAGAACGTGCCGGGCCTTCTGATGGCGGCGGCAAGGGTCAATATCCCGACCGTGTTCGTCAGCGGCGGCCCCATGCTGGCGGGACATGTGAAGGGGAAAAAGAGAAGTCTTTCGAGCATGTTCGAGGCGGTGGGAGCCTATGCGGCGGGAACCATGACCGAGGAGGACGTGAAGGAATTTGAAAATAAGGTTTGTCCTACCTGCGGATCCTGCTCCGGCATGTACACGGCCAACAGCATGAACTGTCTGACCGAGGTGCTGGGC
>JAUNHB010000080.1 GCA_030524125.1 Eubacteriales bacterium | reverse complement strand
GGCCATTTTCATTTAAGCATTCGACGCGAGTCGATCTTTCCTATAAAGTAAAAAAGAATCCTGCTACGCAGGCTTCTCCGCCTGCGGCGGGTCGCTTAAGCGACATGATTCCGATCCGCCGCAGTGCGATCCCGCGGAGCGTCTTTTTGTGCAATAGGAAATTCGGAGGAATTTCCTGTTGCATAAAAAAGGACTTTCAGCCACAGATTCGTGGACTGACAGTCCTTTTTTTGTACGGCTATAGAGAAAAAGCATGAAACCATATTGCCTATAAGTATTTGCTATTTATAATTCCGGTTGCTACAATCAAATCAACGAAACGATACGGTTTAGAAAAAATTTGCATATTTGTTAGAGGGGCTTTAGCTGCTCCGGTTAAAGTAGCAATGGTATGAGGAGGAATTTGCATGAGAAAACAGATGAGACAATTATGGACGGCCGGAGCCGTATGTACGTTGCTGCTGGCCGGCTGCGGCAGCTTAGAAGAAGGCAGACAGGAGAGCCAAGAAGAGACAGTGGAAAACAGTTTGGCACAGACCGGAGAAGCCATGGAGGAGGAGAATCAGATGATGACATGGACGGACAGCATCACAGAGCTGGACGAGGACTTTTCGGCGGTTTCCTATGAAGGGGATTACGGCTTTGACGCTTTTTTGCGGCAGGGCGGGGCTTCCTCCGACAGCCAGGTGGTACAGTTTCTCACAGAAACCATGCTCTCCGGGACGGAGGGGCTGAGCTTTCAGACGGAGGCCTTTGGCTGCAGCACGATTTCCGCGCAGGCGCAGTCGGGCGGTTATCTCTTTGGAAGAAACTTTGACTGGAATCGGTGTGAGGCTCTGATCGTGGGTTCCAGACCGACGCAGGGATATGCCTCGATTTCCACAGTAAATGTGGGGTTCATCCGGCAGGGAGCCGGGATGCTGACAGGGCTTGCGCTGAATAGTGACCAGATTTTGACCATGGCCGCCCTGTACGCGCCGCTGGACGGCATGAACGAGGCAGGTCTGGCAGTCTCCGTCAACATGATCGAGGACAACGCGCAGATCGAGCAGGATACGGACAGGCCGGATCTGACGACCACCACGGCGGTGCGCCTGATGCTGAATCAGGCGGCCGACGTGGAGGAGGCGGTGGCGCTCCTCGGTCAGTATGACCTGCACGGCTCGATGGGCATGATGATCCACTTTGCCATCGCGGACGCGGACGGGCGCAGCGTGGCGGTGGAATATATCGACAATGAGATGATCGTGACGGAGACTCCGGTGGTGACGAACTTTTATCTGGCAGAAGGGGAGAAACAGGGAATCGGAACCAGCCAGTCTCATGAACGTTATGATACCTTGATGAATCTTCTGGAAGAACAGGAAACACTGACAACAGAAGGCGTACGGGACGCGCTGGACAGCGTGAGCAAACATAACTTTGGAGAGTTCGAGTCTACGGAGTGGAGCATCGTCTACGACCAGCAGGCGAAGGAGGCCCGCTATTATCACCGGGAAGACTATACAAAAAGCTGGACGTTTCAGATAGCGGAGTGACGGAAAGGAAGAGGAAGATGAGAACGATAAAACTCCTGTGGGAGCTGTATTCCATGAAAAGAAATCTGAGAAAGAGCAGGGAGCAGATCCGGGCGCTTCAGGAGAAAAAGCTTCAAAAGCTGCTGCGCTACACCTATCAGAACTCCGAGTATTACCGGAGAAAATTTGAGGCTGCGGGCATCACGGAGGAGAATCTTGCGTCCATGCCATTGTCTGCATTTCCTGCCATTGAAAAGAAGGAATTTCTGGAGCATTTTGACGCGCTGGTGACGGAGAGAGAGCTTAAGCAGGAGGAGCTGCGGCGCTTTGACGCTCGGGCTTCCATGGAGCAAAAGACCTTTCTGGGACGTTATCATCTGGTGCATTCCTCCGGCAGCACGGGAAAGCCCGCCTACTTTGTCTACGGGGAGAGGGCATGGGAGCAGATGCTCGCCGGAATGATCCGCGGAGCCTTATGGGGGATGTCCGTGGGGCAGATGGTAAGGTTTTTGTTAAGCGGGCCCCGCATCGCCTATCTGGCGGCCACGGACGGGCGCTACGGGGGAGCCATGGCCGTGGGAGACGGCGTCGAGGGCATGAACGCCCGCCAGCTGTTTCTGGATATCAAGACGCCGCTGGAGGAATGGGTACGGCAGATCCGGGAATTTCAGCCGAACATGATCGTGGGCTATCCCTCGGCCATCAAGATTCTCGGAGAACTGGTGCATCGGGGAGAAGTAGAATTGGATGTACAACGTATCGTTTCCTGCGGAGAACCTCTCGTAGCCTGTCTCCGACAATATTTAGAGCAGACCTTTCAGGCGGAGGTTGTAAATTTTTATGGAGCCAGTGAGTCTCTGTCACTGGGAGCAGAGCTAACCGGGGAAGACGGAATGTATCTCTTTGACGACATGAATATCATCGAGGCGAAGGAGGGGGAGCTGTACCTGACCTGCCTTTACAATTACGTTCAGCCGTTGATTCGCTATCGAATCTCGGATCGCCTGACGCTTTGGCCGGCTGCGGAAACGCAGACTTATCCCTTTACCCGCGCGGAGCGGATACAGGGGAGAAATGAGGATCTGCTCTGGTTTGAAAGCGGCGAGGGCAAAAGAGAATTTCTTCATCCGCTGGCTATCGAGGGCTTTTGCATCGAGGGTCTTGTGGACTACCAGTTCCGTCAGGTGGGAAAGGACGCCTTTGAGATGCTGACGGAGGTGCCCGAACCGGGAAAGCAGGACCATGTGCGCAAGGAGATGCTGCGGCAGATGAAGCGGATTCTGCGGGAGAAGCGTCTGGAATATGTGCAGTTTTACGTGCGCTTTGTGCAGGAGATACGGCCGGACACCCGGACGGGAAAGAAAAAGCTGATCGTGGCGTAGGCGTCAGCAGGAGGGAAAAACATGGAACAGATCTTGATAAAAGGAACAGGAATCAAAAAATCCTTTCGGCAGGGCGGCCGGGAAAACGATGTGCTGGAGGATGTGTCCGTGAGCATTTACGAGGGCGATTTCACGATTGTCATGGGTTCTTCCGGTGCGGGAAAATCCACTCTCCTGTATGTGCTGAGCGGAATGGACCATCTGACAGAGGGAAGCGTGCGGTATCGGGAACAGGAGATTACGAAGCTTTCGGAAAGGGGGATGGCCAGGCTCCGGGCGGAGGATTTCGGCTTTGTCTTTCAGCAGGCCCACCTTGTCAGCAACCTGACGCTGGAGGAAAATATCCTGACGCCGGGCTTTCTGGCCGCGAAGGCGAAGGGGCGCACGGAAAGCCAGGTGCGCGTGCGGACGCGGGAGCTGCTTGCGCAGATGGGAATCGAAGGGGCGAAGGACCGGCTGCCCGGCGAAGCCTCCGGAGGCGAGCAGCAGCGGGCGGCCGTCGCCCGGGCGGTGATCAACAGTCCCTCCATGCTCTTCGCGGACGAGCCCACGGGAGCGTTGAACCGGAAAACCTCCGAGGAGGTGCTGCGGCTCTTCACCGATTTAAACGAGGGCGGACAGAGCATCCTCATGGTCACCCACGATGTGCGGGCGGCCATCCGGGGGAACCGGATTCTCTATTTGGAGGACGGCAAAGTGCTGGATGAGCTTCGGCTCGCGCCCTATGAGGTGGAGCGGGCAAAAGAGAGAAAAGAAACGGTAAACCGCTGGCTGGAAAAGCTTCGCTGGTAAAGGAGGAAATCAGATGGAACGTAAGATTCTTTGGAAGGATTCCTTCCGAAGACACGGCGGAACGCTTTTTGGCATCCTGTGTCTGATGTCCGCAGTCTCCTTTTTGCTCGTGTCGGTGCTTGGGCTGTGGGAAGGCTCGGAGCGGTATCTTCGGGAGGAGCTTTTGCGGGCAGGCTACGGGGATTTGACTGTCTGGGTATCTCAGGTGCCGGACGCGGAAGGGGAGAGCGGGATTTCCTATCTGGCCGGACAGGTGTCAGAGCTTTCGGAGGTGTCCCGTGTGGAGTCGCAGCCGGTTCTCTTCGCTTCCTATGAGATTCGCGGGCAGGAATCGGACAGCGACGGACAGCTGATCTTTCAGGAGCCGGGAGATGATCGCTACCGCTTCTTTTTGGAGGATCTGTCCGGCTATCAGGAGGAGAGTCCTGAGATCGGGCAGGGAGAGACCTATGTATCCGCCTCTCTGATCTCCATGTTTGGCGCACAGATCGGGGATACGGTCACGGTTCCTGTGGCCAGAGGCGGACAGACGATTACGCTGACCATAAGGGGCTTTTATGAGGACCCTTTTATGGGAAGCTCGATGATTGGCATGAAGGGCTTTCTGATCGGACAGGAGGATTACGAGAGCGTCCGGCAGCAGATTCGGGACGCCGGAATCGACGCATTAGCAAGGGACGGGGCCATGCTGCACCTTTTCGCCGCGGAGGAGAACGGGACTCAGGAAACGGCCGCGGGACTGAGCGCAGCGGTGGCGGAGGGGACGGATGTGTCCCGCTTTCAGGAGTTTGCCTACAGCGCGGACGCGATTTTCGACTACATGATCATCCTGCAGACAGCCTACAGCGGCCTGTTTCTGGCCTTTGTGCTGGTGCTGCTCTTTGTGGCGCTGGTGGTGCTGTCCCACAGCGTATCCGGCGCGGTAGAGCAGGAGCGAAAGGATCTGGGTATCTTAAAAACCCTCGGCTTTACGGGGCGAAACCTAAAGGGGATTCTGGGGCTTCCCTATGTTGCCAGCGTGCTCGCGGGCCTGCTTCTGGGCCTTGGTCTTGGGTCGGTGGGAAGCGGGCGCATCGCGGCGGCCACCCTTACCACCACGGGGATCCGGATTCCAGTGGGACTTCCCACAGAGCTTTGCCTTGGGGCCGAGCTTGGGATTCTTCTGCTTGTATTTGGATTTATCCAGTTCCATATGCGCGCGGTCGGCCGACTTCGGCCCATGGAAATCCTGCGGGAGCAGGCGGGCGTTTCGCGAAAAACGGGAAGAGGCGTCAGACTTCGGATGAAGGGATGGAACCTTTCGCTGGCCCTTCGGCAGCTTGGCAGCGGAAGGCGCCGCTATCTGGCGGCGGGAGTCACGGCCATGCTGCTGGTATTCTTTGCTTCGCTCACCGGACACATGGACAGCTGGCTGGGGCCGGAGGGGCAGGGCATGATGGACGCCTTCAACCCGGCGGATCACGATCTGGGAGTGCAGGCCATGGGAACCGCTTCGGCGCAGGAGATGGAGGAGCTGGCGGCCTCCTTTACCCCCATCACAGACAGCTATGAGCTGGCCATGCCAGGCGTGAACCTTGGAGGCGTCACTTACACGGCCAATGTGATTTCCGATCCGGAGCGCTTTCATATTCTGGAGGGGCAGACCAGCCGGGCGGCGGATGAGATCGTGATCACGGAGACCGTGGCGGCGGACACGGGGCTTTCCATCGGAGATGAGGTGCTTGTAGGCGGGGATCTGGCGCAGGAGACCTACCGGGTAGCGGGCATTTACCAGTGCGCCAATGAGATGGGCTCCAATATCGGCATGAGCCGGGAGGGGTATCTGCGGATTGGCGCGGACGACGAGAGGCTCTGGTGCCATCATCTCTTTTTGGAGGACGCCTCCCAAAAGCAGGCCATTCGTCAGGCGTTGGAGGAGACTTACGGCGGGGACGTCCATGTCCATGAGAATTCATGGCCGGGGCTTGCAGGTATCATTCGGGCCATGGATCTGCTGCTTATGGTCATGTACGGCGGAGTCTTCGCCTTCGTGCTGATCGTGACTGCCATGACAGGCAGCAAATTATTGCGGGCGGAAAGGCGAGAGCTTGGGATTTATAAGGCCATGGGCTTTTCGGATACGAGGCTTCGCGTGCTGTTCACGCTGCGCTTTGCCATTACGGCGGGAATCGGAGCGGCGGCCGGAACCCTGCTTGCGCTTACGCTCACCGATCCTGTGGTGGGGGCAGTCATGCGCCTTATGGGAATCAGCAATTTTGCCTCCCGGCCCACGGCGGGAAATACCCTGCTTCCCATTCTGACCGTGGTGCTGGCCTTCACGGTCTTCTCATGGCTTTCCTCGGGGCGTATCCGGAAAACAGATCTGACGGAGCTCATAGAGGGAAACTAATATTATAGTTAAAAAGCATTTGTAGATATTTTATATAAGCATTAGACATAAAAGAGAAAGAAACATATAATAAAAGCATGAAAAGCAGGAAAATCGGAAAGGAGAACACAGGACATGAAAATAGTAAATGAGAGCAAAAACGAGATCCGGCAGCAGAGGTTGACGGGAGAGCGGGCGCTGTTTCAGGGACAGAATTTAAAAATCTATGACACGATTTTTGACGACGGGGAATCGCCCCTGAAGGAGAGCCGGAACATCGAGCTGTACGGCAGCATGTTTAAGTGGAAGTACCCTCTGTGGTACGCGAAAAACATCTGCGCGAAGGACTGTACCTGGTTCGAGATGGGCAGGGCGGGCGTGTGGTACACGGATGACATCACGGTGGAAAACGCGGTCATCGAGGCCCCGAAGAACTTCCGCCGCTGTCACAAGGTAATTCTGAAAAACGTGAACTTCCCCAACGCGGCGGAGACTCTCTGGAGCTGCGACGGCGTGGAGCTTGAACAGGTGACGGCGAAGGGCGATTATTTCGCCATGAACAGCAGCGATATGAAGCTTCGGGACTTTACGCTGGTGGGCAACTATTCCTTTGACGGCTGCAAAAACGTCGAGATTCACAATGCCAGAATGCTCTCCAAGGACGCCTTCTGGAACAGCGAGAATGTGACGGTGTACGATTCCTTCATTTCCGGGGAGTATCTGGGCTGGAACGCGAAAAACCTGACGCTCATCAACTGTACCATCGAAAGCCTCCAGGGAATGTGCTACATCGACAATCTCGTGATGAAGAACTGCCGCCTCCTCAATACCACGCTGGCCTTTGAGTATTCCACGGTGGACGCCCAGATCGAGGGCGGCATCGACAGCGTGCTCAACCCCACCTCCGGCGTGATCCGCGCGGACCATATCGGGGAGCTGATCCTGGAGAAGGATAAGGTGGACACAGAGAAAACGAGAATCCTCTGCACAGACAGCCTGAAAACGGCGGTATGACGGTGGAATCCTACTTTGTCAGGGGAATCCTGATCGGCCTGATCTTCGGCGTGCCGGCCGGAGTGATCGGCGTCATGACCATACAGCGGACGCTGGAAAAGGGCTTCGCGGCCGGGCTTTTCACGGGACTTGGCTCCATGGCGGCGGACTGCGTCTACGGCTTCGTCGGCGTCTGCGGCCTGACGGCAGTCTCGGACTTCCTTCTGGGGCTGCAGCGGCCCATCCGGCTTTTTGGCGGAGCGCTCATCCTGATCTTCGGCCTCATGACGCTGAAAAAGGCGAAGGAGGCGCGGCCGGACATGGAGGATAGGCGAAAGGCGGATGGAAGGGCAGAAGGACTCCCGATGCTTTTTGCTTCCGCCTTCGCGGTGGCCATCTTAAATCCGGCGACGATTCTGGCCTTTCTCACGGCCTTCGCCTCCTTTGGTATCTTAGAGGGCGTAAACGCAGCGGAGGGATGCAGGCTTCTGTGCGGCATAGCCATGGGAACGGGAGTATGGTGGCTGCTTCTTGCGGGAACCGTGAGCGTATTTCGCGGCCGGGTGACGGGACGGATCTATGGAACGATGCATGGGATTTTGGGTATATTGCTGCTGCTCTTTGGCATGGGGGCCGCAGCGGGAGCGGTGATCGGATGACGGATCGCCCGGAGCTTGTAACAGAGAGACAGGAGGAATCAAGAGCATGAAAAAGAGAACGACGGCAATTTTGACGGCGCTTATGGCGGTCGGCGTCAGCGCGGCCCTGACAGGCTGCGGGGGGAGCGCTTCCGGAGAGCAGAATATTTCCGAAGAGCAGAGCGTTTCTGAGCAGCAGGAGGCGGAGGAGAGCGCGCCGGCCTCCGGGACAGACCAGAATGCGGAGGAGACAGGCGGGGAAGAGGAGACCGTCACGGAGCTGACCGTGCGTTTTGGCGACGACGGGGAGGCTTTCACTCTTCATATTTACGACAACGACACGGCGGCCGCCATTGCCAGATATGTGGGTACCAGCGACTGGCGGCTTCCGATCTATCATTATGACGACTACGACGACTGGGAAGTGATGCAGTATTACGACATTCCCGACCGTTATGAGATCCCGTCCGCGCCGGAGACGGTGACGGAGGAGCGGGCCGGGGAGGTCTATTATTCCGAGCCCAACCGCATCGTGCTGTTCTATCAGGACGCGGAGATTTCCGGAGAGTACACGCCGGTGGGATATTTTGACGCCACAGAGGAGTTCGTGACCGCGGTGGAGGAAAATCCCGTGCTGGAGGGCTGGGGCAACAAGATCGTCCGGATCAGCCTGTGATGTTCCTGCTCACAGGCGCCCTGCGAACAGGAACATTCGCGGGCTCATTATGAAGTTTTGCTTCGCAAAAGG